>DRNP01000046.1 GCA_011322135.1 Candidatus Kaiserbacteria bacterium | reverse complement strand
TAGAAATCAATTAAGACCGCGCGAGCGATAGCGAGCGCGGTCTTTTCTTTTACATCATTTATATAATATAGTGTATACATGCATATCAGTTTTGTGGTGCCTGCGCATAATGAAGAAAAGTATTTACAAAAATGCCTTTCGTCGATAGAAAAAGAAATTGCCCGCACAAAATGCGATTCGGAGGTCGTCGTTGTAAATAATGCAAGTACGGACGCCACCGGAGATGTGGCGCGCAGTTTTTCTTGGGCGCGCGTGGTAGATGAACCAAAAAAAGGTTTGGTGCGAGCACGCTCCGCGGGGTTATCCGCTTCGTCAGGAGAGCTTGTGGCAAATATTGATGCGGACACTATTGTTCCGGAAGGGTGGCTCGAGACTGTTCTATCTGAATTCTCTCGTGACGAAAAACTCGTGGCGCTTTCGGGACCGTTCATTTATTACGACATTTCAGCACCACGGCGTTTTTTTGTAAAACTTTTTTATATTGGAGGTTATGTTGTTGATAAGATTTTAAAACTTTTTGGAATTGGAGCAATGCTGCAAGGAGGGAATTTTGTTTTTCGTAGAAATTCATTCGAGCGTGCAGGCGGTTTCGACACATCAATTGATTTTTATGGTGAAGATACTGATGTCGCACGACGCTTACGCAAAATTGGAAAAGTTAAATGGACATTTTCACTTCCAATAAAGGCGTCCGGCAGAAGACTTGCCAAAGAAGGATTCATTATTATCGGATTTCGATATGGTTTAAACTTTTTCTATACGAATTTTTTTGGCAGACCATTTACAAAAACATATATCGACATACGAGAAGATACGAGCAGTCAAACAAAAAAATAAGTCCGGTAACACACATGCTCATAATGGTTAATGAGCGAGTATAATTTTCACACACATTATATATATGGATTATTTTACGTGTAACTATAGAGACGAGATATAAAATATGAATACAAAAGTGGATACTGATGCGTAATTCCGCACCACAGTCTGTTATTATCTTATGTAAGATACTTTAATTAGATTCAATTATTCATTAATTTATGACTCGGATGATAAAAAATACAGACGCGTTATCACAAACACAAGCACGTAAGGACGCATTAAGAATCGCAGAAGTTGCATATAAGTCCATCGATACACGCTCCGCCATTTCAAGTGCGGTCAGTATTAAAGACGATGTACTAACTGTCGCAGACAAAACATACACACTTTCTTCCGGAAAAAATGTGTGGGTTGTTGGCGCAGGTAAAAGTTCGATTACCGCCGCGTACGCTTTGGAAGAAGTGCTTGGAGATAGGATTGCCGGAGGAGTTATTATTGATGTTGAGGATACAGGGAACTATTTACCACTAAAGAAAATACAAACATTTATTGGCACACATCCGGTGCCGTCGGAACAAAATGTCGAATCAGCGAAGCATTTGCGTGACACACTTAGCTCGCTCGGAGAAGATGACTTGGTTATCGTATTAGTTTCCGGCGGAGGTTCAACTCTTTTATGTTTGCCCAAATCGCCTGTTACGGTTGAGACGGAAATAGCTGTTTTTGAAGAGCTTACGGATGCCGGAGCTTCAATCGAAGAAATGAATACTGTGCGAAAACATCTCTCTCTCGTGCGTGGAGGGAACATCGCAGAGACCGCATATCCCGCGCGCGTCATAGGTATTGTATTTTCTGATGTTCCGGGGAATGATATTGAATTTATTTCGTCCGGTCCGACGGTGCGTGACAATACGACAGTAGACGACGCCCTCGCCGTTATAAAAAAATATAATGTACGAGCGCTTGACGGACTACAACTAATGGAAACACCAAAAGATGACAAATATTTTGCACGTGTTCGTAATGAACTTTTGGTTACAAATACTCGTGCATTACAAGCAATGGCACGCGAAGCAACATCGCTTGGTTATATACCAAAAATAGTTACAGACAGATTTTCAGGTGAAGCGAGGGAGGTTGCTTCGCAAGTGTTAGACGAGCTGGACAACGCTGAGAAAGGAACAGTTCTTCTTTACGGCGGTGAATCTACCGTAACGTTAACTCCAAAAGCCGGGAAAGGCGGTCGTTCTCAAGAAATGGCACTTTCCGCTCTTGCTCGCATACGCGATGATGAGTTGCTCATGCCGTTTTCCTCCGATGGGCATGACAATACGGAAAACGCAGGGGCACTGTGTGATAATATTACAAAAGCACATGCCTCGGAGCATGAGCTTATGATAAGTGAATATCTCGATGCGCATCGATCGTATGATTTTTTTACGAAACTCGGAGACGCGCTCATTACGGGGTATACCGGTGCAAATGTTTCAGATCTTATTATTGCTCTTAAAAATCGGGCGTAACGATAAAATTATATATGGCACATATTCTTTGGATGGAAGATATTAGTATGGACGACGTTTCGCAAGTCGGCGGTAAAAACGCATCTCTTGGCGAAATGATTAGCAAGTTGACACCGAAAGGAGTAAACGTACCGTCAGGGTTCGTTGTTACTGCAGACGCATACTACTATTTCCTAAAACAAACGGGACTCGATGACTTTATAGAAAAGACATTGGACGGTCTCGATACGAGAAATCTTAAAGACTTGTCGAAGCGTGGTAAAAAAGTCCGTTCAGCAATTCATCGTGCAAAGTTACCTGCAGATCTCGCAAATGAGATTATGGAGGCATATAAAGAGATGGAAAAACGATACGGAAAGAACGCTGACGTGGCGGTGCGTTCGAGCGCCACGGCTGAAGATTTGCCGGGGGCTTCTTTTGCCGGCGAGCAAGAGACATATTTGGGAATTCGCGGAGGAAAAGATGTCGTAAAAGCTGTGAAGTGGACAATGGCGTCACTTTTTACAGACCGTGCCATTTCATATCGAGCAGACAAAGGTTTTGATCACATGAAAGTTGCACTTTCTGCAGGTGTGCAGAAAATGGTGCGTTCAGACAAAGGGGCTTCCGGTGTTATGTTTTCTGTCGACACTGAAAGCGGTTTCAAGAATACTGTTGTTGTGAATGCTACGTGGGGTCTTGGAGAAATGATTGTACAAGGACACGTGATTCCGGATGAGTATATTGTTTTCAAGCCAACCATAGATACTGCAGAAAATGCGATTATCGACAAAGTACCGGGTGCCAAAATGAAAAAGATGATTTATGCAGGGCATGACATTTCCGGTATTGTACGAACAAAAGTAATTCCGACGACTTCCACAGAGCAACGCACTTTTGTGCTTACGGACGATGAGGTAAAGACTCTCGCACGATGGGCAATAATGATTGAAAAACACTACACAGACCGCGTGGACAAATGGACTCCGATGGACATGGAGTGGGCGAAAGACGGAGAAACAAACGAACTGTTTATTGTGCAGGCGCGTCCTGAAACAGTTCAGGCGGAGCGTGACTTTACAAAGCTGAAAGAGTACGAGCTAAAAAAACACGGTAAAGAAATAGTGCACGGTATTTCTGTCGGCTCCGCAATAGCAACAGGGAAGGCGCGCGTTATACTCGACACAAAGAAAATCAATACTTTTAAGCAAGGCGAAATATTGGTAACAGGTATGACTGACCCTGATTGGGAGCCAATCATGCGTATGGCGTCAGCAATCATTACAGATCGTGGCGGTCGTACTTCGCACGCGGCTATTGTTTCCAGAGAGCTCGGTGTTCCGGCTATTGTCGGAACCGGAAACGCAACAAAAGAAATAAAGACAGGTCAAGAGTTAACTGTTGATACTATCGGTAGTGAAGGCACTATTTATGATGGTATCGGTGAGTTTGAAATCCATGAGCATGACATAACAAAAATCCCACAACCGCACACAAAGGTTATGGTGAACGTCGCTACTCCGGACCTTGCTTTTGAGCACTCGTTTTTGCCGGTAGCAGGTGTCGGGCTTGCACGTGAAGAGTTCATCATTGCATCACATATCGGTATTCATCCGCTTGCGCTTCTCAATTTTGACAAACTTCCGCTTGCTACTCGTGTATCTATCGGACGTAAGATGATTGGGTGGAAAGACCCGGTAGCTTTCTATCGTGAAAAGTTGGCGTATGGAATTGCACGTATCGGCGCAGCTTTTTATCCGCGACCGGTCATCGTCAGATTCTCGGATTTTAAAACAAACGAATACAGCACGCTTGAAGGCGGTAGTGAGTACGAACCGAAAGAAGCTAATCCGATGATTGGTTGGCGTGGAGCTTCTCGTTATTATGACCCGAAGTTCGAGCCGGCATTTGCGCTGGAAGTAGAGGCGATACGAATGGTGCGAGAGACAATGGGACTTGATAACGTGATACCGATGGTTCCTTTTTGCCGAACTCTGGAGGAAGCAGATCAAGTGATAGGCAGAATTATCGCACACGGAATAGTGCCAACAGCATTTGCCAGACCGGGAGAGAAAGCGACTCCAGTGTACATGATGTGTGAGATTCCGAGTAATGTACTTTTGGCGGATGATTTCCTCGACCGCTTTGATGGTATGTCTATCGGTAGTAACGACTTGACACAGCTCACGCTCGGTTTGGATAGAGACTCTGAAATCTTGAGTGGGGTTGGAAACGAAGATAACCCCGCTGTGAAGAAACTCATTGAGATGGTTATCGCAAAAGCAAATGAACGTGGAAAATATATCGGAATCTGTGGACAAGGTCCTTCAGATTTACCGGACTTTGCAGATTTCCTTGTGGAGCGCGGTATTCAGAGCATGTCTTTGAACCCTGATGTTGTTGTGAAGACAATGGTGAATGTGGCAAAACTTGAAAAAGAAATTAAAGATAGAAAATAAATATGCGTATTGAAATTGTAGGAGCTCGTTCGATACCGGACAGTCGTGAAAAACCAACTATAGAAACGACACTTCGCTCGGGAGAACTTGAAGCGAAAGCATCTGTACCGTCAGGCAAAAGCACGGGAGCTCACGAAGCGAAAGAACTGAGAGACGAAGACGGTAGCGTGTCGACAGCTCTTTCAAACGTTACTGGAGAGATAGCTGAAGCCATTTCTACGCGTGAGTTTGCATCAACTAAAGAGCTAGATGCATTTTTAATCGAGCTTGATGGAACACCGGACAAGTCTCGGCTTGGAGCTAACGCGATACTTTCTGTTTCTATTTCAGCCACACGACTTTTTGCGCTTCAGGCAGGCGTTCCTCTTTGGCGTTATCTCGCAGACACTTACGGAACTACTCCATCTGCACCGCGCCTATTTGTAAACGTGATGAATGGTGGAGCGCATGCCGGTTTCCGTTTGCCGATTCAAGAGCATATTTTTATGGTCGGTGAGGCGACATTAACTGAATCTTTCGCTACTGCAGAGCGTGGCTTTGCAGAACTTGGAGAGATGCTGAAATCTGAAACAGATGATTTACAAATGGGAGACGAAGGAGGCTATTCGCCCGCTTTTGCGGATTTTGATAAACCGTTTGAGCTTTTGACAAAACTTGTTGAGAAGCATCAAAACACGGCTATTGCTATCGATTCTGCCGCAAACGAATTACGAAATGACCATGGTGGATATACACTCATCGGTAAAGATTATACAAGTGAAGAGCTTCGAAAACTTTATGTTGATTTGGTAGGGAAGTTTCCTTTCCATGCTGTGGAAGATCCTTTTGCAGAGACAGATTCTAAAAGTTTTACAGAGCTGACGGCAGACATTGGTAAGCAGGTGCTTGTTATCGGAGATGACATTACAGTTACAAACCCTAAACGAATTGAAAATGCCATCGAAGAGAAAAGCATGAATGCCGTACTCATTAAACCAAACCAAATTGGTTCCGTATCCGAGGCCGCGGAAGCCGTTAAAAAGACACACTCTGCAGGGTGGGCGACAGTTTGTTCGCATAGGTCCGGAGAAACAGATGATACTTTCATTGCGGATTTTGCGTACGGAATGGGAGCGCATGGAATTAAGGCGGGGGGTCTTGGTCAGAAAGTGCGTCGCGAAAAATATGAGCGTCTTTGCTCGATAGAAAAAGAAGTTACAATTTAAGTTATTTAATCTATATTATGAAACTTGTATATATTGCTGAAGAAGATTGGGAGGAAGAATATTTGAAAGATAAGCTCACGGAAGCGGGGTGGGAGACAGAGTTTCGTATGACAAATGGTGATGAGCCGTTGAAAGGTGATAGTGAAGCGGAAGCATTGTCTGTATTTATCATGACGAAACTGGGTGCTAACGAAATGGATTTATTCCCAAAGCTGAAACTTATCGCCACACGGTCTACAGGTTTCGACCATATAGATTTACAAGAAGCTAAAAAGCGCGGTATTACAGTATGTACAGTTCCGTCGTACGGAGTTAATACTGTTGCTGAGTTTGCGTTTGCTCTCATACTTGCGCTTTCGCGAAATATTTATGACGCATACAAACGCGTTTCAAACACAGGCTCGTTTTCACAGGAAGGATTGCGTGGTTTTGACTTAGCCGGAAAAACTATCGGTGTCGTTGGGACGGGGCATATAGGTGTTAAAGCAATACAAATGGCGAAAGGGTTTGCGATGAACGTTCTTGCGTTTGATGCCTTTCCAAAAGAAGGTCTCGATAAAGAGTTTGGCTTCACGTATGTACCACTTAATGAACTTTTGAACAAATCAGACATTGTGACTTTGCACGTTCCGTACAATCCGGATACTCATCATCTGATAAACAAAGATAATATCCACGAGTTCAAAAAAGGATCATATCTTATAAATACAGCGCGCGGTGCCGTGGTGGAAACAGAAGCCATCATTACAGCGCTTCAAGAAAAGGTGCTTGCAGGAGCCGGGCTTGATGTACTTGAAGAGGAAGGCGACATACAAGATGAGGCAAGACTTTTTAAGTTGCCACATCCACGAGAAGAAGAGCTAAAAACCACGCTTGCAAACCATTATCTCATTGACCATCCACGAGTTATCGTAACAGCACACATTGCTTTCGATTCACAAGAAGCTGTCGAGCGTATTCTTGATACGACTGCAGAAAATCTGGGAGCATTTGCTAAAGGCGAACCGCAAAATACTATTGAACCGAAAGGTGAGTAATTTGCAGGAATAAGAACAACCAATAAACAGAGGACGGCGTGTCGAGAACGACACGCCGTCCTCTGTTTATATCTTGGGAGAGTTTATTTATATATTATGCAAATCAAATAATTTAAGTAGGAATATTTTGTTTAATGCACGCATAATGAACCGAATAACTCGTACTGGCGGGCACGTCTTTTCAAGTAATTTAACCAACTACAGCACTTGACACGGTTAGTGTCAATGTGGTAGTATGCAGAGCATAAAGTAGAAATACTTCTTCTAAACATGACATTTATCGCCGTAGCCCTTATGGGTCTTTTCGTTTTACCTAGCGTAACTATCCACGCTCCTGTAAAGCCAGCACATTCTGTGGCTGTTTCGCAGTCGCCGGAGGAGGTTTCTGATACGGAAGTTCCGTTACGTGGTCCGATATTTAAAGCAACAGTTACGTCATATAATGCAGTTCCGGAGCAAACAGACATGTCTCCTTTTGTAACGGCAAGTGGGGTATATTCAAATCCAAAAGTGGTAGCGGCGCGTTCTCGCGACCTCGCCAAAAAACTTCCATTTGGTACTGTTATTTCCATAGAGCACGGGAAGTCTTTTTCAAAGACATGTGGATATGGAATTGTTAAACACCAGGTTGGGTATCGTGTAATTGCAGATACAATGAACGCTAGAAAACACAACCAAGTGGATATTTTGCTTGATCAGAAAAATAAAGTACGAGTTGGGAAAAAAATCATAAACCCCAGTATCGCACTCGGTATCTGCCAACGTATGATTATACGTGTCGTCGGTCATGTGAATATTAAGCATGTTCCAAAAACACAAGCAGAGCTTGCACGTATTGTGAGAGAGCATGACACGATTGCAATTCGCTAAAAATAAAAAAACCGCTTCGGCTCTAAAGTCGAAGCGGTCTTTTTTGGCGACTGTATTATTGTTCAATAAGTATCTTGCGTCGCTCCTCGAATTCTTTTGTGTCTATTTCGCCACGTGCATAGCGTTCTCGAAGTGTTGCAAGTGCTCCGGTGCCTCTGCCAAGACCAAGACAGCATTTTCCACCATGCAACTCACGTAATAGATACCGCACTCCGATAACAATCAGTACAATAAATAGTACTGAAATGACGAAAGAGAATAGACCATTTAACATACTCATACCATAACCTCCACCATAACCGTTCAAATACATCATAATTGTTTGCTATTAGGAATAATAAATATAGTATACATTGTTGCGAGCAAAGAAAAACAAGACAATAAGGAATTGTAAAAGAAAAAATCCGCGTGTGCTTACAATGCCTTTGATAGCTGAAACAGCACTCCAATTTTTAGCATTAAATATGTATTGCGTTACATTTTATATAAAATATTTATGTAAAAGTATGGAATATTATAGATAGTATTTCCTCATGAGAGGCAACGGGGCACGAGCCGAAGGCTCGTGCCCCGTTGCCTGTAGCGACAAATGTGTTTCCACGCCTTGTATTAAAGTGTTTAAAATATGGAAGCTGTAATTTACATCAAATCACTCTTTGCAAAGCGCTAATAAATTAGCTATACTCAATTTGCGGTTTTCGTATCTTGCGAAGCCCGTGTGAGTATTCGTATAAAGAAACACATTCCGGTGTAGCTCAATGGTAGAGCAGCTCGCTGTTAACGAGTTGGTTGTAGGTTCGAGTCCTACCGCCGGAGCCGAGGAAAAACAAAACACATCCAGTGTGGGTGTAGTTTTATTCACCTCCGAGGTGAACGGTGGAAAGCTCCGCTTACCAGCCGGAGCCGAGGAAAAACAAAATACAAGTTTTTGTACTAACTTACTCCGTCTATATGATGAAATCCGAACTTTTTTCGAGCGTAGCGAGAAGTAATCGCACGCGCCGAGCGCGCTGTGACTCCAAGTTTATGCGTACGCATTAGAGTCTGTTAGTAACACTAACTCATACCACCAGCGCCTCGCTCCACTCGGTGTTCCGCCATCATCCCGTTTTCGCCTCTCCATACTTTTACCCCTCTCAAGAGGGATTTTTTTAAATAATGAATGGGCGGAAACTAGATGTGAGACTGTGTGCATTATAATGCACTCTTGTAAGATAATGCAAGTTTAACTATTATGTTAAATATGGAATCAGGAAAGAAACTTGGAGAAAACCTAAGAAGATTACGTTTGAAAAAGGATCTGTCGCAAGGAGACCTTGCGACAGTTTTGAATGTTGATAGGGCTTATATCAGCAACATTGAAAATGGTCGAATGAATCCAACTCTTTCAACATTAGATAAAATAGCTAAAGCATTGGAGGTTTCCAGTAGCGAACTTTTGAAATAAATTATGTTTGAGCAATCATTTAAAAACATAGACAATATTCTTCGTACCGATTCAGGTTGCGGAACTGAGCTTGATTATGTGGAGCAGACTTCATGGATTTTGTTTTTAAAATATTTGGACGATTTAGAAGAAGACAAAAAGAAATCCGCCATTTTGTCCGGTAAAAAATATGAATATATCTTATCTCCGGAATACCGTTGGATTGCTTGGGCTTGCCCTAAAGACGGAGATGGAAAATTAGACTATAACAAAGCGCTTGATGGAGATGATCTTAGAGATTTTGTAAATAATAAACTATTTCCGTATCTCAAAAAATTTAGAGCAGAAGAGCCCAATACAATTGAATATAAAATTGGTGAGATTTTTTCCGAACTTAAAAATAAAATTTCCAGTGGCTATAAATTAAGAGAAATTTTGAATGTTGTGGATACAATGCATTTCCGTCTTTATGAAGAAAAGCATGAACTTTCTCACCTCTATGAAGCTAAAATTGCCAAAATGGGCAATGCTGGACGAAATGGCGGGGAATATTACACACCACGACCGCTTATCAGAACAATCGTAAAAGTGGTAGCTCCAAAACTTGGCAATACAATTTATGACGGCGCTTGCGGAAGTGCCGGATTTTTGGTGGAGTCTTATAATTACCTAACTCAAAATCAAGCCAAACTTTCTTCCGCGCAAATGGCAACTTTGCAAAATAAGACTTTTTACGGCAAAGAAATAAAATCTCTTGCCTACATTATTGGTATTATGAATATGATTTTGCATGGGATTGAAGCGCCGAATATCAGGCATACCAACACTCTTGCAGAAAACATAAATGACATCCAAGAAAAAGACCGCTTTGACATTATCGTTGCCAATCCACCTTTCGGAGCCGGTATTGGCAGGGAAATTCAGCAAAATTTTCCCATCAAAACCGGCGAGACCGCTTTTTTATTCCTACAGCATTTTATAAAAATCCTTAAAGCAGGTGGAAAAGCCGGTATTGTTATAAAAAATACTTTTCTTTCAAATACAGATAATGCTTCAGTTAGTTTGCGGAAACTTTTACTGGAAAACTGTAATCTGCACACAGTGCTTGACTTACCGGGCGGAGTTTTCTCAGGTGCTGGAGTAAAGACCGTTGTTTTATTTTTTGAAAAAGGTAAGCCGACAAAGAAAGTTTGGTTTTATCAGCTCAATCTTGACCGCAATCTCGGCAAAGGCAATCCGCTCAATGAAAATGATTTGGCGGGATTTGTGGAACTGCAAAAAACTAAAGTTGATAGCAACAATTCATGGACTATAGACATAAAAGATATTGATCAAAAAACTTTTGACCTATCAGTAAAAAATCCCAATAAAAATGACGAGGTGGTTTTGCGAGAACCGAAGGAAATTTTGAAGGAGATGAGTAATCTAGATACGGAGAGTAAAAAAGTTATTAGCAACATTTTCACTAAATTATAACTATATGCCTGATATTAATTTAATTAAAATAGAGAATAAATTTAATAACAATTTTTGGTATTTTTTAAATCCTAAAAATTGGCATAAAAAAAACTACACGAAAGATAATGTAAATATTCTTTTTGTTGATGACTTAGATATGCCGGTCGTGGATAATTTAAAAAAGAATGGTTATAGGGTAAAAAAAGTTAAAGATATTAAGAATATTGATGATGCAGATGTTAAAAACTCTCAAATAATTTTTGTTGATTTTGATGGTGTAGGTAAGTTTGTATCTCCACTTCATCAAGGAGCTGGCTTAGTGAGAGAACTAAAAGTTCGATATGAAAAATCTAAATATATAGTTTTATATACAGCAGAACCTTCTATGCCAACAGATACAACGATGAACGAGTTGTTTAACATTGCGGATGATCGTATGAGGAAAGATGATGATGTGACAGACTTTGTAGATCAAATAAGAGAAGGGTTAAAAAAACTCAAGTGATTTATTTTCAAATACAAGATAAAAATGGTCAAATTCTTGCTGGGAATATGCAAGGATTTTCTAGAATGGAAGATCTTCAAAATAATAAAAACTTTTCTAAACATAACAAAAAGGGTGTTGGAATAAAAAGTGTTTATCTAGAAATAGAAAACATAAGTATTTGGATTGTAGTAGAAAATGAGAGGGATATGCTGAATAGTTCAAAAATTTTTAAGAAAACCGTTAATATATACAAAACCGTTGCGCTTGATGTCGCTAAGCGGCACAAGGAGCAAATAAGTGCACATGCTCATGTTTTAAATACATTACAAGGACAGATTCGACAGAAAATACAAGGATTTGCCGAAGATAGTAAATTTTATGGCGACTCTTATTCAGAGTCCATGTCAAAAATTGTGAAGATAATTGAAGATAATAAGGAAAATGCAGCAGATTTAATTTGTTACATACAGAAAAGAGTTATTGATATGCGTGCTCATCTACTTGGTACCGAGGTAATTTACTTAGGAGGACAATATGAAATAAAACCAGTATCTGTCAGTTTAAAAAGGGCAATTTTAAATCAATGCACACCATTTATCAATGAATTAGAGAACAACAAAGTGAAGATAAGATTCTTCTTCGAAGATGATTGTAAGGTTCTTATTGATAAAAACATGTTTAGTCTTATCATGTACAATTTTTTTTCAAACGCTGTAAAGTACACAAAATCTGATAGTGAAATTCGTTTAAATTATTCTAGTGATGCAAAAAGTTTGGATATCTCAATGATTAGTTTAAAAATGGAAAAATCAGAGATTGTCTCGTTGTCTAATAATGGGGTAAGAGGAATACATGCTCACAATATCTCAGGGAAAGGTATTGGGTTGTTTGTTATACAACAAGCATTAAAATTGATGGACAAAAATCCAATGTATATATCACCAAATCATCAAAACAATTATTCTGAAAATAATTGTGTGTATAATGAAAATCATTTTCAATTTTTATTATAAATCATGAAAACTAACTGGCAAACAAAAAGACTTGGTGAAATATCCACGGTACAAATTAAAGAGAGAATTCGTATCGCTCTTGGCTTATTATATAAAAATGATT
>DRNP01000045.1 GCA_011322135.1 Candidatus Kaiserbacteria bacterium | reverse complement strand
GGCGGTACACAATATGGAGAGTTTGACTTCTCTGATATGTTTAGCGGATTCGGCGACATATTTGGTGGTGGAAGCGGTCAATCGCGCACTGCTCGCGGACGTGACATTTCAATCGATATCGAGATAGAGTTTAAGGAAGCAGTGCTAGGTTCAAAGCGTTCTGTACTTATTGCCAAAGTCGGCACATGTAACGTGTGTGGTGGTTCAGGAGCTAAAAAAGGAACCAAAATGGAAACCTGTAAGGATTGTGGTGGCTCAGGTCGTATACACGAAACAAGAAACTCTATACTCGGTGCTTTTACAACGGTTCGACCATGTACAACATGTGACGGTAGCGGAAAGATTCCAAAAGAAGTATGTAGCGAATGCCGAGGGAAGGGAGTATTGCGTCGCGAAGAAGAAATAACAATAGCAATTCCGGCAGGAATAGATGACGGAGAGATGATTCGACTTCCTGGGCAAGGCGAAGCCGTGAAGGGGGGCACATCCGGCGATTTGTATGTAAAAGTACATGTAAAACCGCACTCTGTATTTCGTAAAGAAGGTGCTAATTTAGTTATGGAATTACCTGTAAAGATGACCGACGCGCTTCTGGGAACAAAAGTAAATGTAACGCTTGTTAACGATAAGGTTATTGAAGTAAAGGTTCCGCCACTTTCAAAAGCGGAGGAAATGTTACGCGTGCGCGGTAAGGGCGTTCAAAGCGCGCACAATAAAGGTGATTTGCTTATTCGTGTAACAGTCTCACTTCCGCGCAAACTTTCATCGCGAGCAAAAAAAGCAATAAACGAGCTGAGAAAAGAAGGGTTGTAAATGTTATTAACAGTTCTTATAAAACACGCGCGGGCATTTGCCCGCGCGTGTTTTATAATATATCTATGAATACAGCACTTACTCAAGCACAACAACTTGCTACACATGTGTCGATAAATTTTTCATCAATAACGAGCGACTTTCTGTCTATCATAATACTTGCGGGCGCACTATTTATATTTGCGCGTTATATCGGTCGCGGTCCTTTTGTAGCACTCATCGTTTCGCTTTATTCCGGACTCGCTCTTTATACTATTTTTCCGTTCATGCACTATTTGCCAAGTGCTCCAGCTCGCACAGCGCTTATTTCCGATGTCGCATTATTTATAGGTCTTTCTGCAATAACTTATACAATTTTGCGTCGTGTTGTTGTTTCAGATTTTATATCTTTAGGGACAATTAGTCTTGTCATACTTTCACTTCTCGGAGCAGGATTTTTATTTGCTCTTGCGTATCAAGTTTTCCCCGTACGCGCCGTGCATTCTTTTACACCTGCAATAAACGCACTTTTTGCACCAAAGACGTATTTTTTCTGGTGGATATCCGCTCCACTCATTGGCTTGTTCGCGCTAACATAGATCTTGCCTAAATATCGTATTGTGTTATAATATATAAATAATGTCTCATAATTCAAAATTGGAAAACGGAGCTATCCGTACGGGGTCTGTGTTGCGTATATATCTACGTTACGCTTTAAAATATCCGTGGCTTTTTGTTGCCACACTTATTGGTGTTCTTCTTTCAAGTTCTGCAAGTGTAATAGCACCTCTGTACTTACGCGATATCATAAATATTTTGTCATCCGGCTCACGGTCTTCACATGCTTTTTATGCAATACTCGTCGCTCTTGGATTTTATGCGAGTATCAACTTCGCAGGCAAAATATTTCGCAGGATACGAAGTATGTCCTTGGCTTTCATGGAGTTACACGTCATGGAAAAACTATATAACGATTCGTTTGAAAAACTCCTTCATCATTCTCATGAGTTTTTTATTTCAAATTTTACAGGTGCACTGACGAGACGGGTAACTCGTTTTTCAAGAGAGTTTGAAAGATTGTTGGATAATGTTATTTACAACTTTTTACCCGCACTCATATTTGCAATTGGAGCTATCGGTGTGCTCATGTTTCGAAATGTCATTCTTGGGACGGGACTTCTGATATGGACAATTGTATTCGTATACGTCCAATATCTAATACAACGAAAACTTCAACCAATGCGAGAAGCGTCAAGCGAAGCGGACAGCGAAGTGACTGGAGCACTATCAGATGCCGTAGTAAACCACTCGACAATAACATCTTTTGCAACACTTAAATATGAACAGAAGATATTCAGTTCTGCCATTTCAAACTGGTATAACATAACACGACGTGTATGGACTGCCGATCAGTGGCTTGAAGCTATACAGTCATTCCTGGCTTTTGTAATCGAAATCGGTCTTTTAATCGGATCTGTTTTTCTTTGGAAAAAAGGATTGATTACCGTGGGCGATTTTGTACTCATAGAGGTTTATGTTCTAAATCTTGTTGGACGCCTGTGGAGTCTTGGAAGAGACATGCGCCAATTTAATATATCAATTGCAGAAGCAACTGAGATGCTGGATATTATCGAAATGAAACAAGAAATTGTGGACAAGAAAAACGCAAAGGAACTTTCCGTATCAAAAGGAGGTATTACATTTAATAACGTACAATTCCGATATGATTCCGGGCATCTTGTGTTAAATGATTTCAACTTGCACATATCACCAAAAGAAAAAATCGCGCTCGTTGGACTATCAGGAGCGGGAAAATCCACAATAACAAAATTGCTATTGCGTTTATATGATATTCAAAAAGGGTCTATAAACATAGACGGTCAAGACATCTCAGAGGTTACTCAGAAAAGCTTGCGCGAGAACATTTCTTTTGTTCCGCAGGAGGCAATTTTATTTCACCGCTCTCTCATGGAGAATATTCGCTACGGTAGCGCAAATGCGACCGATGCAGAAGTGTTCGAAGCTACTGAAAAAGCACATTGCATGGAGTTTATTTCACAATATCCGGAAGGGTTTAAAACTATGGTGGGCGAGCGCGGTATAAAACTTTCAGGCGGAGAACGTCAACGTATTTCTATTGCACGCGCAATACTAAAAAACGCTCCTATCCTTGTGCTGGACGAAGCAACATCGAGTCTAGACTCGGAATCCGAAGCGCTCATACAAAGTGCTCTTGAAACACTAATGCAAAATAAAACAGTTATTGCAATCGCACACAGACTTTCTACCGTTATGAAAATGGATCGTATCATCGTAATGGAAAATGGCAATACAAAACTCTCCGGCACACACAAAGAATTGCTTTCACATAAAGAAAATCTTTACAAAAAATTGTGGGAAATTCAAGCAGGTGGATTCTTGTCTAAATAAAAGACAAGAGATGCATGATGGGATAACGCATACCGCTATTTTTGAACTTGAGTATTTACTGTTATACTTCCAATAATATGAATATCGTAGAAGACCTCGAATCCCGCGGGCTCGTTGCAGACAAAGTAGACGAGCTTCCAAAAATATTTTCTAAACCGCGCACGGTATATTTTGGTATAGACCCCACAGCCGACTCTGCACAGGTGGGAAATCTTGCTGTGATTTTACTTATGAAGCGACTCGGATTGGCGGGGAACAAACTTATATTCCTTGTCGGCGGTGCAACGGGAATGATTGGTGACCCGAGAGAGAAGGGTGAACGCTCGCTTTTAGATTCTCGCACCCTCGCATCAAATACTCGAGCCATTAAACGTCAACTTAAAAAGATACTTGGAAAGACGCCATTTACAATGGTAGACAATGCAAACTGGTTGACTCGCGTAAAGCTCATCCCGTTTTTACGCGATATAGGCAAATATTTTACAGTAAATGACTTAATAAAAAGAGACATCATCCGCAAGCGTCTCGAGACTCCGAACGAAAGTATATCTTATACAGAATTTACATATGCGCTTTTACAAGGATACGACTATCTAACGCTAAATGAAAAGTACGGTTGCAACTTACAAGTCGGCGGGTCTGATCAATGGACAAACATGCTTTCCGGTGTGGATTTAATCCGTAAAAAGAAAGGAGAGCAAGCGTACGCCATTTCAATTCCTCTTGTTACTGACATTTCCGGAAAAAAATTCGGTAAAAGTGAAGGTAATGCGATATGGCTCGATTCGAAAAAAACTTCGCCATTTGCGTTTTATCAATTTTGGATAAATTTACCTGATGACGGACTTGAAACATATCTGAAATATTACACATTTCTTTCAATCGTAGAGATTCAAGCACTGATGGTTCTCCATGAAAGAAATCCGGGAGAGCGTTCAGCCCAAAATGCACTCGCGTCGCGCGTAACTGAAATAGTGCATGGGAAAGCTGTGGCACAAGCTGTGGCACAAGCGAGTAACGCGCTTTTTGGGAGCACACATTTTTCAGCGCTTTCTGCTGACGCTCGAAAAATTGTGCAAAAAGAAGCTCCGACACTCCATGTCGATGCAAACGTAACCGTCATCGAAGCGCTCACAAAAAGTGGTCTTGCCGGTTCAAAAAATGATGCGCGCCGCTTAATAGAAGGGAAGGGAGTATCACTAAATGGAGTGCTCGTAGAAGCAGATACAGAAATTAAAAGCACTGCATTTGAAAACAATATGGCTCTGCTCAAAAAAGGGAAACGAGACATACTTGTACTAATTTTGAAATAATGCATATATAAGCTATACTGATTTTTACTGCGTCGGTGGCGGAGTGGTCAATCGCAATTGGCTGTAAACCAATCGGCTTATGCCTACGGGGGTTCGAATCCCTCCCGGCGCACAAAACAAAGATGCTCGGAGCGTACGCTCCGAGCATCTTTGTTTTGTGCGCCATAATACACCTACACTTTATAAGTCGCTTTGATAATTTTCTCAACATCCACTCGTGACAGAACAATAGGAGGTGATTTTTTACTTCTTTTTGCAAACTTCAAGTCAATTTCTTGCAGTGTAAATGGGGTCAGGACCCATTTTCATTTCGTCAACTTGCATCTTGGTTAAGTGTTTGTTAATATATCAATATATATTGATATATATGAAATACACTTGTAAAACAAAACAAAACGAGGAGCACTTATCAAATACCGTTAAGTTCTTAAAAGCCGTTTCCGATGAAAACCGACTTAAGATTATCTGTTTTTTAAACGCGGGTGAACGGTGCGTTTGCGAGATTGTTGATTTCTTAGGACTATCACAAAATCTTGTCTCTCATCATTTGAAAGTTTTACGAAAACAAAATGTTCTAAAAACAAGAAAAGACGGGGCAAAAGTTTTTTACTCAATATATGACGGACAGGTTAAAGACAATATAAAGTTTTTCAGCTCATTAATTTTAAAATCATGACTAAACCAAATATTAAAGTTCTAGGATCCGGATGCACAACTTGCGAGACTCTTTACAATAAAGTTCTGGCGGTTGCAAAAGAAATCGAACCGACTACGGAAGTTGAGTACAGCACAGACATCTCAAAAATTGTAGAATTAGGTGCAATGTCAAGCCCTGTCTTTGCTATCGACGACAAAATAATAACCGCAGGAAGAATGCCCGACGATGAAGAGATAAAGACTGCGATTTTAGAAAATTCAAATATATAAAATATGCTACTTACACAATTTGCACTTACGATTATAATAGTTGGATTTGTAACAGCCGGACTTCGTATTCGTTTTGATAGATTTTTTGCAATTTTGTTATTATTGTTTCTTTTTGGTTTCGGCATAAAAACCTCAATAAACGTATTTCTTTGGGTAATTGCTCTTGGAGCACTGACGATAATCTTACAAAATAAAACAAAAATATATCAATTACCAAAACAAAAAAAGATAAAATTATTTTTAATTTCTCCAATATTTGCACTATTTGCATCACTTATAGGTAGCGTTTTGTTTGAATACACAACGTCAAATGTATTGATAATTACGCTTGGGATACTTGCGATACTTTACGGAGCAAGGCTTGTCTTTATACATTTTCAAAAACACGAGCTCGAATACGTAAAAGCAAATCCTCTAATTTCAAAAATATGCGGTTTGGCAGGTCCATGGATTAGTGGGTTCTTTATAGGGTTTGTCGGAACATCTTTTAAGTCGTTAAAAATACCGTTTGCAATCAAAATAGGGAAAATGAATGCGGGGCAAGTTTACTTGGGCAATACGATTACCGCGTTCTTTGCTTCATTGTTTGCGATAATTTGGCATTACATATTAAATCAAACAAACGCTGTATTCTATGAAAACATGCTACTCGGATTAGCTACATTTGCAGGTATCCACTTTGTGTATGAGTTAACTGAAATTGTTTTTCCGGATAAATGGAGAAAGTCTTTCCAGATTCTAATAGGAATAATTTTAATATTTGTATCAGCAAAAATATTTATGCTGATAAACTAAAATCTATGTCTAACAAACACATTCCCAAAACTCTATCAAACTTAATTATCGCCATTATTATAAATATAGGCATAACAATCTTTGAATTTGTTCTGGGCATCTTGTCAAACAGCTTGGCGCTTATCTCAGATGCATTTCATAATGCTACAGACATATCATCAATGATTCTGGGGTATGCGTCTGAAAAGGTATCCACATTCCCAACCAACAGCGAAAAGACATATGGGTATAAAAAGGTGGAGTTTGTTACGGCTTTTGTAAATAGTTTAGTTTTACTTATTGCGACAATTTATATTTTTTATGAAGGCATTTCCAGACTTTTTACACCGACTGCGGTATCGAGTATCCAAATGTTTTATGTCGGTATATTTGCAGTTATAGGCAATGGTTTCGCTACATGGATTCTTTCTAAGAACTCTGACCGAAACATAAACATAAAAGCCGTATGGCTACATTCACTTCAAGATACGCTCGTATCTTTTGGTGTCGTTATTGGAGCCGTGATTATTTATTTCACAGGATGGAATATCGTTGACCCGATTATTTCCATATTGATTGCGCTGTTTTTAACAAAAAGTATTTTTCATCTTCTTAAAGAAACATTGAACGCACTACTGGACTCTGTTCCTTCAAATATAAAATACGAAGAAGTTCGCGCCAGTCTGAATGCTATAAACGGCGTCGTAAATATAAACGACCTGCATATATGGTCAACGAATTCAAATACTCCAATACTTTCCGCGCACATACAGATAAAAGATATAACAAAATTAAATAACGTATTTACGGAGTCTAGAAATGTTCTACTAAATAAATATGGAATTGCACATACGACATTGCAAATAATGCCGACCGGTACCGAAGATAATAAAGACCCAAATTTCAAGTACTGTAACTGATATGCATCTTATGAAAAAATCAATTAAGAAATCCACCAAAGCGTTGTTTAATATGGTTCCTATTCTTATAAGTATTTTATTACTTATAGGATTGCTTGACTCATTTCTATCAAAAAATGTATACGAAAAAGTATTCGGACACGGAACATTTTTAGACTCAATCATAGGAGGTCTGTTTGGAAGTATATCTGCAGGTGCACCTGTAAATAGTTACATTTTAGGTGGCGAATTCTTGAAAAACGGAGTCGGCTTGACTGCCGTTACGGCTTTTATCGTAACGTGGGTTTCTGTCGGTGTTATTCAACTGCCAATTGAGGGCAAAATCCTTGGAATGAAATTCGCCGTGATACGAAACATATCCGCTTTTGTTTTGGCTATTTTTGTAGCTCTTATTACAAGCTTCATAATAAAAATCGGCGTATGAAAATTAACAAATCTTGGTACTTTTTATTGGCGATATCACTTATATATCTTGCATTATTTTGTTGTAATCCGGCAATATTTTGGTCAAGCTTTAATTTTTTTATAAAAACACTCATTAAAATTATTCCTATATTTGCCTTTATCTTTATATTGATGGTTCTCGTAAATAAATACATCGACAATGATTTTATAATAAAGCATCTGCGTGGAAGCAAAATAAAATCATGGTTTTATATAATTATTGGCGGAATCATTTCTACAGGACCAATGTATGTTTGGTACCCGCTTCTTAGTGATTTAAGAAACAAAGGGATCAGCAATGGGGAAGTGGCTTCTTTTTTATACAACCGCTCGATTAAGCCTGCATTTTTGCCGATTATAATTCTTTATTTCGGTGTTACTTATACTGTTGTTTTATCAATCGTAATAATTTTAATGTCTTTTGTTCAAGCCCTACTTGTGGAGTTTTTGATGTCATTTAGCTTAAATAAAAAATGAGTATATTTTATCCATTTTCATGGCTTGCGAATTACATAACATTTAATCTTTTCGCATTGGAAGCCGGTTCTCATTTAGCCGATTCTGTACAATTTTTCTTTTACGATTCTTTTAAAATTATCGCTTTGATTTTGGTTATTACTCATGTAATGAGTTTGCTACGATATTATTTACCCGTTGAAAAACTGCGAGACTTCCTTACACAACATAAATTTTATGGACTTGATTATTTTCTAGCTACGATTTTTGGAGCAATTACTCCATTTTGTTCCTGTTCATCGATACCTCTTTTTATAGGATTCATTGAAGCTGAGATACCGCTTGGAGTAACTTTTTCTTTTTTAATAACATCTCCTCTCGTAAACGAAGTCGCTCTGGCTCTTTTTATAGGAATGTTTGGGTTAAGGATTACAGCATATTATGTTTTAGCTGGAATATTAGTTGGAATGGTGGGCGGTTTTATCATAGGGAAACTTCATTTGGAAAAGTATGTTGAAGATTTTGTTTGGAAAATGCAAAGCAAAAAACAAATGCCTGCACGTAAAGAGCTTCCGTTTTCAAAAGTTTTGAAAATAATTTCTATCGAGGCACTCACAATAACAAGAAAAATCATTTTCTATGTTATTGCCGGTGTCGGACTTGGTGCTTTTATACACGGATATGTTCCTCAAGGTTTTTTTGAAAAATATCTACAAAAAGCCGGCTGGTGGGGAGTGCCGTTAGCCGTAATTTTAGCCGTGCCTCTTTATTCAAATGCGAGCGGTGTCATACCTATTGTTGAATCTCTAGTTAGTAAAGGAGTGCCTATCGGAACAGCGCTCGCTTTAATGATGGCAATCGTCGGTATATCACTTCCTGAAGCGTTAATTTTGAAAAAAGTTATTAAATGGCAATTGCTGGCAATATTTTTTGGAATAGTTACCATCGGAATAATACTAATCGGCTATTTCTTCAATGCGTTTCTTTAAAAGATTTTTTTAAAGAAAACCTCGCGTTAAAGAATAACCATTCTCATGATGAAAACAAAATTGCAATGATTGATTGTAATAAATAATTTGAAGTACTATTTTAGTGTATAAATTACACTCTATTTGTTTCTTTTAGAAAAAGAAGTACACTCTAGTTTAGATTAGTTCAGTAGTATTGTTGATTTGAAAAAGGAGATTGTTTTCTAAAAAGCTCTGAAATGGAGCAAACTTTAAGGAGGGATAAAATTGAAATTCTACGACAAACTTGTTGTTGTTCCACCATCGGCGCATATTATGGACCGCTTTGAAACGATGACTTCGGCTCAACAAATTGAATTGTGCGGGAGGATCTGTTACAAAAGAGAGGATAAAATTACGCCGAGTTCGGCTAAAAAGTTTTCAACCAATATGGTGGATAACAAACACAATTCCACTTTGGAAATGGCACCTGTAACTCTGCTTGTAACAGTAGAATTTGATGATTACAGAGATTCTGCTTTTTGTGTTCATCCATTTCCCATTAGGAAACTTTTTGAGATTATTCCCAAATATCTCATAATTGATAAATTGAGCAGGTGTACGTATCTTGTTTCCGGAACAATTCGTTCTTTT
>DRNP01000044.1 GCA_011322135.1 Candidatus Kaiserbacteria bacterium | reverse complement strand
GCACGTTTCTTTACGAAAGTTTTGCATGCTTTTGGTTATACGGAATTTGATGAACCTTTTTTGAAACTTCGTCATCAAGGAATGATACTGGCGGAAGACGGTCGCAAAATGAGTAAATCTCTCGGTAATGTTATAAATCCGGACGATGTTGTGCGCGAGTACGGAGCAGATACTTTGAGATTGTATGAAATGTTTATGGGACCTATTGATGTTCAAAAACCATGGAGTACGAAAAACATAAAAGGATCGTATCGTTTTGTTGACAGGGTTTACAAGTTGCTCTCGTCTCGCAACAAAAAAGAAGAAGATTCTTTTGCACCTGTTTTGCACGAAACCATAAAAAAAGTCGGAGAAGACATTAAAGAATTGAAGTTTAATACCGCAATCAGTCAGCTGATGATTTGTTTGAATAAAATGGAGGATGGTGTGAGCGATGAATCTCTTAAAATATTTGCGCGTTTGCTCGCACCTTTTGCTCCGCATTTAGCGGAAGAAGTTTGGCATGAGCTGGGCGAGAACAGCTCGGTACATAAATCAACATGGCCAAAGTACGACAAAGCGTTGCTGGCAACAAGTGCGGTTAAGGTTGTCGTTCAGATAAATGGCAAACGTCGAGGAGAAATGGAGCTTGCTCCCGATGCTTCTGAAGAAGAAGCTCTCGCTGGAGCTCGTGCCATTTCTTCTGTTGCAGAAGCTGTTGCAAATAAAGAGCCCAAACGTGTTATCTACGTGCCTGGGCGTATTTTAAATATTGTGATTTAGTTTGTTTTTGTGTTGTGGATGCTAGGTTTGTGCACTCACTGTTTTACGCATAATAAAACGTATAAGAAACGGTAAAAATGATATAAATATAATTCCAAGACTTATTGGAAGTAAATATTGTTCTATGCCTGGAACGGAGCGACCGAGAAAATATCCGAGTGAAATCATAATAGGGCTCCAAAGAAAGGCTCCTATAACATTGGCTCGCAAGAAACGCTCGTAGTCCATATGAGCAATACCCGCCAATGGTGGCATGACTGTGCGGACGATAGGCACAAAGCGTGCGAGGATAATTGCGCGGGTTCCGAACCGTTCATAAAAGCGCTCCGTGCGTATGATGTATTCCGGTTTTACGATACGCGGATAACGGCGCAAGATGCGCTCACCGGAATGGCGTCCGATCCAGTATCCTGTTGTATCACCTATTATCGCTCCCGCAATTACAATCGCGATAAGCCACATAGGATTCAGTGTTCCGTTTGAAGCCACAAGACCGGCTGCAAAAAGTAGACTGTCTCCAGGCAAAAATAAACCGATTAAAAATCCGGACTCAGCGAACACTATTGAAAATATTCCAATATAACCCGCCGTTGTTACGATAATTACCGGATTTATCATTATGTCCCTGAAGAAATCAAGCATAATTTCTATATTAGAGCATGTTTGTGTTGTTTAAGAAACGGTGGATTGATGATTCTGTGTTGTAAACAAAAAAACGCGGGGCGTGGCGAGCCAGCCACACCCCGCGTTTTTTTGTTTACAAGAGCTCGCTATACTATATTATGTTAGATGATGCATACTCTTTTACACTGGATTACTTCAGCAGTTGCTATTAGCATCTCTGCGTATCTGGTGCCGGGTGTGCATGTTACGCTTTTGGGCGCACTTACACTTGCTGTAGTGCTGGGTTTTATAAACTTGTTTATAAAACCCATTGCGTCAATCCTTACGTTTCCGATTACAATACTTACATTAGGTCTTTTTTCTCTCGTTATAAACGCTTTGCTTGTTATACTTTCGGCAGCGCTTGTACCGGGTTTCTTTGTGAGTGGTTTTTTGGCGGCGTTTGTATTTGCATTTGTACTCGCGTTTATTAACACAATATTTGGAGTTCGCTTCTTTCGGGTTTAATATAAGGAGCACTTCCGCCCGTAGCTCAGTTGGTTTAGAGCATGGAGCTTATACCTCCAGGGTCCTTGGTTCGAGTCCAAGCGGGCGGACAAGCATAAACATTTCTATGTGTATTATTCTCCGTGGAGGTCGGATTCGCGGCTATGCGCGAGCGAAGCGAGCGCATAGTATCGGGTACGATAAATGCACAAAAACTTGGAGCTCTATTATTTTTTAATGAGGGTGTTTATTTTAGATTAGATATTAAATTATAAAAATTGACTCCGTTTACGTTTTATAAGCACGCACCATATATTTTATTACACATCAGGCGTGTAAGACGTCACCACAATATGTTGACTTGTGGTGATAAAAATGCTACAATAATTTATTGTAGGTCATGAGATTTGCATAACTTCTAAAGAAGGAGGTGTTACATGCGTAAAGCACAATATGGCGTTATTGCCATAAAGTTTATGTTAAGTAGACTTTTCCGGGAGGGATTTCATCTAAACCCTGACCCGGAGGAGCTTGTAGCGGGTATCGTCGTAGAGTTAGGTACTGAAACAACTGATGCTGAGGCTTTTGCCGAGTGGGCTGTTTCGGTACTTCGAGACATGTCTGCAAAGCAGAAGGCGCAACTCCAGTCCATTGCGGAGAAATGAAATAAAGTTCTTTAATAAAAAGATGAAACCTCGACACAGTGTCGGGGTTTTTATAACTTTTTGTGTACGTGAATTTTTATAAATAAGTGCGAGGGAATTATGAATGTTTTGTATTATCATTGTAATTCTGGAAGAAGCATTATTCTCCGTGGAGGTCGCGTTCGCCACGGCGCGCGAGCGAAGCGAGCGCGCTGTGTTTTGAAAGGTCGGGATCTTTTTCTATCAAAGCGTCAGCTTCTGTACGCGTAGCTTCCACAAGTTTAATATTTTTCGTAGTGCTTCCATCGCAACGTCTGAGACACCCCATTGTCGTTTCCTACGTATGCATTTAAGAAGAAACGATGCGACGGCGTGTCTGCTACAGTCTCGGGCGTTATTGATGAAGTTTAATACCTTTTTGTGTTGTTCGCCGATTTTGCCCAGCATTGATGTCCGCGTTTGCGGGCGCTATGTCAGCGATGTTTAGCATCAGTGGCTTGCAGGGCTTTATTGCAATATACGAGATTCAGTTATGTGCCGATTGTGTTTTTATACTTTATACGTTGTACAAAAATGCACGACAGGTGATATTTGCTGAATGTAGCACGTGTTCTCCTTAGGGAGGGTTTCTAAAAAAATGCTTCTGTGAAAATGTTTTCCTCGAGGACGCCGGCTTCTTTGCTTAAGGTGCGCATGTCGCGTACAAAACCGATGCTGCCACAGAGAAAAAAAATAGCATTTGGTGCTTGGGTGTTTGCCGTCGAGAGATCTTCCGTGACTATGCGCCTAGAGGTAGCGTTTTTGATAGTGTTGTCATTTTCTCCGGTAATGAAGTGTCTGACCGTGCAGCGATTTTCTTGCTCGTGCTCAGAAAGCTCATTTAGAAAAGGGACATCGTTTGGTGAACGGTTTGAATAAAGTATAAGCGTCTGTGCATGCCCTCCAATCGCTTGCTCGTGCCGTAACATAGACACAAATGGCATAATGCCAATTCCTGCGGCAACGAAGACTTTTGGCGTTGTTTCATCCTCTGGATAGAAGAAACCGCAAGGTTCAGATATTTGAAGAGTGTCGCCAACGGCAAGTGAAATAAGGGCGTGCGAAAAAGCTCCTTGCGCGCGGACAGATAGCGCCAGAAAATCATCCTCGGGCGCGCTAGCAATAGAATACGACTTAGCTTCTTCTCCGAGGTGTGGAAAGACCACGTTTACGAACTGTCCAGAGATGAATTTCGGTATTTCGCCGTGTTCAGGTACTAATGTGAGCGTCGTGACGCTAGGTGTTTCGGTACGACGCTCTGTGACGCGCCAGTTACGATAGCTCATGGTTCAAATAATCTTCAACTGCCTCACGCAGAGCTTCGTGTCCTAGAACCGAGCAGTGATATTTTCTGTCCGGCAAACCACCGAGCCTGTCTATAATCTCTTCTGGTTTTAGGCGCCGAGCTCGTGCGAGTGTCATACCGCCATTCTCTGTGACCATAATAGACATCATAGAGGTTGAAGCAATCGCTGATGCACAGCCAAATGTACGCCAACGGCATCCTGTAATTCTTTTCGTTTTTGCATCGACCGAAATAGCAACCAACATTACGTCGCCACAGGCAGGACTGCCGACTGTTCCGGTACCGCCCGCATCAAAATCTTCGTGGTCTTTGAGAAGGTTTCGTGGATTGAAAAAATGATCCTTCACAGTGTCGTTATATGCCCACGACGGCGTGCCACACACTCCGGCAACATCTATACGTTTTTCTTGTGAATTGCTCATAGGGATTTTTTGATACCCGATACTGTGAGGGAAGAAACAGCACTCAGGCGAGCCGTAGCGCGCTTGAGTGCTTTGGCGACGAAGCGCACGTCCGCTTCTGTGTTCTGGCGACCAAGTGTCATGCGGATACTGCCGTGCATAATCTCCGGGTTTTGTCCTATGGCGCGCAGTACGTGTGAAGCCGTAAGGTCGTGTGCGCTACATGCTGAACCGGTAGAGCAGGCGATGCCTTCCGCGTCCAGTAGCAATAAGACCGACTCTCCTTCAATGTAAGGAAGAGATATATGCACGTTGTTTGGAAGACGCGCTTCGCGCGCGCCGTTTATATGTGCGTTTGGAATATTACGAATAATCTCATCAAATAAAAGGTCGCGAAGTTTTGCAATGCGTGACGCCTCTTTCGTACGCATAGCTACTGCTTCAGAGAGTGCGGCAGCAAATCCAGCGATAAGCTCTATATTTTCCGTGCCACCGCGCCGACCTTTTTCCTGCTCACCGCTGATAAGCGGTTCAAGCAAAACTCCGTCTCGCACGTACAGGAGAGCGATTCCTTTTGGTCCATATATTTTTGCTCCGTTGATTGTCATAAGGTCTATTCCTAGCTCGCTCGGAGCAATAGGGAGAAGCCCCGGGGCTTGGCACGCATCTGTATGAAAGAGCGGTGCGCCCCGCGCGCCGCGGCGCGATTGAACCACTTTTGCAAGCTCAGCGATAGGTTCTACAGTGCCTATCTCGTTGTTTGCATACATTATAGAGACCAACGTTGTGTCAGGGCGCATCGCCTCCTCTAGAGCTTGCGGGCTTACACTGCCGTCTGAAGCAACAGGTAGATACGTGACTGAAAATCCCTCTCGTTCAAGTTTCTCTGCTGTCCTAAGAATTGCCTTGTGTTCAATGGCAGAGACGATAATATGTCTTCCAAGCTTTTGATATGCGTGTGCTGTGCCATACAAAGCAAGTGCATCAGCCTCGCTTCCAGAGCCGGTAAAGATAATTTCTGTCGGAGCAACGCCAAGCGTTTCTGCAATGTTTTTGCGCGAGTCCACGAGAATTTTGTTCGCAGCGCGCCCCTCAGCATGCAGTGATGAGGGATTACCATATACACCAGCCGTGTTTCGCATCGCTTTACGCGCTGTTTGTGAAAGTGGCGTCGCACCAGCATGGTCTAGATAGATGCGGTGATTATGCTCTGATTTCGCAGTGTTCGACATATGGGTGCATGGTTGTTGCTATAGCTTCTAATTCTTCTGTTGAATATGAGAGTTTCTTTCGAAATGATGGGTGTAGAGTTTTTGCTGGATTAAATTGTTGCAGGACATAACGCTTCGCTCCCGCTATCTCTTTACCAATTTGCAGAAAATCCTCAGGAGATAGCTGGGAACGTACGACTGTTGTGCGGAACTCGTAAGGTATTTCCCCGGAAAGTAACATGGCGACACTTTTTGCTATATCGGCTTCGTTTACCGCCGCTCCCACAGTACGCGCATAGGCACTTAGCGGTGCCTTGATATCCATTGCCACAAAGTCAGCGAGTTTCTCTGCAAGAATATCTTTAAGCATTGATGGATTTGTACCATTTGAGTCTAGTTTAATCTTGTACCCCAGAGCTTTTACACGACGCATAAACTCCGGCAAATCGTTCTGCACAGTTGGTTCACCACCAGTTATTGTAAGCGCCGGCAATGCTCCGGCACGTTTTTTGAGAAAGGAAAATATTTCGTCCTCAGAGATAATCTTGTCCGGTGTTTCAAGCACTAATTCTGGATTGTGACAGTAAGGACAGCGGAAAGTACATCCGACTGTGAATATGGTTGCCGAAACGGATCCCGGGTAGTCAATAAGTGAAAATGGTTGAAGTCCACCTATGCGCATACGTCTGTTTTGTCTTTGGTTGTTGTTCCTACCCGCTGTTCAGGAACAGTTGAGCGCATTTTAAACTCTGCAAGTTTTCCATTATTCCATTGTTGTATTGGTCGCAAGTATCCCACAATGCGTGAATACACTTCGCATACACCGCCACATTCTGGGCATGCCGGCTGTTCGCCATGCAAGTATCCGTGGGTTGAGCAGACACTGAAGGTCGGTGTGATGGTGAAGTACGGTAGTTTGTATTTCTCACAGATAATGCGCACCATTTCTTTGACAGCATTCGCATCACGCACGCGCTCGCCGATAAAGAAGTGGATTACTGTGCCACCAGTATATTTTGTTTGAAGCGTGTCTTGAAGGTCAAGGATTTCAAGGATATCATCCGTGTAATTGACCGGTAGATGAGTTGAGTTGGTATAGAAGGGGGCTTTGACCGATTTTCCGGTGCCATTTGCAAACCGTGCGTTTGGGAAGTCTTTTTGGTCTGAAAGGGCTAGACGATAAGCAGTACTCTCGGCAGGAGTCGCCTCCAGGTTGTAATTGTTACCAGTCTCTTCCTGGTAGTCGGACAAGCGCTCGCGCATGAAATCTAATACTCGTTCAGCAAATGCTTTGCCCGACTCATCGGCAATTGAAGCGTCCAGCAGATTTAATGTTGCTTCGTTCATACCAACCAAGCCAATCGTTGAGAAGTGATTTTTCCAGTAGCTGCCATTTGTCTTCTTCATTTCATCTAGATAAAAGCGTGTATAAGGGTATAGGTTGTCTTCGGTGAGCTTTTCAATCATTTTACGCTTTATCTCGAGACTCTCTTTGGCGATGTTCATGAGATCACCGAGACGTACAAGAAAGTCGTTTTCATCTTTTGCAAGAAGTGCAATGCGCGGTAGGTTAATGGTTACGACACCGATTGAGCCAGTCAATGGGTGTGCACCAAACAAACCGCCACCACGTCTTTCAAGCTGGCGATTATCAATACGCAGACGACAACACATACTTCGTGCGTCCGACGGGTCCATATCCGAGTTTACGAAATTGGAGAAGTACGGGAGTCCGTATTTTGCGGTTGTCTCCCACAGACCTTCAAGAGTTGGGTTGTCCCAGTCAAAGTCTTTTGTGATGTTGTACGTTGGGATTGGAAAAGTGAATACGCGACCGGAAGCGTCACCTTCAGAAAGAACAGAAAGGAACGCTTTGTTAAACATATTGACTTCTTCTTGGAACTCACCATAAGTTTCTGCCTGCGGTTTGCCACCTCGCAAGACTGGCATGCCACGGAAATGTTCCGGCACGAGCAGATCAAGTGTTACATTTGTAAACGGTGTTTGAAAACCGACGCGCGTAGGCACATTTAGGTTGAAAATAAAGCTCTGAAGTTCCTGTTGAAGCTCTTTGTAGGAAAGATTGTCGTAGCGTATGAAAGGCGCAAGCAATGTGTCTAGGTTTGAGAATGCTTGTGCACCGGCAGCTTCGCCTTGCAGGGTATAGAAGAAGTTTATTATTTGCCCCAGGGCGCTTCGAAGATGCGCGGCGGGGGCGCTTGAGATTTTTCCGGGAACACCGGTAAAACCACGCTTCAGAAGATCAAAGAGGTCCCAGCCGACGCAATATACTGAGAGTGTGTTGAGGTCGTGTATATGAAAGTCTCCAGCATCGTGTGCAGCGCGTACTTCTTTCGGGTACACGTGTTCAAGCCAGTAGTTTTTACTGACAGCAGAGGCGATGTGGTTGTTGAGTCCTTGTAGCGAATAGGCCATGTTGCTGTTTTCTCGTACTTGCCAGTCGGTATTGGAAATATATTTATCCATGATTGCAAGTGGGTCTTGAGCCATACGACGCATAATTGCGTGCTGTTCGCGATAAAGCATATAAGCTTTAGCGATAGCATACTCACCCTCCTCCATCAAAAGGCGCTCCACCATATTCTGTACTTCTTCAACTGAAGCAGTTTCTGACTTCGCCGTCAGCACATCGACAACTTTTGATGTGATGCTCTCCACGGTGTCGGGCTTTTCAAGGTGTTGTGATGTAAACGCCTTATACAGTGCTGTGGATATTTTATTTCGCTTAAAAGGGACTGAGTCCCCGCTTCTTTTTTTGATATTGAGTATTGTCATGGTGTCTGCTGTTAAAAATAAAAACAACCGGAACACACGCCGGTTGTTTTTATCGCTTTGAAAAGCGAATATGAAAAATACCTTGCGCGAGTACGAGCAGGAGATGTGAACATCTCGTCTTTGGGGACCGGACTTCTCTTGCGAGTTACCGTTGCGCGACAGTGCCGGATTTACACCGGACTTCACCCAAAGCTGCTTCCAATTGTGAAAGAACTCTAAATTATTTCTAATAAATTAGAAATAATAATTTAGAGTCTTTATTATACTCCGACTCGTGTGATTTGTGTGTGGAAAACGCATTATGACTCGATTTTTCATCTTTTCAACGGTCGCAACCGCGTGTAATAAGCTCCATAGTCCGTCGCGAGGCGCGCTTCGGGGCTATGTCGGATAACCTTATTCTCCGTGGAGGTCGGATTCGCGGCTATGCGCGAGCGAAGCGAGCGCGCTGTGTTTTGAAAGGCCGGGATCTTTTTCTATCAAAGCGTCAGCTTCTGTACGTGCAGCTTCCACAAGTTTAATATTTCGTAGCGCTTCCATCGCAACATCTGAAATACCCCATTGTCGTTTCCCATAAAGCTCTCCTGATCCTCTGATAGATAAATCATACTCTGCCAGCTCAAATCCGTTTTTTGCTTTTGTGAGTGCAGAAAGTCGTTCGCGAGTTGTCGGTCCATATGATTCCGGTAATACAAAACAATACGCTTGATTCGATGAGCGGATTACACGACCTCTTAGCTGGTGTAGCTGTGCCAAACCAAAACGCTCTGCTCCTTCTATCAGCATCACTGTTGCGTTTGGAACGTTTACTCCGACTTCAACCACGGAAGTAGCAACAAGTATTTGAGTTTCGCCGTTTTCAAATTTTTTCATAGATTCTTCTTTTTCCGCCGGCTTCATTTTTCCGTGCAAGATTCCAATGCTCGTATTTTTGAAAACGTATTTTTCAAGTCGCACCGCCTCAGCTTTCACCGATTTTGCTTGCAGAGAGAGCTCTTTGTTCGGGTCTGGTTCGTCAATACGCGGGCATATAACATATGCTTGCCTTCCTTTTTCAAGCTCTTTACGTACACGAGCATACGCTTCTTCACGTTTTTCCGGACCAAGAACTTTTGTTATTACCGGTTTGCGTCCGAGTGGCATTTGGTCTACAAGTGTCAGGTCAAGGTCTCCATAAATTGTAAGCGCAAGAGTGCGCGGAATAGGTGTCGCTGTCATGGATAATAAATGTGGTGTCAGTCCGTCTTTTCTAGCCAGCTCTTGCCGGTGGACTTTACCGAACCGGTGCTGTTCGTCAATGATTGCATAAGCGAGAGTCTTAAATGAAAGTGATTTTTGTACGAGTGAGTGTGTCCCTATGACAATCGGTATCTCTCCGTTTGCAACCCATTTTTGAAATTGCGCTCTAGAGATATGTGTTGATTTTTCACGTGAGATTTTAGACGGAAACTTGCGACAACCACTTCCTGTGATAAGTCCTATTTGTATCGGATGGTCTTTAAAAAAAGCTATAAATGTTTCAAAGTGTTGTTTTGCAAGAATCTCAGTTGGGCAAAGATATGCCACCTGAAGAGTTCCGGACTTTCTTTCCGGAGGACGTGATGTCGCTACAAGATAACTTGTTGCGGCAGCTATTGCTGTTTTACCACTGCCCACGTCTCCTTCTAAAAGTCGCATCATCGGGCGCGGTTTTTCAAAGTCATCAACGATTGTATTTATTGCACGCGCTTGCGCTCGAGTCGGTTTAAAAGGGAACGAAGACACGAAGCTGGCGAGCGCCTCGCGGTCTACTGTTACGGGTAGAGCTTTTTGGCATGCTTTTGTTTGGCGTCTGCGAGCCATCATCAACTGGATTGTAAACACTTCTTCAAAAGAGAATCGCTTTCTTGCAGAAGCACTGTCTTTTAGTGTTCGTGGCATGTGTATCCATATGAGCGACGTCGCAAGTTTTGGCAAGTGATATCGCGTTAGTATTTTTTTCGGGATAGCATCTACTATTTGTTCATGCACTCCACTCGCAATGCATTTCTTTACAGCGTGATACATCCAAAGCGATGAGATTCCTTTGCTTTCCTGATAAACAGGATAGAGAGTTTGTTCTGATTTTTCTGTAGCATTTGCAAATAGATTGTCGTGTACGTCTTCTGCGCGCACAGGAGTGCGATTTATTTCCGGGTTTGCCAGATATATTTTTGCATCATTTCCGGCGACTCGCCCTGTTACTTTTACCAGCATTCCATCGTGTAATGATTTCACTATGTATGGTTGGTTGAACCACATCATTTTTATCGTGTCTGAACTATCTTCCAGCAGCGCTTCCGCTATCGGGCGCCTGCTTTTCCATGCCTTGCGTGTTTTTGGATTTCGTATCGTGCCGTATAAAGTTACATCGTCTCCGTGAGAAACGCCGGAGATTGTGCCTGTTGGACCGGCGTTTTCATAGCGAGTCGGGAAGTGATATAGCAAGTCGCGAATTGTGGCAATCCCCAATTTATCAAGTGCGCTCTTTTGCCCTGCGCGCAGTCGTGGAAAATGCACAGTGAGTAAATCGTTTGCGTTCATAATAACCAAAAAAGAGTAGATCCGATAACAGGAAGGAGAAATAGATAATTCAAAGAGCTAACGAACAAAAGACCTGTTCCATACACAAAGATGCGTGCAAGCGTAACAGGTACTTCACGAAAGATGATAAATTCCGCGGGGGCATCATTTTCCTGAGCGTAGTCATAGACCAGCGAATTGAATGGAATAAGAAGTAGTGCTCCGGAAAAACCTTCAAGAAGTGTCAAAACATAAAAAGGTATGGAACCTTGTGCATAAAAGAACATAAGCCAAATTGCCATAGTAAGTATCGCTCCAAAACGTAGTATGTTAGTACGCTTTAATCGGTCGCTGTATCGTCCAATTAGCAACATAAACAGAGCACCACCACCACTTAAAAGTGTACCAACAAAACCAACTGATAGAATGCTCCCAAATGTAATGAAAATAACTATCGGCAGTATTATGCTACCGATTTCTTCACGAATATTTTCACCTATTTCGGCAAATAAGTAACGAGGATATTTACGAGCGAGATTCAAGAAAAGACTTATTTTGAAATGTACCGTTGGTCTAATATCGGGTAAGTATAAAAGAGATATGGAAGATACGATATATAGAAAGATAGTAATGATAATGAGAAGAGAAAAACCACCGAACACGGCAATTGCACCTCCAATCAGAGGCGACGCTATCTTTAGAAATTTTGGAAATGCATAAAGCTTACTGACAGAAGTGCCCATCTCTTTTTTCTTTGCTTGTGAAAGGAAAAAGAGATGCAATGGATACCAATAAAAGCCGGTTGCTGTAGCGCTTGCAATAGCAATAATCCATAGCGGTACAGGTGTATGAGGAAGTGTATAAAGAAGTCCCAGATAAATAAGTTGCAGAGGAAAGTATATAAGAAATGCTAGTTTGAGTCCCAGTCTCCTTGCGACAAAGCTCGCAAACAAAAATAAAAAGAATAATGCAATTACATATGTGAGGTAATACAAGAATACTTGTGTAATTGAATAGTGTAGTGTTAAGAAATATATTGGAATAAAAATACCAATAAAAGACCCGGCCAGTCCGTTGAGTGAATGCATTGTGTAGATGGCATTTAGATGTTTTTTCATAGATATGTTTGGCGTTTGTAAATTAAGAAATTGTTTGCTGTGCAACAAGTACGTATTTTTTTAATTAGTATAACTCATCTGCATGTCATTGATTTACTAATCGTTTTTAATTTAGTATGTGGCATACTATAAATATATGAATCAAAAAACATTTATTTGGGGAGGACTTTTTATCGGTTCAACTGTTGGCGGTATGTTGCCGAGTCTGTGGGGAAGTAACATGATGTCTATGAGTTCAGTAATCCTAACAGCTGTCGGTGGTATACTCGGTATTTGGATTGGTCTCAAACTTTTTTCCGGACTCGGGCTTTAGTTTTTTGTAATCGCCGACACGCGTTTAAAAGAAGTTTCATGTATGGTAAGGTGCATTCGTGTGCTTGTGTGCTCTGATGTATAATGATGTATATACACAATAAAAAAGGAGACGTGGCTGAGTGGTCGAAAGCGCTTCACTGCTAACGAAGTAGGGTTAACACCCTCGTGGGTTCGAATCCCACCGTCTCCGCAAAACAAAGAGCGCGACGCGAATGCGTCGTGCGATTATGTTTTTGCGCGAGACGGTGGGATTCGAACCGAGTCGTCGCGAAGCCTTGTGAGCAAGGCGAACAAGTGACGACGAGTGGCGGTCAATGGAGCGAGGTTTTTATGAGCGCAAAGCGTGAAAGAAAAACCCGCGAGAGTGACCGAAGCCCATAACTTGTTCTCCGCAAAACAAAGAGCACGACGCGCCGAAGGCGCGTCGTGCTCTTGCATTCTCTGGGAGGAAATTACATTTTGCGGTGAGACTGTGCATTTCGCTCGAACTTTTTTTGAACAACAATTATTCTGCGATTAGCAACTCGCACAAGCAGAGCGTTTACGCATTGGAGTCTCGCACACCTCGTTGTCTCGCTCCACCCGACTTCTCAAAGATAAAAATCCTTGCAGCCATATCTTTGGTGAAGTGATCCGGGCAGGAGCCGACAAGTTTCAAACTGGCTAAGGTGTTTGGAGTTAGCACCACGGAACTGTTAAAATAAAATGATGACTACCGAGCAAACAATCACAAAACTTGTACATGAGTTGAATATCAATAAAATATACGCACGTCATGTTTTTCATAATGCCGACAAAACAAGATTGTTTGAGGATGCTGCTCGATTGGTGAGAGAAAAGCCGAAGCCGTTTGTGAAATGTATTTTTTTTTAAGTAGATATACTTATGCCAAAGAAAGTTAGCAATTACGCATTTATAGATAGTCAAAATGTCTACCAAGGCACTAAGTATGATTTGGGCTGGTTCATTGATTGGGAACGGTTTCGAATATATTTAAAAAATAAGTATCGTGTCACAAAAGCATATTTGTTCATTGGTTTTATACCTGAACATAATGATATATATGATGAATTACAACAAGCAGGTTTCATTCTTAAATTCAAACCAGTCTTACCAAATGGTAAGGACGGTGTAAAAGGTAATGTCGATGCGGATATGGTTTTGCAGACGATGATTGATTATCAAAACTATGATAAAGCAATCTTGATAACAAGTGACGGTGACTTTTATTCATTAGCACGCTATCTCTACGATAATCAGAAGCTTCAAGCTGTATTGAGTCCACAAAAGAATCGTTGCTCTACACTTTTACGTAAATCAGCAAGAGACAAAATGGTCTATATGGATACACTGGAGGGAAAGATAGCAAAAAGAAAAAGCACCGCGTAGGGACGCGCCCGTACGAAGTGCCTTTTCATAGATATATTTCCAGTATATCGACCGGTAGCTATAAGTCAAGTAGAATTGGTAATGTATACACACATATGGCGGTTTTTGCCCGACACGGTAATGTGTTGGTGTTGGCATATATATAAAAACAATAAAAGAAGAACGTTTAAGAGTGTGCTTTTGCGCGAGACGGTGGAATTCGAACCGAGTCGTCGCGAAGCCTTGTGAGCAAAGCGAACAAGTGACGACGAGTGGCGGTCAATGGAGCGAGGTTTTTATGAACGCAAAGCGTGAAAGAAAAACCCGCGAGAGTGACCGAAGCCCACAACTTGTTCTCCGCAAAATGAAAGTAGCGCACATTTCGTACACTACTTTTTATAGAATTTGTAAGGATTTATCTCCATGCATCTCACATTCAGTGCAAAATCGTAATAAACAGCTATAATTTAGATATAAAGCTTTCATACTTTATACTGTAATCTATATACTAAATTATATAATCTCACCATGAGCATAGCGAATAATTAAAAAAAGATACGTGCCGAAAAAGGTTACTCTCTTGAGAGAGTCGCCCGCCTTGCTGATTTGTCTCTCAATACCATTGTAAAGATAGAAAATGGCACGAACCAAAATCCAACGATTGACACTCTCTCCAAAATCGCCTAAGCTCTTGATTATATTCGTTGAATAAACCATGAAAGCGTTACTTAAAAAGATTCACGACTTCCTCAAGTACGAGGAGACTAAAGAGGATAGTTTGAAAGATGTGTCCGTCGAGGTATTGGTTGAAACTTACAACCGCCTAAAAGATCAGGGTGTAATTACTGCTGACGAGCCAAACTATACGCTTGCCCGAAAAGTATTTCTGGAGTTCAACGATTTCAACAAAATGAATATCGACGAAATACATGCGATGTATCGAGGTTTTGTCCCTAGATCGTTACTACCGTATCCAAAGAATTATATAAAGTGCGCCTTCTATATTTTTCTTGACTTCCTTAAGAAAGAGAAGGACGCAAAAATGTTTGAAGCTGCTCAAACCGTAGGGGCAGGGCTTTTTATAAACACTGTTTATCCAAGCTGGGATATCTATCAAGAGAACCTGGAGCTTAAGAGTATGCACGACGATATTGTTTTTAAAGATGGTAGCTCGTTTAATGGGCACATCCCGAGAGAGGAATTTAAAAAGTTGTATGGAAGCTATCAAATCTTAAAAGAAGATTATGACAATTCTCTTAGCTCAAAAGACGTCTCAGAAGAAAAATTGATTCACGATTTTGGTGTTCTGCCGGAGATTGAAGAGGATGTCGATATGAGAAAGTCATAAGGGCTGTGCGTCGAGAGCAAAAAACATGAAAAGTCTTAAGGAAAATTGGTCTGCGCTTATTGCCACTTTGTTTTTATTTGGAGCGTTACTGAGTTGGCCTTATTCATATTTTCAATTACTGCGATGGGTCGTATGTGGCATAGGCTTGTATCGTGCGTATCAAACCTATGAGAGTGAGCGGATTGGCTGGACAGTAGCATTTGGTTTGACTGCCGTGCTGTTCAACCCAATAGCGCCATTCTACCTACAAAAAGGAACGTGGCAGTTTTTTGATGTGGTCGCGACTTTAATTTTTCTTGTCTCTATATTTATAGTAAAAAATCAGAAAGATTCTCGTTAGCTAGCCATTGGACACCGAACGTTTGTAGTTCATTAAACCACGTTTGTTTTTTCGGGCTCTGTCCCGATTTTCAGTCGATAACGTCTGCTTACTTAGCTGAGCTTTCACATAACCTATTTTGTGCCGTGTTTCAAAGCTTGGCGACAAACTATTTTTTCCTATCACAAGACCGAGATGTTCTGCATTTTGGTCTATAGACTGGACTTTTAACTTTGGAGCTTCCTTGTGTACCACTAAATGAATACCATTTTTGTCACTCTCTATTGTTTCAAACGAAAGTGCTTTTATTTCTTCTATCTCTTCTGGGGTGGAGTTCTTTAGTGAAATACCGACATCATCCACAAATACCACGAGTTTTGGCGACAAGTGCCCATAACGCTTTTGTAAAATACGATTTAACTTCACGAATATCTCGAATGTTGCCCACAGCGCTAGGCGCGGTGAGGTGGGGAAACCGCGCGCGATTGAGAAGCCGGACTGAGGATGTTCTTTCGCACCGAGAGGTACACAGGTGAGCTCGACAAGTATATCTGCTATCTCGGTAGAACATCCCGCTTTACGAAAAAACCTAAAGATTCGCGCCAGCGACACTGACTCAAAGAATCTAGTGACGTCCAGCGATATGATGACGGTGCTTTTCCCATTGCACAGCGCCCTTGAGGCTTGTATGTGACTTTTTTTCGAGACTGACCCGTAGAATATGCTTGGCACCTTCTTGTCTAAAGTTTGTTTGAGTGCGGCGTTTAGCCTTCTGTTTGAAATATCTAGTGTCGAGCCCTGTTTGATATAGCGAACGTATTTTCCATTTTCCGGCTTAGATTCTGAAGGGTGATCGTTCCAGTCACTGCGGGAGTTTTTATCGAGATATGACAGATCCTTAGTTGCTACTTGCCTCCTGACAGTTTTGCCTTTGAGTTTTACGGTCTTCCGGGCATTTAAAAAATGCAGCAGATCTTTTTCTGTGCGTAGGTTTAACTTTGGATGTTTGTGGGTGTAGTGTTTGCGCATATACGCTAAGAGACGGCTATGCGCCAAAAATGGCGCGCAGTATCACCTTGATCAGCTCCCGAGAGAGTTGAACGGTGAATGCTTTGCACACCATCTTGAGAAAATTCTTCAAGAATTTGACTTATTGCCGTCTCACTGTGTGTAACGCTTGAAGTAAACGTCGTTCGATTTTTTAAGTCGTTCATACTCGTTGCAAAATTAAACAGTGAGACCATTCTAGTAACGGCTACAACTATGTAATTCGCAAGGCACAACTACTCGTCCTGAGTAGCGTTACACCAGGACGAGTAGCAGTCCTCACGGATTACCGCTTGTAGCCGGATGGATATGTCAATCTTAATGACTGATGTCTCCTGTCAGGATACCGCTAAAACTTAGACGAGCTCAATGAGCAGGCTAGTGTTAGCAGTCACGTCGAATGAACGGCGCGCCTGAACAAACAAAATCCCCATGCACCGATGAGACAAGGGATGTTGAGCAAATGCTCTGTAACAGGACGATTCGTTGAAGCTTACTTCACTCTGTTTCAAGGTGCTGTATCTGGTATTATACCACACGAAACTATCAAGCCAGCACGTGACGACGAGTGGCGGTCAATGGAGCGAGGTTTTTATGAGCGCAAAGCGTGAAAGAAAAACCCGCGAGAGTGACCGAAGCCCATAACTTGTTCTCCGCAAAACAAAGAGCGCGACGCGAATGCGTCGTGCGATTATGTTTTTGCGCGAGACGGTGGGATTCGAACCGAGTCGTCGCAGAGCCGTGCGAGCGGAGCGAGCACGTGACGACGAGAAGGTTGAAAGACTTTTTAAAAATATAAATTTGTAACGGGGAGTGACTGTTTGGGAATAATTATATTTTGCGTGTTATTATTGTGTGGAATAAAAAATAGCAAAATGAAATATGTTTCCACTTTTAGTTAAAGAGAGGTATCACAATATAGACACAAATTATAAGCTTGCACTTATTCGTTTTGTATTTTCGCTAGGCACGGCTTCAGCTGCGACAATATGGAGTTTGTACATGCACCATATTGGTTTTTCAGATTCAGAAGTTGGATATGTAACAGGGGCTGCTGTTTTGTTGTCACTCGGCATAGCATTGTGGAGTACACCGATACTCGAATTTTTTCGACCGCGAAGGGTGCTTATATTGAGTTTGCTTTTATATACGATTTCATATTTAATCGCAGGGTTTTCCTCCAGCAAAATAGTTTTTCTTTTCCTAGCGGGTGGCGTTGCCACGGCTGTAACTCTTCGGTTTGGAAGTTTTGCAATATTGTTTCGAGATACGACGTCGCGCAAGAAACTACCGGAGCGTGAGGGTTTAATGTTCGCACTTGTAAACCTCGGGTGGTTTATAGCTCCTGTGCTTATAGGATTATTGCTCGCGCAATATGGTTTTACATTAGTTTTCGTACTCACTGCAGGTATGTTTTTTGTGGCACTTTTGATGTTGATATTTAGTGATGTTTTTTATAAGCAAAAAAAGTTCAAAAAAATCGATGGTAATGTTTTTAAAAATCTACATGGATATTTTATTCGTCCGGAATTAATCTATCCGTATGCTACAAGATTTGGTTTGAACGTTATAAACAGTTTCATCGTAATTTATATACCGATCTTCTTGGTGGAAAAAGGTGTTTCTCCGGCATACATTGGGGGTGCGATAAGTGTGATGGCGCTCATACATGCACTTTTTGATTTTAAAATCGGGAAAGTTATACGAAGTCGTGCGTTTAAACCGTTTTTTGTTCTTGGATTTATGTTGATGGTAATAATTCTTGTTGGAGCAAGCTTTATCGGGAATGCGTATTTGTTGCTTGCGATTATTCCTTTTGCCGGTGTTGCAACTCTTTTTGTCGAACCGATACAGGATACTTTTTTCTTTTCGCTTGTTAGCAAAGCTGAAGACGAAGAGCGATTATATCCGATTTACAGCACTTCAAATCAAGCGGGCAGGTTTGTAGCAAAAGTGTTGCCCGCGACAGTCCTTTTGTTTGCTTCAGAGCAATTTGCATATTTATCTATTGCACTTGTGCTCTTGGCGGTTGCGTTTATGGTGGTATTTATGAAAGAAAGAGACATACTTTCTGTGGCCGAGTGTCGTTAGTGTGAAAGTGCAATCGGCATAATACGTGTAGCTCCACCTGAGGCGAGAGCATCTATTGCAGATTGCATTGTGGCTCCTGTCGTTACCACATCATCAAAAATTATATATGTGCAATCGCGGTCAATAGGGTGCGCGGCGCCGAAGGCGCCGCGCATGTTTGAAAGTCGCTTCCTTCTAGGCAGTGTTGTTTGCGACACGGTATCAATTACGCGTTTTAGAATTTTTGTTTCAAGCTGGATGTTTTCCTGAACCGCCTCGCGCGCAATTTTTTCTGTCTGATTATACCCGCGCGCCTTAAGGCGCGCGGAAGAAATCGGTATCGGTACAAGCGCCATCTTTCCGAATCCTTCTTCCTCGCTACGTTCCATAAGATAGTCTTTCAGTACGGAGCCGAGTAACAAAAATGCGCGTTTATTAGAATGGTATTTTGCTTCGTGTATCAGTGCGCGCACGGTTTTGTTTTGAAAAGGGAGAAGGGCTGTCACTTCCGTGTTGCATACTTGATATTTTTTCGGAAAAGAAATATCCGCAAGTTTATTTACAGTGCATTTTCGTACTATAATTTCATCGTCTCTCGGCGGGTAAAACACGTCGAGCATTAGCGTTATCAGATAATGCACTATATTGTCTTGCATACAGACATGATAAAATACTTTGTATGAATTTTCTTGCAAAAATATTTGGTAAAACAGAAAAAACTCGAAGCGCTCTTGGAGTGGATATTGGCTCGTCTTCATTAAAGGTCGTTCAGCTGAGCAGAAAAAACGGTGCGATTGTTTTGGAAACGTACGGCGAGCTTTCACTTGGTCCGTACGGAAAAGTCGAGATTGGTCAGGCAACAAATTTACCTGCAGACACCATCGCCACAACTCTTATAGATCTTCTTCATGAGGCAAATGTAACCACAAACGATTGCGGAGTTTCAATCCCCGCATCACGTTCGCTTTTAACATTTACTGAATTACCGCGCAGAGATAATCCAGAAGAGCAAAAAACCGTTATCGAACTCGAAGCTCGTAAATATATTCCGGTTCCGATTTCCGAGGTACATTTAGATTGGTTTGTATTGCCAGATGTTCCGAGCTCTTCAGAAAGCGAAACAAAGACTCCTCTTAAAAATATAAATGTACTACTTGTTGCCGTACATAATGATGAGATACAGTTACTTGATACTGTAGTTAAAAAAGCAAACCTGGCAGCTACTTTTTTTGAGATAGAAATATTTAGTACAATACGTTCTGTTGTAGATGAAACAGTTAAGCCGATTATGATTATCGATATCGGATCAGCATCGACAAAAGTGTATATAGTTGAGCGCGGTGTCGTAGCTACTTCGCATGCAATACCGCATGGCGGACAAGATGTAACGCGTGCCATTTCGGCGTCTTCCGGGATAGATATCGCTCACGCTGAACAATCCAAAAAAGAAGAAGGAATTACAGGAGCCGAGCAGGGCGAGCATCGAATTGCCACCGAAACGACATTTTCAAACATTTTCGCAGAAGCAAAACGCGTCATGTTGCAGTTTGAACATGAAAAAAAACGTTCGGTAACCGCCATTGTTCTAACAGGAGGCGGAGGAGTTACCAAAGGTCTCGGAGAATACGCTCAAAACTTTTTTGCAGTAGAAACACGTGTTGCGGACCCGTTTGCAAAAACGCAAGCTCCAGAGTTCATACGTCCGGTTTTGAAAGAAATCGGTCCGGAATTTTCAGTTGCTGTTGGTATTGCATTGCGTAAGCTCGAGGAATTTAATTGAAATAAAATAACTTACACTATTATGTGTATAACTTTATAGGAGTACTTGTGACTAGCCCGTATACTATATTTATATAAATTATGAATGTTCCTTCGCAGATACCTACTTCGTTTGTACCGCACGAGACTCTCCCGACGTCGTCAGTACCAAAACATGCTCGTGCTGACTTACACGGAGCTTTTGCCTTTCTAGTGTATGGTGCTCTCGCACTTGTTGTGTTTGCAAGTATCGGTATGTTTGTGTACGAGCGCGTGTTATCCGGACAAGTTGTAGCTCAACAGGCAAAAATTGTCGCTGCAGAAAAAACAATCAATGCCGGTACTATAAAACAATTTATACATTTACGAGACCAGCTTTCATCAGTGCATACATTGTTAGATAACCACATAACGTTATCGAGATTTTTTAATGTGTTGGAGTCAACGACAGTACACGATGTATCGTTTAGCTCACTAAAAATAGGGTTGAAAGATGGAGTAGACGGTAATAAAAGCATTGTGCTCACAGGAAATGGAAGGGCACGTGATTTTAATGCTCTTTCAGCAGAAGCAAAATCATTAAATGGTAGCGGGTCTTTTAGCGGAGTACAATTTTCAGGCATATCTGTTAACAAGGACAATTCTGTAAACTTTACAGTGAATGCAGTGGTGCTTCCGTCTGTTGCTAAAAACTTTAGTGCGGTTGTTGCTTCTTCCGGCACAAAAGATGCAGTAAATGCAGTTCAATCCGCTACTACAACCGCTGGTAAGTATCAATCGTTAACACCACAAACACCATGAAAGGGAACTTAGGACCAATTCTAGCGATATTTATCTCACTCGGTTTGTATTTTGGGTATGTGCAACCTGCGTATAACAACACAGTGGTGTCTTTAAAGCATCAGATTGCAAATGGGAATACAGCGCTTTCGGCTGCAAAACAATATACAAAACGAGAAGCAAGTTTGGAGGCGGAGCGTCAACAAATACCTTCCGCAGAATTAAAAAGCGCTTTAATGGCATTGCCAAAATCAACAAACACTGTTCAGTTGGTATTTGACTTGTCATCTCTTGCAGCACGCTCAGGTTTTTTGATAACAAACTTTAATGTGTCTATACCGACACAATACAAATCAGGAAACGTAAAAAGTACTGTCTCCGGAGGAAATCCGTATCGTATAGTTGATATTAATATCTCCGGAGCAGGGTCGTACCGGGCATTCCGTCAATTTTTAAATAGTGTCGAGCACAGCCTGCGCATTATTGATGTTACACAACTTTCTGTTAGAAATTCGAATTCAAACGGAGCGCAAATCAAAGGTGTGTATTCGTATCAAGCGACATTGCAAACATACTGGTTGCCATATAACTCAATTTAAAAAACGTATGAAAAAAGACAGACTCATCACAATATCAGTCGCAGTAGCACTCGGAATAGTCTTGCTCGGAGCCGGATATTTTTATTTCAGTGGCTCGAGTGTTTCAGAATTGCCGGTTACTTCGGCTAATACGGCAAGTAGCACAAAGCGATTTAAGGGTCTCGCGGAGCAACTATCGCCCCTTTCTTTTGATACGGGTATTTTTTCTGATGCTCGTTTTAAATCTCTTCATACGATTACGGCACAATTTACAGCAGTGCCTGCCGGTCGCACAGACCCTTTTGCTCCATTTTAATTTGTTTGGCTATTTTATATAATACGACATGAATATACTTGACGTACTTATACAACAAGGATTTGTAAAGGCTGAAGACAGAGCTATTATAGAAAAAGAAGCGCGTATCCCGGGCGTTTCCATAGAGCAAGCTCTTGTAAAGTATGGAATACCGATTGAGACAACGTTATCTACAGTTGCAAATTATTTCAATCTTCCTTATAGAATATTGAACGACACACAAGTACCTTCTTCAGTACTTAAATATATTCCCGAAGATTCAGCGCGACATTATCATTTTGTTCCGATTGCAGTTGTAGATGGGTCTCTTGAAGTCGGTATAACAAATCCGGACGATATTGAGGCGCTCGATGCTCTGCAGTTTATCTCTACAAAAATAGGAATGCCATATCAATTATTCCTAATTTCATCGATGGATTTCAAAAAAGTCCTTGACCTGTACCAAAACTTAACAGGAGAAATTGGAGAGGCTCTTTCCGAGTTTGAATCAGAAACCGAGGCAAATGCTTCTGTAGCAAAAAATGTTCTTAACGCAAATGCTTCGGCACGTGCAAAAAAACAAGTTAGAAACGGAAAAGAAGATATAAAAGCCGATGCGCCGGTAACAAAAATTGTTGCTACAATTTTACGATATGCGGTAGAAGGAGATGCTTCAGATGTGCATATAGAACCGTCACCTGAAAAACTACGTGTACGGTTTCGTATGGATGGGGAACTTCATACATCATTGGAGTTACCTGCAAAAGTGCACTCCGCGCTTATAGCACGTATTAAAATTCTTTCGCAAATGCGACTTGATGAAAAACGGAAACCGCAAGATGGTCGTTTTTCAGCAAACGTAAGCGGGCGACGTATTGACTTTCGTGTATCAACTTTCCCGACAAACTACGGCGAGAAAGTTGTGATGCGTATTTTGGATCAGGCGAAGTCAAAGGAAACACTCGAGTCACTCGGTCTTGAAGGAGAAAAGTTGGAAATTGTGCGTCAAGCTGTACGACATCCGTATGGGATTGTACTTATTACCGGGCCAACCGGTTCCGGTAAATCCACAACACTTTTCGCAATATTGTCGGAGTTGGATAGAGAAACAAAAAACGTAGTATCTTTGGAAGATCCTGTGGAATACAATATACAAGGTGTTTCGCAATCGCAAGTGAGACCGGAAATCGGATACACATTTGCAAGCGGACTTCGTTCCATTTTGCGACAAGACCCGGACGTTATTATGGTTGGTGAGATTCGTGATAAGGAAACGGCACAACTTGCCGTGCAATCTGCGCTTACAGGTCATCTTGTATTGTCAACACTTCACACAAATACCGCTGCAGATGCTATCCCGCGTCTCATTGACATGGGTGTCGATCCATATCTTATAGCTCCTACATTACTTGCTGTAATCGGGCAGAGACTTGTTCGCACATTGTGTCCTGATGCCGGCAAGCCGTTTCCGATAAGTGACAGCCTCAGAGCCTTGCTGGAAAAGGAGTTCGTTGATGTTCCTGCAGAGTTCCGTAAAGATATACCGACATTTGAGCACTTTTATCATGCATCATCGACAACAACCTGCCCGAACGGAACAAGCGGACGTACGGGAGCTTTTGAGGTTATGCGCATGGACAAGGATTTGGAACATATTGTCCTTACAAATCCTATTGTGGAAGAAATATACACGTCTGCACGTGGAAAAGGAATGTTTACAATGCGCGAAGATGCTATTATTAAAGCACTCGCAGGTAAGATTCCGTTTGAAGAAGTAAATACGCTGGGCGGGTCAGTATTCCCTGAAGACAAAGAAGACAACTAATATATTTACATTTTATGACACCTAACTATCAAATATTTCTAGTTGACGACGATCATTTTTTACTTGGAATGTATGTGCTGAAGTTTCAGAAAGCAGGACATACTGTGGAATCATTCAATTCCGGGAAGGAAATAATTTCCGCATTACGCAAAAAGCCGAAAGTTGATGCTGTATTGCTTGATATTGTAATGCCTGGTATGGATGGTTTCCAAATTCTAGAGGAAATTAGAAAAGAAAAACTTGCAGAAGGAGCAAAGATTATTGTACTTTCAAATCAAGGACAAGATAGCGATATTGAACGTGCACAAAAATTCAATGTAGATGGATACATTATAAAAGCTTCAGCGGTTCCTTCAGAGGTGCTTGAAAAGACCATAAATATTATTGAACAAAAACAAAAATGAGCACACCTACTCCACAAATTCTCGAGTTACTTGACACAGTTGTTGCAGAAGGCGGTTCCGATTTGCATATAACATCTGGACAGCATCCAAGTATACGTATTGCAGGCTCGCTGGTTTCGCTAACGCAACGCCCTGTGCTTACAGCAGAAGATACGGAAAAGATGCTAAAAAGTATTATTCCTGAAGAGAGGTGGAATATTTTTCGTGAAAAGCAGTCGGTTGATTTTGCATATGCACACAAAGACGGTGCACGTTTTCGTACAAATGGATATGTTGTGCAGGGCGGTGTCGCAATAGCGATGCGTCTTATTCCGCACGAGATACGCTCGTTTGATAAATTACATTTACCATCAGTTCTCGAAGTGTTTGCAGAGCGTGCGCAAGGGTTTTTTCTTGTTGTCGGTCCTGTTGGTCAGGGGAAATCAACCACGTTGGCGGCACTTATTGAAAGTATAAATACTTCAAGATCAGAACACATTGTTACTATCGAAGATCCGATTGAGTACCTTTTTGATCAAAAAAAGTCGCTTATCCATCAACGCGAAGTTCATGTTGATTCTCCGGATTTTCATTCGGCGCTTCAAAACGCGTTTCGAGAAGATGTAAATGTGATTATGGTTGGTGAGATGCGTGACCTCGAAACGATTTCATCTGCGGTTACAGCTGCTGAGACGGGTCATTTGGTTTTATCAACGCTTCACACAAACAATGCGGCGCAAACTATTGACCGCATAATAGACATGTTTCCTGCAAGCCAGCAAGGGCAGGTAAGAGTACAGCTTGCGAATTCACTTGCCGGAATCTTCTCGCAACGTTTGGTACCACGTATTTCCGGAGGGCTAATACCTGCGTATGAGTTACTCATAAATAACAGCGCGGTTGCGAATCTTATTCGAGAAGAAAGAACGCACGAAATATCGACAGTAATTCAAACAACGTCACAAGAAGGAATGATTGATATGGATAGGTATCTTTCAGAGCTTGTTCAGCGCGGAGAGATTACGGTGGAGCACGCGTATGAGCACTCGTTTAATCCAAAAGTATTTGAACGTTACTTATAATATATTATGCTTTTTTCATATCACGCACTTGATAGAGAAGGACATGAACGGCAGGGTTCAATAGAAGCCCTTTCCAGAGATGTTGCCGTTTCAACACTGCAACGACGAGGTTTGATAATCTCAGCCATTGAACCTGTAGGCAAAAAGCCTCTGCTTTCAATGCAAATCCCATTTTTAAATCATGTTTCAAACAAGGAAGTTGTTATTTTGTCACGGCAAATCGCCACGCTTTTTAGCGCACAAGTTCCCGCACTTCGTGTTTTTCGTTTACTGGCAAGTGCTGTTGATAATGTGACGCTTTCCGGAGTGTTAACACAGGTTGCAGATGACCTGCAGGGAGGAAGTCCGATATCGAAATCACTTTCTCGACATCCAAAAGTATTTAGTAATTTTTATGTGAATATGGTCAAGTCCGGTGAAGAGTCAGGGCATTTGTCGGATACTTTTGGATATCTTGCAGACTATCTGGACAGAACATATGCAGTAATGAGCAAAGCAGGGAACGCGCTTATTTATCCTGCGTTTGTTATTGCAACTTTCTTTACCGTTATGGGGCTCATGCTTACACTTGTTATTCCACGCATCAGTGCGATTCTTGTTGACTCAGGTCAACAGATACCTCTATATACAAAGATCGTCATCGGGGTTTCAAATTTTCTTGTACACTACGGCTTTTTCTTGGTAATCGCAATTCTTATAGGTTCATTTGTCTCTTGGCAAGAATTAAAAACAGGAGAAGGACGATACTTCTTTGATAAAATGAAACTCTCTGTTCCATATGTTGGTAACTTATATCAAAAGTTGTATCTTTCTCGTATTTCGGATAATTTTGCAACAATGCTCATATCAGGTGTTCCTGTTGTAGAGATGATTCATGTAACCAGTACAGTTGTTGACAGTGCTGTATATGAAGACATATTGAAACAAGTAGAAAGTGCGGTACAGGGCGGTTCATCCATATCGGATGCACTCGCTCGATATAGTGAAATTCCGGGCATTATGGTGGCGATGATTAAGGTGGGAGAGGAGGCTGGAGATTTGAGCAGTATTTTGTCGACACTTTCAAAATTTTATGCGCGTGAAGTTACGACTGCTGTTGAGACACTCGTCGACCTTATAGAGCCTCTTATGATTGTGCTTCTCGGTCTTGGAGTTGGAACTCTTTTAGCTTCCGTTCTCATTCCGATTTATAATTTGGCAGGAGCTTTTTAGTTTTCATTTTCAGTATGAGGAATATTCTGCAGAAGTTATCCACATATTCGTTTGCTACAGTTTAAACACGGCGTATAATAGATGTTAACGGAATATTTATTCGTAAACATTATTCCGGCCGTAATATAAATTATAATTCTTATGCAGAAAAAGTCTTCCGCCCAGCGCGGTTTTACCCTCATCGAGCTTCTCGTCGTTATTGCCATCATAGGCATTCTTTCGTCGGTTGTGCTCGCTTCTCTTAACACGGCGCGTAAAAAAGGTAATGACGCGGCCGTGAAGTCAAATCTCGCCACAGTACAAACGCAAGCGCAATTGTATTATGACGATAATAGTAATAAGTTTAGCGGTACTGGTTCGCAGGTTAATGGTACTGCAAATTGTGACGTTGCAAGCACTATGTTTAGCAAGAATGCAACGCCTCCTACCATATATAACGCAATTCAGTCCGCAAACAAATCTTCATTGGATTCAACGAAAACACTTTGCCATGTAGACGCTAGTGGACAGGATTACGCAATTAATATTCAGCTAAGTACCGGAGATTATTGGTGTGTTGACTCGACTGGTGTTGAAAAAACAGAGCCAGCAGCACTTGCAGATGGTGTAAACAAATGCTCATAATCTGTAAAGATTAAAACAGAAAGTAAAACCAAAAAGAAAAACCCTTCTCAAGAAGGGTTTTTCTTTTTGGTTTTATAGCGAGAATAAACTCTTCCATGAAAATGTAGAAAATGAAAATGGGAAATGGGTCCTGGACCCATTTTCACTTTGCTATTTTGCAGGACCAATTTTGTAACAACACTAAATGCTACTTAACTCAATTTCGTGGAAAACATTTGTAATGTTTTTGTGAAAGTGCGCTACACTGATATGTATGGAATTTGTAACGGTGTTTGCTGTAATATTTTTTGCACTTGGAGCTATTATCGCAAGTTTCCTCGGGGTTGTCGTAGACAGATGGGATACGGGAGAATCATGGCTTTCCGGTAGGTCTCATTGCGATTCTTGCTCCAATGAGCTCTCTGTCACAGAGCTTGTTCCAATCGCGTCGTGGGTTTTCTTACGTGGGCGGTGTAAACAGTGTGGGTCTAGAGTTTCTGCACGCTCAACGATTACTGAAACGGTACTTGGTACGCTTTTTGTTCTTTCGTACTTAAAACTCGGTCTTACACTTTCGCTCGCCGTATTTTTGGTAGCACTTTCCGTGCTGGCACTTATTGTTGCGTATGACTTGTTACACACAATTATTCCGGGCGAGTTTTCCATTTTGTTTGTTCTTTCGAGTATTATTTACGCAGGCATCTCTGCTCAGAATATATCCGATTTCGGTGTAGTGTTTCTTGTGTCGGCAGGTCTAGCATTGATGCTTGTTGCAATTCATTTTGCTTCTCGCGGAAGAGCGATGGGTCTGGGTGACGCACCTGTTACTTTTGGACTAGCTCTTCTCGCTGGGTCACTTGCTTTTTCAGGTTTTTTGTATTCGTTTTGGGTCGGGGCATTTGTCGGTATAATTATATTGTTACGAACGCCTGTTGCGCATAGAAGAGGTATTGAGGTGCCTTTCGCCCCTTTTCTTGCCACCGGTTTTTTAATTGCTTTTTTCACAGGATGGAATATTTTCATGTATATCGTTTAGCACCGAATAAACGCTCGCGCGGATTTACTCTGATTGAGCTTTTAGTTGTGATTGCGATCATTGGTATATTAATGTCGATTGTTATTAATGGTCAGAATAAGTTTGGACAAACAACAGTGTTGTCCAGCACAGCTTATGATGTCGCTCTTTCAATACGCCAAGCACAGGCTTATGGTATGGCAGGATACAAGAATGCTTCGTATGGGTATGGTATTGATTTTAGCCACAATACACCGAGTGAATACACATTGTTTGGAGATTCTTATCCATCTACAATCTCGAGTGGAACATGTCATAACAATAATCCGGACGAACCAAGTGACGCTCCGAGCGTTAAAACCGGAGACTGTTTGTTTACATCAAATGATTCTGCCTTCGAGCGAACGTTTACAATACATAATTACGTTGAGATAAAGGATTTTTGCGTTTACAAATCCGGAAGTGGATATTGCACAAATGGTGGCGACACAATTATTAATAAACTTGATATTTCATTTGTGCGTCCAAAAACAAGCGCTATTATATATGCAAAGAACAGTACTTCTGAAATACAAGATGCAGACCGTGCATGTATAAAACTTTCCAAAGCAAATGGTGCCAGGTATGTCGTTGTTGAGAAAGTTGGAAATATAGCAGTACTCCAAAAGCCTGGTACCGCATGCCCCGGGTTATAATTATTAATAAGATAATATGCATTTACATCGATTTAGAATGTTCAAAAAAATACGGAAACGTCTTTGCTCGTTGCGTGCGTTCACCTTGATCGAGATGATGGTCGCTATAAGTATTTTTAGTATCATCATGTTGCTTATATCTAGTGCATATATTGCACTTCTTTCAGCGAACAGAAAAGAGAGAGCATCAACTGATGCTGTAAATAATCTTTCTACTGCGATTGACAGTATTGCGCGTGATATTCGTACCGGTTCATGTAGTAATAGCACCGGAGTAAATGTGTGTCCTGCAACAGGGACATATAATTCATTTACTTTTATTGATTCTGACGGGTGTAAGGTCGAATACAATCTCAATGCAAATAAAGAAATAGTTCATAAGGTTTTTGCGTCCGGGAGTGCTTGCAAAGCATCTGACGATGTTATTACTGATTCAAATGCCGTATCTGTAACAGCATTTACTTTCGATACGTATGTATTGCAAGCAACAAACACAAATGTAAATAATATGGCCGAGCAAGTTTGGACGGTCATACGTGTTACTGGTGCTACACCAAAAATGCCAAATGGCGTAGTAAGTACATTTCATATTGAAACCGGAGCTACAATGCGTGGCATAAGTATCATATAACATATGAAAATATTAAAACAAAAAAGAGGGTTTACGTTGGTAGAGACACTTGTAGCTGTTGCTATTCTTGCCATCGCTGTTACAGGTCCGTTTTTTTCTGCAGAGCAAAGTCTTCAAGCCGCAAAAATAGCGCAAGATAAAATGACAGGATCTTTCTTGGCGCAAGAGGGGGTAGAGTTTGCTCGTGTAATGCGCGATAATTCATACCTTAAATATTGTTATAGTGGTAATAGTATTGCTTGCAATTCGAACTCTCCGGCATATTGGTGGAATGGTTTTACAACCAATACTTCTTATAGCGGTGAGTATAATATTTTGAGGTGCAATACAAATAATACTTGTTCGGTAGATGCAAGTTCTTTAATGAGTGGAATAGGGTTTGGAACAGGTTCGATAGCCGTGTGTAGTATTAATGATACTTCATGTGGAGATCTGTATCTCACAACGAGCGGGAAATATACGACTCAAAATACGGGAACCAAAACAAATTTCAAACGTGTTATATCAGCAACTAAAATTTCCGATTCAGATTTAAAGATTGATTCAACCGTGTCGTGGATGACGCACGGCAAAACGTATACATCGACTGTAACAGGATATTTAACACCATGGTATTAAAATATATATGATGAAAGATTCAATAAAAAAAATACGACGACACTCTGCTGAGTCTGGTATTGCGCTACTTATAACCATTATTTTTGTATCGGTAATACTTTCAATAGGACTAACACTTGGTTCTCTTGGATATAAACAAGTATTGCTTGCTTCAACCGAAAATTCTTCACAAAAAGCTTTTTATTCCGCCGACTCTGCGCTTGAGTGTGTTCTCTATGCAGACCAACAGAAGATGGCGTTTAGTACTGTAAACGGAGCAACCGGTGGCAGTGTATCTTGCGGAGGTAATACTTTTTCCTTTGGAGCTCCAACTGTATCGAGCGGAAATAGTAAACAATGGTATAAATATTCCATACACGACATGAAGATGAACGCAAATACGTGTGCAAATGTAATCGTATTTAAACCAAAGGGAGCTCCGGGCACGACATATCTTTTCTCAAGTGGGTATGACAATGGGAGTTGCTCCGCATCAAGCCGTACTACTGTGCGCGGTATAGATATGCACTATTCTGATTTGAATTAATCTATGTCTGTTCCTGAATCTATACGCGCTCGAGCTGAAAAACTGCGAAGGGAATTAGAGCATCATGCTCGTTTGTATTACACGCATGACGCACCGGAGATTTCAGACACTGCGTACGATGCTCTCCATCGTGAGCTACTTGATTTAGAAGAAGCTTATCCATCTCTTGCAAAAGACGATTCGGTAACAAAGCGCATTATAGGTGGCGTTTTACCTGAACTCGTAAAAGTTAGACATGATGTGCCACAATGGTCTTTCAATGATGCTTTTTCCAAGGACGAAATATTGTCTTTTGATGCACGTGTAAAAAAGATGTTAGGAAGTACTTCTGTAGAATATGACCTTGAGTTAAAGATAGACGGTTTGAAGATTGTGCTTACATATGAAAAAGGGAATTTGGTGCGTGCTGTAACACGTGGAGATGGTGTCATCGGTGAGGATGTAACACATAACATTCGTACAATCTCTGAAGTACCAAAGAAACTTCTTCGTCCGGTAGATATCATTGTTGAGGGCGAAGTTTATTTATCGCGTTCCGGTTTTTCCGCATTGAATAAAGAGAGAGAAAAAGCAGGCGAGCATCTTTTTGCCAATCCAAGGAATGCGGCGGCGGGGTCATTGCGACAGCTTGATCCGGAAGTCGCTTCGAAGCGTCCGATGGGTGTTTTTATATATGATTTAGCACGTGCAGATCATGTACAACCCAAAACACAAACAGAAGAGCTCGAGTATCTCGCAATGCTCGGATTGCCTGTGAATCGTGAGCATAAGCATGTTACTTCTGTTGAGGATGCGTTTGCTTATTGGGAAAAATGGCAAGGTTCTGCGCGTGAAAAGGTTGACTATCAAATAGACGGTATTGTCATAAAAGTTGAGAATATTTCACAACAAGAGAAACTCGGTTACACAGGGAAAGCTCCTCGTTTTGCAATTGCATTTAAATTTCCCGCGGAGCAAGTTACGACTATTGTGGAAGATATAACATTTCAAGTTGGGCGTACCGGTGTCTTGACACCTGTGGCACATTTAAAACCGGTACTCGTTGCGGGGACAACGGTTGCTCGCGCCACACTGCACAATGAAGATTTTATTTTAGAGAAGGATATAAGAATCGGTGACACTGTAATTTTACAAAAAGCAGGCGATATTATTCCTGAGATTGTTCAAGTATTGCCGGAATTTCGTACTGGTAAAGAGAAAAGATGGACGTTTCCAACACACTCGCCACTTTGTGGTGGAGACGGACGTATTGAAAGAATACCTGGTGAGTCAGCGCGACGTTGTGCAACCAGAGGCTCTTATGCTGAACAAAAAAGGAAGCTGGCACATTTTGCAGGCAAGAGCGCTCTTGACATTGATGGTATGGGAACAAAAACAGTTTCACTTCTTTTGGAAAATGCGCTCATTAGCGATTTTGATGATTTTTTTGAGTTAACGGAAGACGAGCTTTTGACATTACCGGGATTTAAGGAGACTTCGGTACGTAAACTTATTGCTGCGATACGAAACGCGCGTACCGTTACGCTTGACCGTCTTTTGGTCGGACTTTCAATCCCACATGTCGGTGAAGAAACCGCGCGTATTTTGGCTGTGCATTTTCAAACGATTACAAAATTACAAAAAGCAAAGCAAGAGCAACTTGCAGAGATAGAAGGCATCGGAGATATCGTCGCGCGTGCGATAACAAATTGGTTTTCCGGTACTGAAAATCTCGCGCTTCTTAAGCGCCTAAAGAAACATTTGCGAGTGCGACGTGTTGATGAATTGGGAAGTGCCGGAGTGCTTGCGGGTGAATCGGTTGTGATTACAGGGAAATTTGAACGTTTTTCCAGAAAAGAAATGGAGGACGCTGTGCGCAGGGCCGGTGGCAAAGTATCATCTTCAGTATCCGGTAAAACTTCTTTCGTTGTTGCCGGTCGAGACCCCGGTAGCAAGCTCGCAAAAGCAAAAACGCTCGGTGTTGATATTTTGTCCGAGAGAGAGTTCCTCGCCAGGATAAATCTGTGATAGAGTAGTGCTATTATGGCTTCCGCAAAAGATATACGACATTTGGCAGAACTTTCGCGACTCTCGGTTTCAGACGAGAATCTCCCAAGATTAGCTAAAGAGCTTGATGGAATTATTGCGTATGTTGGTCAGCTTAATGAGCTGACGATAGATGTTGATAAGACACCGTCCGTACCGCTTTTACATAATGTATTTCGAGATGATTGTTACAAAAAACAGGACGGAGTCGATACAGAGGAAATTATAAAAGCGTTTCCAAAAAGAAAGGGCAATTCTCTTTCCGTAAAACAAATACTTTCACATGAAGAAGGCAAATGAAATGACGATCGTAGAGGCGGCGCGCGCGCTTCGCGCGCGCGCGTTTACTGTACGCGATTTATGGAACGCCACCCGTCTTGTCGCTAAAGAAAAAAACGATAATATTTTTGCGTATCTGGAGCTTTTTGATACTGATGATACAGCCATCGACGATGCGCAAAAGCGTATTGATACGGAGGGTGACAAGGCACCTATTTTATGTGGAATACCTATCGCTGTAAAAGATAATATTTTGATTAAAGGAAAGACCGCGAGCGCATCGAGTAAAATGTTGGAAAATTATAAAGCATCTTACACTGCCACTGTCATTGAAAAAATGCGCGCGGAAGGAGCTTTATTTTTAGGACGTACAAATATGGACGAGTTTGCAATGGGGAGCTCGACAGAGACTTCTGCATTTGGGAAAACAAAAAATCCGCATGATACAAATCGTGTCCCCGGCGGTTCGTCCGGTGGTTCGGCGGCGGCAACTTCGGCGCATATGACTATTGCATCGATTGGTTCGGATACGGGAGGGTCAATCCGACAACCGGCATCGCTTACCGGAGTTGTTGGTTTAAAACCAACATATGGAGCTGTTTCCAGATACGGACTTATGGCGATGGGATCTTCACTCGACCAGGTTGGTCCTTTAACAAAAACGGTAGATGATTCGGAGATTTTGTTTAAAGCGCTTCGCGGTCGCGATGAGAAAGACCCTACAACAATTCCAGATGATTTATATCCGAAGCGCGAAGTAAATTCGACACTTCGAATAGGAGTTCCAAGAGCGATTTTAGAAAAAGGTGTTGATGAAGACGTGCTGAATAGGTTTAATGAGACTCTTGAAGCTCTCAAATTAAAAGGTCACACAATCGTGGATGTATCTCTTCCAACCAATGCTTACGCGCTTCCGATTTATTACATAATAATGCCTGCGGAAGCATCTACGAATTTTGCCAGGTATGATGGAATGCGATACGGGCTTTCAAAACACGGTAAGACATTATTGGACGATTATATAAAGACTCGTTCGGAAGGATTTGGACCGGAAGTACAGAGGCGTATTTTGCTGGGAGCGTTCGTACTTTCTTCAGGATATATTGATGCTTATTATAGGAAAGCTCATTCTGCACGGTCGGTGCTCGTTGACGAATTCAATAATGCTTTTGAGAAGGTCGATGTCATTGCCACGCCAACTTCGCCTTCGCCGGCTTTTCGTTTTGGCGAGAAAAGTAATGATCCTGTTGCAATGTACATTGAGGACATCTTTACAGTAACAGCAAACTTAACAGGCATGCCCGCCATCTCTGTTCCTATGAAAATGGTAAAGCGCGACGAGAAACCGCTTCCTATCGGTATCCAGTTTACAGCACCGCACCAAGCGGAGGACGTGCTTTTTGCAGTTGGGCGCGCAGTTGAAAATACTCAATTGGATTAGTTATTAAGATTCCACAAGAAGTGTGCAACGACACAACCCGAGTGTGTCAATACGCGCTATACTAAAAACATGTTGCCTCCTCCAGGATACACGTCGCTCAATGTTGAATATGTTTTTCGCGCATTATATGAAGCGGCGACAAATGCACATCTTTCGACCGGAGCATTGCATCCGATAATAACCGCTACATGGCAAATAATCACAGTGGTCGGGTATCTCGCATCTGCCGGAGCGCTTTTTGTGATTGTTTATTCAACTATGCATATTGAAGAAGTGCGCAGGAAAGAAAAAGAAAAATACGGACCTCTTCCGAAAATAAGTGAAGATACTCCTCGTGAGAATCCACGCTGGAAACAAGTTGAAGAACTTATATCCGGTGAAAATATAAACGATTGGCGACAAGCTATTATTGAAGCGGATATTATACTTGGTGAGGTGCTTACTCGTCAGGGATATAAAGGAGAAACAATAGGTGAACAACTTAAACAAATAGAGCGTGCGGATTTTGATTCTCTTGATGATGCCTGGGAGGCACACAAAGTACGTAATATGATTGCGCACTCCGGCTCAGCTTTTGCGCTTTCTGAAACGCTCGCAAGACGTACAATTTCTCATTATAAAAAAGTCTTTCGCGAGTTTGGGGTAATCTAATTTAAATTAAACGTTGCCATGCAATGGTGCTCCCGACAAAGCGTGTATATGCTCCATCGTACGATTTCTATACAAGACGTTGACATCGGCAATGTTTAATTGTATTTTCTATATAGACTGCAGTTCTTAAAAAGGAGGATTCTAATCAATACAACAAAAGGAGGTTGTTATGGATGCAAAGGAGATTTCTGAATTATTGGGTTTAGATGAGGAGTACATTAAAGATAGATTAGCTCTTATAAGATTAATAGAATCACTTAAAACACCAGAGGAAGCTAAGAAATGGCATAAAAGTTGCAATGCAGAAACACAACCATTGGTAATGGAGAAGTGGGTAGAACTCACTACAGAAGCTATCTCACTTCTTAAAACTCCGAAAGAAGCCAATAGTCTGTATTACAAATGTCCACCAGAAATGGACTCTGCAGTAATAAATAGGTGGATAGAACTCACAGGGGAAGCGATTCCACGTTTGAAGACCCCGAAAGAAGCCAAGAATCTGTATTACAAATGTCCACCAGAAATGGACTCTGCAGTAATGCAAAAGTGGATAGAACTTGTAAAAAAAGCGATTCCGCTTTTGAAGACCCCGGAAGAAGTACAAGAGTTGCATCGCAACTGTCCACCAGAAATGGAACTGGGAATAGTGCTAGATATTATAAGGACTTTACAGAAGATGTAATTTATTGCACACAATACCTAAGCCACCTCGGCAACGAGGTGGCTTTATATCTTATTTGATAGCGCACACGGTCTCGAATTCTTTTTGTAGAAGTGCAAATGCATAGCACTTCTATCTGTGTATATGTGGCGCACACGTACAGCGACTTGCAAAGAATAATAATTCTTGTACACTATAAGGTAATAGCGGGGTAGAGGAGAGGTACCTCGGGGGGCTCATAACCCCCAGACGCCGGTTCAATTCCGGCCCCCGCAACAAGTTTTGGTCGTGTATACGTCTTATTAATTAAATTTTAATACGATTTTGTCTCCATCGCGCATAACGTAATTTCCATATTCGGTGGACGTTGCGTTGTTTACTGTCATTGTGATATTTGACCCGAACGAATCCATCGGCTTACCCCATTCTTTAAAAACATTTTTCAGCATTAAATCTGAATTATGAACAACACCGGAAAACTCCATATGGATTTTTCCTGTCGCGTCGTGCGTATGAATCGGTTTTTCGGATATTCCAAGTCCTATTCCTGCCGGTACCGGAATTGTTGTTGAACCGACCTTTATTGTTAATGAGCTGTGCCAATGTATTCCGTGATACGCGATTATCGTAGGATCGTTCGCACGAATAAGGTAACTCCATCCTAAAAGCACGATAATTAGTGCGGTAATTCCTATGTAAATTTGTTTTGTGTTCATGTTATTTTTTCTTTGACACCTTATAGACAGCAAGGATTTCTTTTATCGCTTTTACGTGCGAACCGTTTTTCATTTGTTCCACGACGTGAGTGGAAAGGTGATTTTCAAGCACAGAATCTTCAACGGAAGATAAAGCATTGCGCACCGCTGATGTTTGTGTGATTACATCTATGCAGTAAGTGTCATTTTCAATCATTTTTTCAAGACCGCGCACCTGACCTTCTATTATTTTTAATCTGCGAAGAATTTTGTTTTTTACGGTTTTGTTCATTTTTCTAATGATACCCTAGAGGGGTATACTTAGTCAAGTGAATACATGATTTGTTTTGTGCATTAAAAATGCAACAACATAGTGCGGTTTAGGTGCTCGTGTGGTTTAATATAATCCATGACATACAACGATTTATTGCAAGAACTTACTCGTGAGCCACATATTGAAAACGGTTCAGTTAAAAAAGCACCGAGCATCGTGGTCGGCGGAATGGGAGGGTCCGCGCTCCCGGCTTTCGCTACACGTTTTCTGGATTCGACAATACCGCTTTCGACACACCGCGACTACGACCTCCCGGAAGGAGCTAAAACAGATGCTCTATATATTGCGATATCTCATTCAGGCAACACCGCAGAAACAATCTCTTTTGCAAGAAAAGCAAAAGAGAATAATTTTTCGTTAGCTGTTATAACATCAGGCGGAGAGCTATTCGATTTTGCGAAAGAATCAAATGTTCCATATGTTCAAGTGCCTTCTCATATTCAGCCACGCAATGCACTCTTTTTCCTTTTGCGAGCGTTGCTGGTGCTTTTAGATCGTTCGGATTTGCTCACGGCTTTATCTGATGCGACATTTGATGATGCTTCGGCACTAAAAGAAGCGGAAAACCTGGCAGATATTTTGGAAGATTCCTTGCCTATTTATTATGCATCGCGCAGAAACGGTTTTCTTTCTTGGGTATCTAAAATACATACAAACGAAACTGCGAAAATGCCTGCGATTGCGAATATTTTCCCGGAGCTGAATCACAACGAGATGCAAGCATTTGATACGACAGCTCCGGAGAGCGTTGGCTCAATAGCGCGCTTTATTTTATTGCACGACGATGAAGATGATTCGCGTTTGATACGTCGTATGTCTGTATTTGCAGAGCTTATGCGTGAACGAGGCAGAAGTGTAACGGACATATCACTTGTTGGTGGTACTCGAGCTGCAAAACTTTCACGAAGATGGTATGTAATGCATCATGTTGCACATGAGCTTGCAACACGTCGAGGAGTAAACCCGGAAGAAGTATCAATGATAGAAGATTTTAAGAAACGTTTATGAATCGTATAGTTTTCGACATCGGAGGTACTCATATGCGTATTGCACACGTTATAAATGCAGAGCTTACAGATATCAAAAAAACAAAAACTCCGCAGAATCCAGGTGAAGGTGTTGCTATCATCAATGACTATATAAAACACTCCGGCGTTCATTTCGAAGAAGTCGTTGGAGGAGTTGCGGGTTTTATAAAAGACGGAGTGGTTATTTTTTCAGAGCATTTGCCAAAATGGGGAGGTTTCGATATTGCATCTGAGATTAAAAAAGGGTCTGGAGCGAACAGTGTGAAAATTTTTAATGATGCGGAAATTGCGGGAATAGGAGAAGCGCGAACAGGTGCCGGGAAAAAATATAATGCGGTTGCCTATGTTGTTTTTAGTACAGGTGTTGGCGGTGCGCTTATCGTAAACGGAGAACCGGTAGCTCACTCTGGCGAACACGAGCCGGGGAAACAGATTATAGATTATAAAAATATGCAATCGCTCGAAGATGTTGTTTGCGGAGCTTCGCTTGAAAAAGAATTCGGTGACTTGCCACAAAATCTTCCGAGAGAAGTTTTTAGAAAGCGTACACACGCACTTGCTGTTGGATTGTATAACGTGCTTTGTTTATGGTCTCCGGACGTACTCGTCGTTGGGGGAGCGCTTATAAATGAAAAGAACGGATATTCTTTAGACGGTGTTATAAAGGAAGTTTCTGAATTGTCTATTTCCATGCATAAAATTACACCGATAGTGTACGCAAGGCTTCTAGATATAAGCGGTCTTGTTGGAGCGATGCTGGTTTAATACATAAATATTTTAAGTTAAGAACGTCAAGATGGCAGTTTTTATATAATGTTTCGCGCTTGATTTAAAATCTGCATTGATATAATGTGACAAATGGAACGCGCGTTATTGATTGGCGCAAAAATAAACAAACATAAGGAGGTTTGGGAATGAACAAAAAAAGCACTGTAATGAAAGCTTCGAGTTCTTTTGGTATTGCGAGCGTAGATATACCGCCGGCAATGAATCTTTCAACAAAATTTTGTATCTCAAGATGGTCCGGGATAAGATGGTATCAGGTAGACAGTAATGTACTGAGGTGGTTGCCCAAAAGACAACCTGAAATGCCTGCAAGGAGAATAATAATAGATGAACCTCAAGATGGAAACATATTTGATATAGCATCAAATGTATTCTGTCTTCCAAGGACAGCGTCTACTTCCAGATTGCAGAAGTTGATTATCGAGCACAATAAAATCATGACACTTCCGCAAGTCAACATGATGTTGAAAGGGTCTCTGAAAAGACTTTTTCAACATGAGAAAGTGGCATTCTTTTTGTACGGGGGGTTTAAAGAAGACTTTGTGTGTATCGGGCGCATTGGGTATATCGAAAAGTACAAAGAGTATTACTTATTGCTTTCTGTACTTCAAGCCGGATTTCGTGAGGACGAGTTAGTCGTTTCTCCAAATATTTTTCTGTAACAAAACGAAATCGCCACAGTGCTTTAGCACTGTGGCGATTCTTACGTTTCGTCATTTTTTTATCCGCGTGTAGTTGGCAAGTTTTCTTGTTGCCATGCAATCATTCCGCCTGCAACATTTTCAGCTTGTGTTATTCCGTTTGAATGAAGTATTTGCGTAGCATAAGCACTGCGACTTCCGCTTCGACACAAAACATGTATAGAAGTATATTCGCGTAAATCTTCGAGTGCGTTTTCGAGCAACTCCAGAGATATGTTTTTCGAACCTGCCACACATACTTCGCGTACTTCACCTGGAGTACGAACATCGAGAAGTATGTGACCATCGGCACCTATTTTTTCAAAAGCTTCCTTTACGGAAACTTCTTTTGGGGAAAGAGAAAATCCAAACATGATTATTTATGATATTTATGACATGCTAAATGTGGAACGAATAATATCTTCAATTCGAAGAGCCAGACGTTCTTTTGTCATGCGCTCCGCAAAGCATTGTTTGACAGACGCATGCGCAAAAGCCTCGCCAAAATGTTTAAGTGCATTTGTAACAGCTTTTACTTGCGAAAGAGTTTTTACACAATCTGTTTTAACTATGTCGTCTTGAACAGAACGACGAAGTGCGCGCACTTGACCTTCTATGCGACTAAGTCTGTTGACTAGCTCACGAGTTTGAAGTTGCTTTTGTTCCATAGTGCAAAATTTATAACGAATAACTCGTGCAGTATGCCACATACCCTATAGGGTATGCAAATTTATTTTATTATATCAGTAATTTGTGCATAGTATTGTTGCAAATAGTAGTTAT
>DRNP01000043.1 GCA_011322135.1 Candidatus Kaiserbacteria bacterium | reverse complement strand
TAATATGGGAGGTTTTGATTTATCAATGTGCTCGAACATGCTGAAGGAGTGCATTATATCAAAAGGGTATAAACGGTGTTCGATTGCCAGTCCTTGTTCGGAGAGAACAATGTGATGAGTATTAGGTTTTTTCGTGGCTTGTAGTCCGATAGCAAATGTTGCTGTTAAAAAAACAATTGCAAGGAGATAATTTCCGAAAAGAACACTGGCAATAATACTAGCCGTTGCGATAACACCCAAACCCCAATACCATTCGGCAGGCTTATCGTCGAATTCGTATTCTTGTGCGTCCCATACAAATCGCGGTGTGTGTTGCATAACTGTAAATATAACTATAACACTCGTGCGCAAACTTTTTGCTTTATTTTTGCAGTAATGTGTGAAAAATATTACATCGCGTAAATGGTAAGGGTGGGACAGCTACGATTTTAATATCTTGCAGGTGGCGAAAAAGATGAAGGAGGTGTATCAGCCTGGAGAACGCGCGCGTCGACGAAGTCGACGCGCGCGTTCTCCATAATTGCTATGGTACCATTCGCTCATGAACAGAAAGGCAATCATTGCCACCACCGCTGCCATTATTCTTGTTGGCTTCGGTGCATGGTTCGCGTTCTTGCATCCACACACACCGGTTGCGTCAAACATGAACGCGACTTCAACGCCAGAAGCACCTGTTGCAACCTCGACCAATCCGCTTGCTGGTATTGACCTCTCTTCTCTTGAGAAGAATACGCTTTATACCGAAGAAGAAGGGAAATACTCTAATCTTCCCAAAGCAGGACAAGAATTATTATGGGAGGCGCTCGCGCCTGAATGTGTAGAAAATCTTAGCGGTAACTATTGTAATGTGTGGCAAGAGATCATTCCTGAGAGCAGGATCATTGCTGCTAAAAATAACATTTTCCTATTTAGTGTTCCTACAGGAAAAGGAAGTTCCTATTATGTCACCTATAACGCGCTCCATGAGAAGCTCGGGCAATCTTTGATGTATTTTGGCTCGCAGATAGAGAACAAGACGTTTGTCGTATACATAAACAATCTACCAGGACAGAGAGAGGAGCTTCTCTACTATCGTCCGGGTATGACCGCTTTTGCCCTCGTCCCAAGGTCGTCTTTATCTGCATCAGAATCGTATTGGTACTACGCTGGCATGGGCATGCAGATCTCGCAATTCTCGTTCAATGGAAACTTGTTGAGCATCAGCCTTTTTGATAGCAGAGGATCTTCCGAAATGCTTGCCCCAAAAACAAATCGAACCGTGTCGTTCGATTTAGGATTGCTGTAATAAAAGAACCCCGCATTGCGCGAGGTTCAAAAGAACTAAAGAACAAAAAAGTAAGGAATACCTCAATTGAGGAGCTGGCACGTCTCCCAGAGGCAGACGTTGTCTGTGATACTATGACAACATGAAAATGAAGATTGCCCTCGGAATGATTGTGCTAGCAATCATCGGTACCAGTTGGTATGCACTCTCGCGTCCTCATGTGCCAGCCACTCAAGACCAGATTGCAACTTCAACGTCTGAAGCATCCGTCGCAACCTCGACCAATCCGCTTGCTGGTATTGACCTCTCTTCTCTTGAGAAAGATCGGCTCTATACTAAGAAAGAGGGGAAGTATGCGAATTTACCTGAGGTCGGGGAAACATTCTTGAGGCAAATATTTATGCCCGCGCGGTGTGCGAATCCGAGCGAAGCATATTGTCTTAGCGAAGAAGAAGGTCTAGCGAACAGCTCTTTGATTGCCCTATATAATGGGTTCGCTCTGGTTGCATCGTTCAACGCAAAGGGATCGTACTACCAAGTGTATAGTTTGTCGCAAGAAGCGTACGTAGGTTCTAGTACACTTGCAAACAATGTGTTGCAAAGTAGCACTACGATAGTCTTTGTTTCAGATAAAAAACTTACATACTACAAGCCCGGAATGAATGCATTACAAGACGTGCCGGGTTCGCGGCTTGTTGGTAGTCAGACATATGCAAAGTCCTATGGATTACTAGACGAGATAGAAGCCACGTTCATGACAGATAACACCATAAAATTATCTGTTTTCGATAGCAGTGTTACTTATACAGGGCCTTACGGAAACCCTTACAACAAAAAAGTGGGAGAAAAGACATTTGTTATTGAATAAAAAGAACCCCGCGCAATGCAGGGTTCAAAAGAGCTAAAGAACAAAAAGGTAAGGAATACCTCAAAGAAATGGGGACAGTCACGAAGAAATGGGGACAGTCACGATTTTAATATCTTGCAGGTGGCGAAAAAGATGAAGGAGGTATCTTAGTCTAAACACGTGCGTCGACGAAGTCGACGCAACGAACTCTTTCTCGCCAGCTTGCAACTAACAGTTATCCACACACAATCATTCGCACCCGCACGCAATACCGAGTAGGGTAAAAGCAATGCGCGCTCGCATATATATCCTCACGTTACTAACGCTCTGCGTTTTCGTTACATTCCCCACAGCAACACACGCCGCCGCCACAAGTACCGTCATCACAAACAACACAACACTTGCTCCGGGCGAGTATTTTTTTGACACACTCAGGGTTGCCAGTAGTTCTACACTCACACTCCAAGGCGATCCAAGTCGCAAGGGATTTAAAGGAGTCATCATTCATGCAAATAATATAGTGGTCGACAAAGGGTCGTCTATTTCTGCAGACGCTCAAGGATACCCGGCTGGAGAAGGTCCCGGAGCTCCGTCGCCAACAAACTACAGAAGCGGTGCAAGCTATGGTGGCGTGGGTATCGGTAATACCGCCACTTCAACATACGGTTCAGCACTACATCCAATCGACCTTGGGAGTGGTGGATACGGTTCCGGTGGCGGTGCGATGCAACTCATAGTGGCAGGCATGATTCAAAACGACGGACGTATATCTGCCGATGGGTACTCAGCGTCTAGCGGTGGCAGTATTTATGTCACTACTCATACGCTCACAGGCACCGGAGTATTTTCCGCAATGGGTGGAGCACTTTTCGATGATGGCTCATACCACTTCCCGGGCGGTGGCGGTCGCATCCTTCTCCGGTATGCCACATCTAGTTTTTCCGGAACAGTGACTGCCGCCGGGCAATGCGCAACTCCATCCGGGTCAAAAATATGCGGTGGAGACGGAACGGTGGGAATGATAAACACCTCCGGAAACACACTCATGCTCCCGAAAGCATGGCAGTTCCAATCAAACAAAACCACGACATTTACAAACATCCTTTTGTCGGGCAAACAGATAACGAGTGAACCGGGAGCAACCATTTCCGCAACCAATTTCACGTTATCAAATGCGTCGAACGTGACTCTGGGCGATAGCGTTCACCTCAATGCAACCAACGTGACGCTGGGTGGCAAGTCGACACTTAGCATTGCGGACGCAACCGACACGACTATACGCAATCTCGACATCTCAGGATCCTCGAAACTCACTACAGCTCCGGAGCATCGGCTTGATCTCTCGCTCACCGACCTCACCGTTTCAAACGGCTCAACAATCGACCTCTCGGGAAAGGGCTATCCGGCGAGAGAAGGACCTGGCACAGCACATGGTGACCAATACGCAGGAGCAAGCTATGGTGGCATCGGGTACAGAAACAGCGCAACCTCGACGTATGGCAGTGCTGACAACCCGACCGACTTTGGGAGCGGTGGCTACAGAGCCGGTGGTGGCGCAATCGCACTCAATATCGCAGATACGCTCACTAACAACGGTACGATTTCCGTCGAAGGCGATACCTCCGGGAGCGGTGGAAGCATACTCGTGCACACCAAGACACTCGTTGGAAATGGCGTGTTTAACGCAAACGGTGGCGGGGGAGGTAGTGCTATTGTCTCTGGAGCTGGCGGTGGCGGTCGCATCGCGCTATACGCAGAAGGTGCGACTTCTACATTTACAGGCACCATAGTTGCAAATGGTTATTGCAATACGTGGGTTGGTGATTATTACTGTAGCACTGCAGGAACTATTGTCGTCAAAGATACGAGCTTGCCAAAAGTCCCCAAAGTCTCCAACGTCCTCTTCCTCCCCGGCATTGAGGGAAGCACATTATACGACGAAGCGATTCATCAAAAAGTGTGGACTCCTGCAAGTGATACTGTAGCTAATTCACTAAAACTAAACTCAGATGGAACGAGCATTGACCAGAATATTGCAGTTTCAAAAGTTATTTCCCAAGTGACTGTACATATGGTGTATAAAGCGATTCATCATACGGTATACAAAGATTTATTGCAAGAAATGAAAAACTGGCAGTCCAAGTACCACATTATTGCGACGTCAACTCCCTATGACTGGCGACTTGGATACAACACCCTTATTACCAAGGGAAGGAAACTCGCAGATGGGCACATTAGTTATATTGAGGCACCAAAGCCCGGGCATGACCCATACATTATTGAGACCTTAAAACATCTCGCCTCAACTTCACCAACCGGAAAAGTTACAATCATTGCTCACAGCAACGGAGGATTACTTGCCAAAGCACTTATGCAAAAACTTGGAGCGACAACCACGGCACGGCTCATTGATAACGTCATACTCATTGCCACGCCACAACTCGGAACACCAGACGCAATAGGGGTTCTTCTTAACGGATATGGTGCTGGTATACCGACTCTTCTTTCTAACAAGAAAGCTCGTGACTTGGCACAAAACATGCCGATGACTTATGACCTTCTACCATCGCAATCATATTTTTCTTACGCTGATAATTTCAAAAACAGCGACAACCAACTCGTTTCTACTCCTGTCGTTACAATTTCTTCATCAACTTTGCCAACATGGAGCAATGCTTATGGAAGCAATATCAACTGGGCTCAGGGTTTGTATAATTTTATGACCGATTCTGCAGGCACGCGTAACGTGCCCGCATATGACGATCTAATTGATCCACAGATAGCAAATGTAAATCTTCTACATGCCGCAAAAGCAACCCATGCTTCATTGGATAAATGGACGCCACCCACCAGTGTACATCTTTACACGATAGCTGGATGGGGAAATGAGACTGTAGCTGGGATTCATTACGAGAAGTTGCCATTTTTTAAATGTCTGGCTTTCGCAGAAGAGTCAAAAGTATGGTTATCCAATGGCTGTAATTTATCAACGCACATATCATACATACCAAGGATGGTCATGGATGGAGATGGAACAGTTGTAACACCAAGCGCACTATGGGCTGATGGTGGAAAGGATACTAGGTATTGGGTGAATCTAAATAAATACAATGGGTGGCTTAGATACTCGAAAAAAGCAGATGCACTTTTTGGTACTCATCATGACAATATATTTAACGTCTCTGAACTTCGTACACTTCTATCATCCATTATCACAGCATCAACCACTGCATCACTTCCAAAATACATTAGTACTTCAACTCCCGCTTACACAGGTAACATGGCACGGCTTCATTTTATTCTTCATTCTCCACTCACACTCGGTTTCATAAATACTTCCGGTAATTATACCGGTGCTACCGCAACATCAACAGAGTTCAATATTCCAGGAGTTGATTATCGTCGTTTCGGTGAAGTGCAATGGCTCTCGGTGCCTCAAAGTATGACAGGAAAGGTGGTGATGCGTGGTATCGGTAGCGGTTCCTTTGCACTAGATATTAAAGAACAAAATGGAAACACTGTCGTTGCGTCTACCACTTTCGCCGCTATTCCTTCAGCGACATCAACTATTGCTACGCTGGCAATCAACCCGGCGACCGACCCGACCGCAAGTAGTACTCTAAAAGTTAATTACAGTGGCGACGGTGTAACGTACACTCAATATAATGCAAAGCAGGGAAGTATTGTAATTCCTGACATCATTCCGCCAGAAGCTATAATTGGTTTCAGTACTTCTACCAAAAGCATACAAATTACAGGCATAGATGAGACATCATCAACAACAGTCACTTCTACCGCAACCTCCACCACGATTACCGACCAGGCTGGCAATTGGCTCACTATTGCCACAGCTAAATATCCAAGTTTTAGTCGCCATCACAAATATCATAAAATATTTCCATTTTTAAAATTAGATGACTCGTGGCATAAGGACGGACGATCTATAGAGAGGAGTTTCAACAACTTACATATTCCAAATTTATTCGCGAAAAAGATACCCCACGATAATAATCATGATCGCGATTATAGACGTGACCGCAAACGTCATCACAGAAATTACCACAGCAAACTTGTTCGCCATTCATTTGGTCCGGGTTTCGCAATACTTACAATGCGTTCTCTCAGTTATTCAAATGGCACTACAACAAACGCCACCGCTACGCTCCATTACTTTTGGAATACAAACAGACAAGGTAACTACACAACCCTTGTCTCGGATATCAAAACGCCGACCAAAAACATTGTCGCTACATATTTTCCACGCCTTAATAAAACGTATGTTATCTCATCTGCACACAAACACAGAATAAACTTGTTCACAAAACCACACTTCCGTCGCGAGCACTTAAAGACGTATAATGGATTGTATGTTCCGAGTGTGAAAACGGAGAAGGGATTTGTGCAGATAGATTATTAGTTCAAGTAATTAAACTCATATTATGTCAGTCTCTTACTTAATCAAAAAACCAACGAAGTTTTCACGACTACTGCTTTTACTATCAATTATTGGTGGCATATTGCTGACAATTTTTGTTTTAAGTTTTAATCAATATGTGCAGTCGCAAGCGCAGGCTGAAGGGGGATCTTTGGTATGGAGCGCCTTTCTTGCTGTGGTGACCTATCTAGTTAACGGATATGTTGTATTGATGCTCTATCGACACTTTATATTGCCATCAAAACTTGGTTCCAAAGTTTTCTCGCGTGCAGGCGCTGTTGTTAGTGTTTTTCTTGCAATATTTATAGCTCTGTTCGTTCTATGGGGTATGTCACCCGAAATCATACCGCAAGGGTTTTTGTATGTTGTATCGAGCGCAGCGTTTCTCTGGATTCTTATTGCATTTTTAATTCTCGCGATTACTCAGTCCCTTTTCTTTCTTGTTGAATTCGTAGTGGCAACTTATAAAAAAATACGATATGCACATTCAATGAGCTGGGCTACTGTATTTACCATGCTTGTTCTTGCGATAAGTAGTGCAGGGATAATACTTTTGCCAATTTTCTTTGTTACTATACCAAGTTTTGGACTGCTTTAATTAAGTCAAGTTCTTGGATGTGCTTATAACAGAGTGTTGCTGGCTAAGTAATATGTGATTCTATTGATTTTATCTAAATCAAAATATAATACGTTCTCTCAGTTATTCAAATGGCACTACAACAAACGCCACCGCTACGCTCCATTACTTTTGGAATACAAATAGACAAGGCAACTACACAACCCTTGTCTCGGATATCAAAACGCCGACCAACAATATTATCGCTACATATTTTCCACGCCTCAATAAAACGTATGTCGTTTCATCTGCATACAAACACAGAATAAACTTGTTCACAAAACCACGCTTCCATCGCGAGCACTTAAAGACGTATAATGGTTTGTATGTGCCGAGTGTGAAAACATTGGAAGGAATATTAGTAATTAAAATATAAAAGCTATGTATCGTATCATCTCTAAAAAAAATGTACTGATATGGAGTGCGGTGTTTACATTACTGTTAGTAGCGTTCCTCACACTTGGATACGATAATGTCTGTTATGCGTCAAAGTGGTGTTACCCATATTACGGCTTATTATTTTATCTCGAAATGGACTTTTTTTGGGCACCGATAATTTTAGTATTCTTAGGAATTGTCTGGTTTCTTGATAATAGGATTTTTTCAAGTTGGATTCGTGTCTCTGTTCCTTGGGTAACTGTCTCTTTGATTATTTCGGTTTTGACTCCAGACGCCGGTGCGGGTTTCATTTCCACCCCGATCAAATTTTATGTGATACTTGGATTGTACGCACTCTACATCCTCATATCTTTTTTCATTATTCTAATCCAGTCAATTCGCATTTACTGGTTGAAGAAATAGCGCAAACGACAAATACTCCCTGGTTTGGTGATACCATATATAAAAACAAAGAAGGGGAATTTAATTATTAATTATTCAGATTGATATGAAAACAAAAATCGTCCAATTTATACCAGTGCTGGGCACGCTATTAGCTATAGGATTTCTTTACTTCAGTCGTTGGTGTACAGAAACAATCTCGTCTTGCTATGGCTCCTGGATGGATCATATATACTTCTACTTCACTCAACCCTCATACTTCTTCGCCCTCTACTCCCTCCCGCTTGCCATTGTCCTTATCTTCGTCTCGCGCGCAGTCTTCAAATCCTGGCTCAAGCTCGCGGTGTGGCTACTCCCGCTCGCCTTCATCTCTGTTGCTCTGACAAATACCACTTCATCTCAGGGGCTTGGTATGGATCTCTTTCCCTACACCCGTGACGATGCCGCACGCCAGATGGCTGAGATTGTCACCGTCATCTCATTTCTACTCATCGCTTGGAAATATTTCAAAGCGCATCGTGCGAACACACGGGCATCCAAGAATACGGCTTAGAGGTGCGCCAAGCATTCGAGTAAATGGTGGGAAGTCACGATTTTATATATGGGAGAGCGCGCCAGGTGGACATAATGGTCGATCGTCACGGGTTCGAGACTACTCGTCGGGGAGTTGGCAGACCACGGAAATCGTGACTGTCCCTATTTTCCAAAAAGTAGACACTTTAGTCAGCGAAGTTTAAAAGATAATTTCTGTAATAAACAGGCGTTGATCTCATTCGACCCCGAGGTGATTAAATACACTTGTTGACAGAAAATATGAAATTCTTATAATAAGAATACGATGAAATCAATACAAAAAATACAAAAAGTCACAGAGAGAGGGCAAATAACACTTCCAATAGAGTGGCGTAGAGCGATGAAAACTAAATACATTTCCATTGATTCAAAAGGTGATTCTATTATCATTAACCCTGTTTCTTATACAAAAAAAGATATAGATGAATATACGGTATTTGACGCTATTCGTGATAACAGTAGAAAAGGATTAAGGGCTAGCGAACTACAAAAAATTCTTAAGAAAATAGACGGATAGAGAAATAGTATATGGATAAAAAAGAGAAATTATTTAGAAAAATATCGGCTAAAGACCGTTTATTTTTATCTAAAATAATTAGTCAGCTTACAAACGGACACAAAATAGGTTTAAATATTACGAAAGTAAAAGATACAGATTTCTTTAAACTCAGAAAAGGAAATTTCAGAATTATTTTTCATTATGAAAAAGGGAAAGTACTCATTATAGATTCAATACGTTTGCGCAACGAAAAAACATATAAAAACCTATAACTTAAAACTAAGAATATTGAATAAATAGGGACAGTCACGATTTCCGAGCTTTATTTTTGCAGTAATGTGTGAAAGATATTACATCGTAGTTTATGTATACTGCTGTAATGTGGTTATTAAAACCAAAAACACTTACCGTATGGAAACTTACAGGTGAGACGCCACTCATCGCACTAAATAAACTTCGAGACAGGTATCCGTGGCTACGCAACAAAAAACTTGCGTATGCAGGAAGACTTGACCCGATGGCAAGTGGAAAAATGCTCGTTGTTGTTGGAAAAGAGTGTCGTAGAATGAAGCGGTATTTAGGTCTTGATAAAAAATACGAAGTAGAAATACTTTTTGGCATGGCAAGTGATACGGGGGATATTTTGGGGATTGTGAGTTCTTTTCCACCACCGAAAATAACTCCGGAAAAAGTGAATCGCGCGCTTCGCGCGCGCGTCGGAGAATTCAATTTCCCGTATCCTGCATATTCATCAAAAACTTTCGATGGGAAGCATCTTTTTCAGTGGGCGCTTGAAGGCAGATTAAACGAAATAAAAATACCGTTACAGCATTCTCGTATATATCGTGCGAAGCTCATTTCTGTACGTACAATGTCTACCGGCGATATTGTGCAAAGCGCACTGAAACAGATATCGATGTTGCCGAGAGTAACGGAAAAGTCAAAAGCTCTCGGACGAGATTTTCGCAGAAAAGATGTTATTGATTCATGGATGCGTGTGTTAGCGAATAATAAAAAAGAAAAATATGTGATTGTTCGCGTGAGCGTTTTGTGCTCATCAGGAACGTACATGCGGTCGCTTTCTGAAGTAATTGCGCACGATTTGGGAACAGAAGGACTCGCTTTTTCAATTAAACGCACGTGGATAGGGAAGCTGTGGAGTCGTAGATTTTATGGGATATAAATACCATTTTTCTTTATGTGCTTGAGATAAGATAATAAGTGCAACACAGGTTATGCTTTTGATAACTGTTTGGTTATCTTATACAAGATAACCTTAATCTGCGGTACTGTTCGGATTTCGTACAAATTGGCGGAGGGAGTGGGATTCGAACCCACGGTCCTTTTGAGACTCCGGTTTTCAAGACCGGCGCATTCGACCTCTCTGCCATCCCTCCATGAATAATCGCGGGCGAAGCCCGTGGGTTTATTTATATAGTATATCTATTCCGGTTGCGAATCGTCTTGCGATGGTGTGATTGCTTTTGTAGCGGTGTCTTTGTCTGTATCCTGAATAACAGAATCATCTTTCGGACGGAACCAGATAAGATAAATTATTTCAAGGATGCCTATAGTGTTTACAACCAACATAATTATAAACCACATTCTTTGGTTACCACGTGCACTGTACCAGAGTGCGTAATATTTTAAAACAATGACTGCAATGACCAGCGTAATAAATAAAAATATTAAAGCAAAACTAAACCCGGAAATAGGACCAAAAATATTCATCATATGTATGAAAGTATATCATGTGCGTATGGTCGCGCGAAGCACGACCGTGCGCATTCTGGTAGGATAAAAGCATGCGTTATCTTGGTATAGATTATGGAAGCAAAAAAACAGGTATCGCTTTTTCAGACGATGCCGGCACAATGGGTTTCCCGAGAGGTGTTATTTTTACAGACAAGAATCTCGCAGAGAGATTGTCGAAACTTATTGGTGAAGAAAAAGTCGGAGCGGTTGTCATCGGAGAGTCTAAAAATTTTGATGGAACCGATAATCCGATAGCCACGGAAGCTCGAACATTCGCGCGCGAGCTTCGCTCGCGCGCGAATGTCCCGATTTTTTTCGAGACGGAAATATTTACAACCCAAGAAGCCAGACGTTTACCAACGGGTGAGCGTGTGTCCGGCGGCGTCGTAGACGCCGCCGCCGCCGCTTTAATACTTACAAGTTATCTTTCAAAAAATGGCAACAATTGACGATTTAGAAAAAATAGAAGTGCGTATCGGTTCTGTACAGAGCGCGGAACGAGTAGAGAATACAGATAAACTTATTCGGTTGATGGTCGATTTTGGCGAGGAAGAACCGCGTCAAATTGTGTCCGGTGTTGTGGAATACGTGGAGTCACCGGATGAGCTTGTGGGGAAACAACTCGCATTTGTTACAAATCTCGAACCACGCACAATTTGCGGAGTCGAATCAAACGGCATGCTTTTTGCTGTTGGAAAAAACGACACGTTTGCTTTTTTGACACCAAGTCGTCCGGTACCACCCGGAACAGGTGCACACTAAAATATTGTAATTAACGCATCGCTATACCCAGTTGAAACTTTTATAGAGCGCACATGCTCTGTATACTGTACGTGATGCATAAAAGCGCACTGTCACGTTTTGTACATATTTATTTTCCACCTCCGCGTTATCTTGTTTTACCTGCGGCAGGTCTTGAAATATCGACAAGCAGTATCAAAGCGATTTTTTTGAAAGAGCACAGATACGGTCTCGAAGTGGCGTCGTTTGATGAAAAAAAACTTCCAAAAGGTGCTGTGGCAAGTGGAGAGATTGTAGAACCGGAGCCCGTTGCGGAACATTTGCGTGAACTGGCAAAAGAACGTGGAATTAAATCAGCACATATTGCATTGCCGGAGTCGAAATCATATTTGTTCGAGACCTTGGTTTCAGGTGATTCGCAAGAAGAATGGTATACGGAAGTTGAGCAACACATAGATGAGTTTGTGCCACTTCCGCCTGATGAAGTATCTTTTGATATTTCTCCACTTCATAAAATAGATGACAAGACGCTGGTGGTCGGAGTCGGATATGCACGAAAGGTTGTAGAAAACGTTTTACGAATTATTGATGATGTGAACATAGAGCCTCGCTCACTGGAAAGTGAGACGTTTGCGAGTATGAGAGCTATCTTGCCGGCGGACATAAACGAAACAGTTATGGTTGTCGATATCGGGAAAATGACAACAAAAATAGTCATAACAGAGCGCCGACTTCCACGTTTTGCAACTACACTTGATGTAGGAGGACACGCCTTAACAGAAGCTGTGCAAAAATATTTTGGTGTAGACGAAAAAGAGGCACGTAAGGTAAAAATGGAACACGGTATTGTTTCATCTGGCGGAAATGATGATTATATTGAAGCGATGCTTTCAACCGCCTCGGTTATTCGTGAAGAGATAAAGAGACGTATTGACTATTGGCAGACGCGCGCACGCACGGAAAAAGATTGTCTAACAATTTCGCGAGTTTTGATTGTTGGAGGAAATGCAACTGTGCGCGGATTCCCTGAATATTTTTCAAGCTCCTTTAACTTGCCGGTCGAGCTGGGGGATGTGTTTTTAAATCTTGCATCTCGAGATACATGGCTACCAACAGTGGATTATTCTCAGTCTTTTGCATATGCAACGACAATAGGACTTGCACTGCGTGACTATTATGACAAATAAAAATATAAATCTTCTCCCGTCGACACGCTTGCGCGCCATACGCATATCGTACTTTGTACGGTTTGCGACAATAGCAACTGCAGTAACAGCAACACTTGTCTTTATATACGGACTTGTGTTGATCCCTACATATTTATCTTTAAAAAGTAAATCTGAAGATCAACAACAAGTTTTAAAAAATCTTAAATCGCAACTTGCTACGCAAGACATAACAGATACAGAAGTCAGACTGCGTGTGCTAAAGCAAAATGCGGTATTTTTATCAACTCTGGGGAAGGTGTCTATGAGTGGCACAGCGATTCGTTTGGTTTTGAGTGTTCCACATAATGGAATTAGTTTGAGACAAATTGTTTATTCAGCACCAGATGCAGAAAAGAACGGAAAGATGATGCTTACAGGTACTGCATTGACGCGAGACACTTTGCAAAGATACCAGCGCGCTTTGAAAAAAGTCTCTTTTATCAGCGATGTAAAGCTACCTATCGATGCTTATGCTAAAGATTCGAGCATCCCTTTTACAATTACACTTATTGGAGCATTTAAATCATGAAAAAATCAGCACGTAATCTGTTCAGTTTAATGCTTACAATCTTGATTGTAGTACTTGGAGCATTTTGGTGGTGGCACAATCATGTCAATGAAGTTGTTGCATCTGTTAACGTTCTCTCACAAGAAATACAAAATACGCACGGAGCTTTAAAACATGCAGATACCGAAAAAATGATACTTTCAGGTCTTTCCGGAGAAGAGTCATCAATAAAATCGTATTTTGTGGCAGATACTGATATTGTTTCATTTTTGAACGTCCTGGAAACGGCAGGACGCGCTTCCGGCGCTAAAGTTTCTGTTGCATCTGTATCTCCAAAGACGGACAGTAAAAGACCAATGTTAACCGTGTCTGTAAAAGTAAAAGGGAACTTTGATGCGGTTATGCGAACGGTGGGAGCAATAGAAAACGTTCCGTATTACGCCATCATTAAAACAATAACTCTTGAACATGCAACAGTTTTGAAAAAAACATACTGGTCTGCCGTGTTTACAATGGAGGTTGGTTCTGTTGCCGGAACGAGTACAATAAAAAAATCATGAAAACACAATTTTCACTAACAGCTCTTGTAAAGAAACTTCGATATGGTTCGCGTTTGCGACCGGCGCGTGACTGGCTCACGCTACTTTCGTTTGCCGCGATTGCTTTTATTGTTGGAATTGCGTGGGGAGCTGTAACTTTTTTCAATACTGTTACAGAGAAAACACCGATAGCTCCTATACAAGCTTCGGCAACCATTATAAATAATCAAGCCCTTAGGAATGTTCAAAAAATATTTGACACTCGCGCAGTAGAACAAGAAAAATATGAATCGGGAGGATATGTATTTAGAGATCCTTCCATATAGAGCATTATTTTAGTGAATGTGCTTAAATAAAAAAACGCCCCCATAGTTCAATGGATAGAACAGGAGACTTCTAAGCTCTTGATGTGGGTTCGATTCCTACTGGGGGCACCAAAAATAACGAGCACAATGCGGAGCATTGGGTGAGTATATTTTTGTGGCACCGGTAGGAATCGAACCGAGTCGTCGCGAAGCCTTGTGAGCGAAGCGAACAAGTGACGACGAGTGGGGGTCGAGGGAGCGAGGTTTTTATGAGCGCAAAGCGTGAAAGAAAAACCCGCGAGAGTGACCGATTCCTAAATAATGCGGGCACCAAAAATAACGAGCACAATGCGGAGCATTATGCACGGCGCGGGCGCCCGCGCCGTGCATGTGAGATAATCTTTTTTATAAAAATCGTGAGCGTTCAATGTTTAGAGTATTTATTGAATATGAATATTCACGGTACTTAATTTAAGTGTGCAAGCATATTGATTTTGCAAAAACAAGACCTCTGTTTAATTAAACATCAGAGGTCTTCAAGTTTTTAGAGGTAGAAATTTTTCCAGGATTACGGGTGTGCCATTGCAGAAAGTGCTTTTGATATCAGCAAAAAGCCCGTTAGACTCCAAAAAGCCGTGTAATAAAACAACTTTAAACGGAGCTTTTCCCTGCGACGTAATCGCTTTAAGACGACCGCGTATCTGTTACCGATTAGGATTCCAAGAAACCCGCCAGACAGACATATTATTTGAGCTTGATGCGTCGTTGCTGTTACAAAAGCAACAACAACAACTGCACAGAAAAATAATATAAAAATTTTTTTCATGATGCACCTCCATATGAAAGAACTTTTTAGTGGACTATTCCACTAATATCGAAAATACATATTTCCGATATTTAAACAATATCACGTTTGTAAAGCTAATATCATATAATGTTATGTGCAAATCTAAAAAGCATTTTGATATATCTGCACATTGAAATAGTAGAAAAAAACTCATAAGTGTGGCACAGTATGCTCACGGGCATGTGGTGGAATTGGTATACACGTACGCTTCAGGTGCGTATGCCGCAAGGCTTGGAGGTTCGAGTCCTCTCATGCCCACAAAGGCAATGCAGGAAGCGCAAAGTAGTTTGCGACCATTGCCTAAATATTGAAGAAGGGCGCTTAGCTCAGTTGGTCAGAGCAACCCGTTTACACCGGGTAGGTCGGGGGTTCGAATCCTCCAGCGCCCACCAAAATTATTATGGATTTGGAAATCTTATACGAAGATGAAGATATTGTTGTTATAAATAAACCGTCCGGAATTATGACACACCCGGATGGTCATAACGAAAGCGAAACTGTTTCAGATTGGTTTGCAAAGAAATATCCACAAGCTGTAGACGTTGGCGAATCCATGACGCTTCGCACAGGAAAAACTATTATGCGACCGGGAATCGTGCATCGCCTAGACGTAGGCACTTCAGGAGCTCTTGTTCTTGCAAAAAGTAAGCATGCATATGATTTTCTAAAAAATGCATTTAAAAACCATAATGTAAAAAAAACGTACCTTGCTTTTGTTTATGGTGTGCCAAAACCTGCAGTCGGGAAAATCAGTTTTCCAATAGGACGCTCCAGAAAAGATTTTCGTTTAAGAAGTGCGCAACCCAAAGCAAAAGGACGTCTGAGAGAAGCACTGACTCGGTATGAAGTTGTTAGCGAAATAGGTTCGCATGCTCTTGTAAAAGCAATGCCGGAAACCGGGCGAACACATCAAATTCGTACACATTTTAAAGCAATTCATCACCCCGTGGTGTGTGACTCCTTATACGCTCCAAACCACGCGTGTGACATGGGTTTCAACAGGCTCGGACTTCATGCTTGGATGCTGGACGTACCTTTTATTTCCGGAGACCGTAAAGTGTTCATCGCTTCTATTCCGGACGAATTTAAAATAGCCATCGCTCGTTTTAAAAATACAGACTTTTTACAGAAAGAAATACATATAAAATAGGTATTTTCAGAGAGGTATTTTAGTGTAAACGCTTGCGTTTGTCCTTTAATATGATACTGTGCCACTCATGAATACTATTATTTCTCCCGTTAAAAGCGAGGAGCGTAGCAAGCTCGGTATAAAGTCCGGTGACACAGTAAAAGTTCATCAAAAAGTTATTGAGCGTGGAAAAACACGAATTCAGATTTTTGAAGGTCTCGTTATCTCTGTGAAGCACGGATCTGAAGCAGGCGGTACTTTTACAGTACGTACAACTCTTTCAGGTATCGGTGTGGAAAAGACATTTCCACTGTATACACCTCTCATTGAGAAAATTGAGATTGTAAAGCGCTCGAAAGTACGCAGATCAAAGCTATACTTTATTCGTGAGAAAGCTGCAAAGGCTGTGCGTCGCCAGCTTCGCAATGCACGCATAATGAATATCTCCACCGATGACTTTGCTGAAAAAGAAACGCAAGAAAAAGCAGAAGAATCTGATTCCGATACAAACGCAAATGAAGAATCTGTTTCGGAAGAAGTATCGGAAAAAACTTCTGAAGAGACAGTAAAAGATTCGGAAAAAGAAAATCCGGAAACATCAGACAAAAAAGAGACAGTAAAAGATTCGGAAAGCAAAGAAGAAAAAGTTTCTGAATAGGGGAGCTCATATTGCTTTTGTTTGTAAAAAAGCCGAGTTCTCGGTATAGTAGCGATACACCTGCCCAGGTGGCGGAATTGGTATACGCGTATGCTTGAGGTGCATATGCCGCAAGGCTTGGAGGTTCGAGTCCTCTCCTGGGCACAAAAAAACAAAAAACGTGGCGAGCCGTCGGCTCGCCACGTTTTTTGTTTGCTATACTTTATAAACATATTGGCGTATCTTTAATTTTTTCAATTTTCAATGAAGTTACTTTTTACTCCCGTGCTCATATCAGTGGTTGTGCTTTCAATAATGTATGTGTGGGGAGGTCTTCCGGCTTTTCTCATCACACTTGCTCTCGCCGTATTGGAAATAACGTTTTCATTTGATAACGCTGTTATCAATGCCAGGATTTTGGAAAAGATGCCATTGCGCTGGCAACAGTTTTTTCTTACATGGGGAGTTTTGGTGTCTGTAGGAATTGTTCGTTTTGTTTTGCCGGTGCTTATCGTGAGTGTGGTTTTGGCACTTTCGCCATCCACAGTAGCGGTGCTCATTTTTACAGAGCCTGCAAAATATGCAGTGTTAATAGCTGCAGCAGAGCCTGCAATAAAAGCGTTTGGGGGAACATTTCTTTTGCTTATAGCGCTCCGATATTTCTTTAATGAAAAGAAAGACGTGCATTGGTTCACAATAATAGAACGAAAGTTTGCGAGCTGGGGACAGCTTGAAGCAATAAATATTGCCTTGGCGCTTTCAGTACTTCTTTTGGTTGCGATACTTTCAAAACACCAGTCAGAGATTATTTTGGAGAGTGGTTTGTTCGGGACGGTTCTGTTTATTGCGATGGAAGGTGTTACCAGAGCGCTTGGTGTAGAAGCAAAAAATGTCGTACACTCCGGTGTGGCTTTTTTCTTGTACTTAAGTGTGCTTGATATGGCGTTTTCTCTGGATAGTGTCGTCGGGGCTTTTGCCATCACAACTTCAGTACCTGTGATAGTTGCAGGATTGGGAATAGGAGCATATTTTGTTCGCACGCTAACGTTAATGCTGGTGCGCGGAGGGACTTTAAAAAGAATGCTTTATCTCGAAAACGGAGCTCACTGGGCGATATTCGCTCTAGCGATATGTATGTTTGTTGCTCTTCTGACACCATTGCCTGAATGGTTTGTTGCAAGTATTGGCGTGATGCTTATTTTCTTTGCATATCTTTCGTCGAAGCATGTTCTTGTGTATGAGCTTGGAGATGTAGGGTCGGGTTCGTCGGAGGAAAAAAGTGTATTATAAAAAACATGCTTTATACACGTAAAGGAGATTCAGGAACAACATGTGCGTTTGGCTGTGACCAGCGTTTTTCAAAAAGCGAAAAACTCGCTGAAGCACTGGGAACTGTAGATGAACTCAATTCGTACATAGGCTTGTGTAAATCGAAAATAGGAAAAGACAAATCGTTTGCGGTAGGCGAGCGGAGCGTGTACGAGATACTTACAGAAATACAACAAAATCTTTTTACGATACAGGCAGAGATTGCGGGTGCGGATAAACATATTACACAAGAGAAAGTGGATACGATGGAAAAGATTATTGCAGATATTGAAAAAATATTACCACCGATACATTCTTTTTTTATTCCGGGTAGTACGGAGCGGTCTGCACTTTTTGATATGGCGCGTGCAATTGCAAGACGGGCGGAAAGGCGAGAGGTAGCTTTTTGTTTTGAGCGCGACGGTGTTAAAACACAATACGGGGAAGTGACGGTTCCCGTAAAAGAGCAACGAGAAGCATCCCTTGTGTATTTGAATCGTCTTTCATCACTCCTTTATGCGCTCGCACGTCTTGCAAACCACGCGAGTGAAGTGAAAGAAGAAGTGCCGGAATATTAATACTTTTGGTTTTCTGTGTTATAAACAGTGTGCGTGCAATGTACGCATGGCGGTCTTAGCTCAATTGGTAGAGCTCTGGTTTGTGGTACCAGCGGTTATGGGTTCGAGTCCCATAGGTCGCCCAAAAATAAAACTAGCAGTGCGTGTTTCGTGTGTACAATGGATTTTTGCAACAGAATTGCTGATATAATATTAAAATAATCATTTATATAAAATTATGACTTGTAAACCAATTTCTCTGGGAGTTGCTATCGGAGCACTTTGGGCATTCTATGTTTTGTTTATCGGTATATCCGCGATGTTTGGATGGGGAACATTGCTTGTTATCTCACTCTCTTCGCTTTATATAGGATTCTCTGCATCAATTATCGGCGCGCTTATTGGTGCTGTATGGGCTTTTGCGGACGGATTTTTTGCAGGATTTGTTATTGCGTGGATATACAATAAGATGAGTTCGGTTCCGCAAACAATTGAAGAATAAGAAATATACAAAAACAGAATTGTTCTCTTTTTAGAAATTTAATCAGCTAAAAGAATAATATTTTAGCACGCGCATTTTATGCAGGAATATATCTTGTGTGAGTGTGGTGAGCGGGTTTTTGTAGGTACTGCATCTATAGTGGATTGCCTGTTATAATAAATATATAATTTTTAGGCAATGTTTAACTTTAAAGAACTTTTTACGGGAATCATACTTATTTTTATTCTTGGTATTGCAGGTTTTTTGTATCGCAATGCGATGGAGCAACCGATTCTCAATGTCCCCAAATCTACCGCATGTACACTTGAAGTAAAAAAGTGTCCGGACGGTACCTTCGTTGGACGTACCGGTTCTTCTTGTAGATTTTCCACATGTCCTGTTATGAATACTGAACTTAAGGATATCGGAGTTTCATTTGTTCTTCCAAAAGGTTTTAAGTCAATTGCCACAAGCTCGCCGAAAAATGAGAGTGCGGGAATTGTATATGAGGCAACTTTAGCAAAAGAGGATAGTAGCACACAAAACATCACGTTACGAGTGTACCCACTTTCTGAAAAAAATACGGCAAAAGATATCATGCTGGGAGAAACAGTGTTTGATTCAACAGGTCTTTCACCGCAAAGTATGAATGATTTTAAAAAAGTGACTATCGGTGCGAACACGTTCGAGGAGATTACAATTGGTAGTTCAAAAAAATATATGCACGTGGCGTACTTTTTATTGCGGAAAAATGACGTATTGCGTTTTGATATAAAAGAGTCGGGTGAAGTAAATGCAAGTGACATCTCTGCCATGCGAACACTTTTACAGACACTGCAAATATCTAAGAACTAAAAGTAGATGGGGAATACGCGCGTGTATCTGATACACTGTTAATATAATTTTAAATTAAATGTATTTTATTTATGATGACTGAAAATCTTCCAAAAGAAATAACACAGAGGAGCAAGTTTATACGTATTGCGTTTATCACCGCGCTGGCGATGCTTTCATTTTTCTTGCTCGCTGAAACGGTACTGATTGTAAGGAAAACAGTATCGTATTCCGCTCCGGCAACTAACACAATAGTTGTTACAGGGAATGGCAAAGCATATGCCGCACCGGATACTGCAACAGTCAGCTACACTATTACAAAAGTCGAACCAAAAGTTTCAGATGCGCAGACCGATGTGACAAAAATTGAAAACAAAGCACTCGATGTTCTGAAAAAAAACGGTATTACAGATAACGATGTACGTACAACAAGTTATTCAATCTCTCCGAACTATATATACAGACCTTGTGTAAAAGGATACTGTTATCCAACAAAAAAGGATGGATACAAAGTATCTCAAACTGTTTCTCTGAAAATACACAAACTTTCGATAGTCGGTTCTGTTGTCGGAGCACTCGGTGATATCGGAGTGAGCAATCTATCCGGTCCAAATTTTGTTGTTGATGACCCGACAAGCATAAAAAACGAAGCACGTGCAGAGGCAATCGGAAAAGCGAAAACACAAGCTGAAAAACTTGCAAAATTACTTGGTGTGCACGTTGTGCGAATTGTAAACTATAAAGAAACAACCTACGCAAATCATCCTATTGTGTACGGAGTAAAATCAAGCGCAGAAACGGGAACATCTACAAATATAAATATTCCTGCCGGACAAAACGAGTATGCTGTAAATGTTTCAATAACATACGAAATACGCTAGTGCTTTGTGCACCGTGTGTCATGCGTCAAGACACATTAAAGGTGTGAGTGGTTGAGTGTTTACATTTTTTAAGTGCGCGGGAGGAGCTACGCTCCTCCCGCGCACTTAAATAAAATATCAAATACGGATATACTGTACGTTGACAAGCAACGCTCTGCGTACTATCATAGGAAACGTGAATAAAAAGCCCGTAGGGCTTTTTTAATTGGTAATTTTAGACCTATGCACGCATTGATTACTTATTTGAAGAATGTTCGTACAGAGTTTGCGCACGTAACATGGCCACCTACGCACAGAGCCATTGCGCATACTCTCATTGTTATCGCGATATCGATTGTGACAGGTGTTATGATTGGTCTTTTTGATTACATCTTTACAAGCGGTGTTAGTCATTTGGTGGGCATTTAATTTTTCCGAGTATGGATAATGTAAACAAACAAACACACTTAGACACAAATGGATCTGAAGGTATACAATGGTACGCAATTCATACGTATGCCGGATATGAAAAAGCGGTGGAGCGTAATCTAAAACAACGCGTTGAGTCACTTGGAATGGAAAATAAAATATTCGATATTATTGTTCCGACTGAAAAAAAGATTCGAGTAAAAGGTGGAAAACGTGTTGTAGAAGAAGAGAAAATTTATCCGGGATATATTCTCGTACGTATGGTTGTGGATGATGATTCGTGGTTTGTGGTTAGGAACACTCCACGTGTTACAGGTTTTGTCGGTTCAGGAACAACTCCTGTGCCGATGGACGAGGCAGAAGTTGCTTCTTTGATGAAGCGCATGAATGCAGACGCTCCGAAACACAAGATTGACCTTGTAAAAGATGATCCGGTTACTATTGTAGACGGACCATTTAAGGAGCTTGAAGGCAAGATTGGTGAGGTAGATGAAGAGAGAGGAAAGGTAAAAGTTATGGTCGCAATGTTCGGTCGTGAGACACCGGTCGAACTGGATTTTTTGCAAGTAAAGAAACTTTAGTGTAGAGTTCCGAATATATATGGCAAACGTAGTAAAAAAAATAAAACTTCAGATTCCCGCAGGGAAGGCAACACCTGCTCCGCCTGTTGGTACGGCACTTGGTCCGGCAGGTATTAATATTGGTGATTTTGTAAATAAGTTTAACGAGGCGACACGTGATCGTATGGGAGATATCATCCCTGTTGAGTTGTCGGTATACGATGACCGCTCGTTTGACTTCATTTTAAAAACTCCTCCGGCATCGAGACTTATTCTCAAGAAACTCGGAATGGAAAAAGCATCTCAAAAACCCGGAGTTTCTCGCGCAGGAACAATAAGTAAAGCACAGGTTCGCGAGGTCTCAGAGCAGAAAATGCCGGATCTAAATGCGTCGACTCTTGAATCTGCAGATAAAATAATTGAAGGTACTGCGCGCTCAATGGGCATTGGTGTTGAGTAAGTGTGCAGTGCGGGCGTAAAGTAATACTTCGTTGTTTTAGCAGAACTTAAAAACTCGTGCATGTCTACGGCATGCACGAGTTTTTAAATTATACAAATTGTGTTATAATAATAAAAGAAGTATAAGGGTGTGCAAAAATCGTTTTGCAACTTTCCAAAAAAGGGAGGAGTGATATGGATTCCAGGTTATGGGAAACAAAGATACCGCGGTCAAAAGAAGATCTTTTACGCTTGATGAACTTTTACAAAATCCCAATTCATGAATATGGAATTGGGTCTGCCAAAAGTGTAGAGTGCTTGCTCGAAGAGGCAAAAACAGGGGAGTGTGTTTTTGCGATAGATCAAGCAGAGCTCGTCAGGATCATAAGCGTAATTTGCCTCTATGTTTATCAGAACGAGAAGGTTCTGCGGGAATATAAACAGATACTGCAGGACGGTCGAGAAAGGGAGAGGCATCTCGATGCCTCTGTTGGAGAAAAGATGAAACAGGGTGAAAACCCAAACGAATCTTTGGAGAGACTTCTTCGGGAAGAGCTTCCTTTTTTAGTAGGGTTGCCGACCAATGGTATTGAAATCCGAACTGAAAAAAAAGAAAGTGGGAGCTATCCCGGGCTCCCGACCATTTATAAAAAGTTATTTTACAAAATGACCGTTCCTAAAAACATCGTTATTCCTCTTATCGTAAAAGAAGCGGATGGGAAGATTGTCTTTTACAAATGGGAATAAGTATGCACGTTATACATGCATCGGCTCATGTCTTTAGACATGAGCCGATTTTTCATAATAAATCTTGAAGCGTGTCGACGAGCGAATGATATTGAGTACACGGTAATTTTTCATCGACTTCTTTTACATATACCAGAGCAGTGTGTATCCCAAGAGCGGAGGGAACATCGCAATCAAGACGCGCGCGGTCTCCTATATACAAAAAATGTTTAGGGTTGTAACTCGGATACAGAGACAGCCATTTTTTAAAATTATCACCATTTGATTTTGATCCGTCATCTGCGGTAATAATGTGTGAAAAAGTTTTTAGAGGTATATCCAAGGCGTTCAGTTTTATGTGAGTTTGGTGCATGTTTGAACCGGTGATTAAATCTACATTTTTATATTTTGAAACAATTTGCGAAATAAGACTGTTTACATTTTTGTCGGGGGTTAGCATGGATGAAATATCCGCATTTTCCAGAGCTTCTTGAATAATCTCCGACCCATTTTCAATTCCAATATCTCGAAGTGTTTGCCCACCGCTTGTTCCGGATCCGTTTTTATAACGTTCATCAAAAAGTGACCGTGCTTTTGATAATGTTATTTTTTTATTTTCGGCAATTTTCCCGTAAAGATAACTCTGTATCTTTTCATCTATCTTTTTCGACTTTGGATAAAGAGTGTGATCAAGATCAAAACCGATTACATGAAAATTAAGATTCTCCATTGATATAAAATATAGTTGTTTCTCCGAGAGGTGTCGAGAGTTCGGATGCATATTGTCCCGCCAGCGCACTAACAATACGTATATCAATTTGAGGGTTTGGTTTATGGTTTGAGAATATGGCGGTTACTTGTATTTTTTTACCAAAGACGTTTGCTTGAAAGAAAGCGAGATGGTCATCTTGCGGGTTCGTTATACCTGCTTGGTGTGTAGTTAAAATAGGATTGTTGTGAGACGCACCTTTTGTTTTTAGGTATTTTATAGCGCGCTCGAGCGTATCAACTCCTTCAAAATTGCGTATTCGTTCGATAAACGAATGATTAAAAAGTTTCTCATCTGTAAGACTTGCCGTTAGATATGAGACGCCGGAGTGCTTTGCGGGGAGTACGTTTTTACCGATGAGCGCCGGTCCGCTTTCACGATTTACACCACTCATTGGTTTCGAAGGTTCTGCGATTATTTTTCGCACGCGCTGTTCTTCTGTTAGCAAAAGAATATTTCCGCGAGAAGAAAGCATGTACATGTCACCATGCTTTAGTTTTAGCGTGTCTCGTATTGTGGAAACATAGGCGTCGTACAGCCCAAAAACATTTTCAGGATATGCATTTGGTAAATTGTGCGCACGAGCAATGTGAAATGAATGTAATTTTCCATGCTCTATAAAAAATATGTCGTGTGTAAGACACGGGTCGTGTGTATATTCCATTTGACCGGTATCAGGATTTTTTGATATACCCATATCAATTATCGGATCAAAACGCTGAACAATAGTTGCTTGTGAAGGGTTGTCTTTTAAGAGTTCTTGAGTTTTTTTAAGTTGGTCAAAACCAAAGTGTGCTCGTGTGCGTTCTCCATAGCTGTAGTCGCCGTCATAATCAAAACGAAGTAATTGTTTTTTGTATGATTCGCGCATTGCTTCCGGAGATAGGTCTCCTTGTGCGTAGATGGCTGGCATTTTTGAAAAAGCATTTTTTGTATCGCGATATACCGCCAGAGCAATAGCTGTGCGAGCAAGTCCTTTACGCTCGTCTCCGTGAGCTTCTGTAATCCCTTCTGTGTACACTTTCATTAAAAGGTTTCGATGAGTGTCCAAAAAAGAATCACTTTCTGCAATGACGAGAGGAAGCTCCTTTGTGTTTATTTTGAATATGTTGGGGAAGTCTTGTATAAAAGAATATCCCAGCCGAAGCGCAATGCGAGCACGACCGATTTGTCCGCCGATATCCATTCGATGCAATATATCCATTTCGTAATTTTGGAAACGGTTTTTTTCAGAAAGCCATGTAAAAATGCCGGTGATGCCCTTTGAACGTAAATCAAAAACTTCGGCGCATGTGTCAAATGCCATACACATAACGGAAAGCTCGTCATCAGACAGTCCTATCTTGTAATAGTATTCTTTGTCCGGCATGAGCGACAATGTCGGTTCCAGAAATATTTCCTCGGTGCCGGAAATGTTGTTTTCAAGAACAAACGAAGGAGTCCTCGTCGAAAGAGAGAGTTCGACGTTTATGCGATTTAGTTCAGCTCCTATTAAAAATTGCTCAATTGGAGAAAGAGCGGATTTGTCTTTGCCGAGAAAACGCATCAGAGTATATTCAATACGAAAATCATCATCTCCACGAATAAAATAAGTATGATTATTTATTCGTATATCGAGCCGTAAGTGACCGTCCTCGATACTTGCTCGAAAAGGAGCCGGAAGGGGGGTATCGTTTTTCTTTATGTCGACTCGTGGAGGTTGAAGTTGTTGAAAGTCTTTAGGGTCCAGAGCTATCGTAGCTTTTGGACTTTTGGGCAGTTCATCGAGCATCGCCACAAGTTCATTAAGTTGATCAAAATATTTTTTCTTTTTTGTATTTGCTTCTTTTAAAAACTCTAGAATATTCTTAGGAAGACGAGAAGAATCCTCAAGCCACTCTATATATTTTTCGATAATATCAGAGCTGTCTTTATTTTGAGACATAAACAAAGGAATGACGGTAATGTTTTTTCTGAAAGTATCCAGAATTGCCGGTGAGATATTCGGGTAGTATGCAGACATGGCTTTACCTCCGGCAATATAGTTGCTAGAGCGTTTTTTATCGAAGCCGTTTTTTAGTGCGAGCAAGAGGTTTGTGCTTGGCGAAAAAGTAAGCGACTCTTCGGAAAAGAGAATCAGGTATGTCATTGTAGGGTGCACAAGTGTATTTAGAATCATGCGCTCGGTTCCGTCTCTGTTTACAATCAAAGGACCCAGAACAGAAACGCTTTCGCGCAAGCTTTCTCGAATGTCGTTATAAACTTGACCCGGTGCGGAAGTGTTTGTGCAGATGCCGATATATCCTTTATCAGCATTTTTTGGAGTTAGAAGAAGCGAGTCGACTATTGGAAAATGCGGTTGTTTTGTTTTTGCAGACATATTTATAATATGTATTATGATGCTCTGTTAGTCCATTGTACAGGAAGTAGCTCATCGATAGTGTAAGCGCTCGAAGAGTTTGAGTTTGATGCAAATAGAAGAATGTTTGGGTTGCTGTTTGTTTCGTGCGACGCTTCAGAAATAAATTGTCGACAACAACCGCACGGGCTTGCGGGTGCATCTTTAAATTTACTTGATGCAAGAGCGATATGTGTAAATCCTGTTGCTCCATCTGAGATTGCTTGTGTTAGCACTGCCATTTCTGCATGAACTCCCAAGCGTTGGTCTGATGCGGAATATTGACCACCAAAATAAATATCTCCGTTTTTTGTGCGGACGGCGGAACCGTACCCGGATGCTCCATCGTATGTTGGGAAGTTTCGTGATATCCCATCGACGGCATATTTTTTTAATGTTGATTCAAGCTTATCCTGAGCAACATCTTTTGCGAGTATTTTTGCTGTAGACGGAAATCTGTTTCCAAAAGATTTTAATATGGAGTTTGTTTGAATATATGAACCGAGTTCGTGATTAGCATCTTTTGTCTCGAAATGAATCTTTCCGTATTCGTCTCGCAGTATGTAATGAATAGGTACGCCCGTGCGCGCGCCGTGGTCTGCAATAATCTTGAGTACAAGTGGCGATGGCGCGGTGTTTTTGGTTTGTACGGTTTCCATTTCAGTTACATACAAATCAGAATTGTGCACGGCATTTACAAGTGCGGAAAGCTCCGCCGAAATATCTAAAATATGTGTCGTACTTGCAATGTGAACTCCCGTGTAGACATTACCGGAGCGAGTTGTAGCACGAGCAGAATTGTTTTTATCAATAAATGTCGACATTGCTTCTCAGTTTACTTACGCTTAGTCCGCCGGCTTCCCAGTCGTAGTGAAGTGTCTTTTTTATAAAGTCATTTAACAAATGTATTTTATCCCGCTCAAGTTTGCGGTACATCTTTTCAGATCTTTTGCTTGAAAGACGTATCGATGGACGAAAGGGAACAGGTAGCGCGTAGTATGGATATAGCAGAGAGGCATCTTTTTTAGGCTCGACCAACAGCACTGTCATTGGTTCTTTTATTTTTTCCAGAACGTAATCAAGACGGTGGGCGCCATCACATACTATATAAAAAGTGAAGTCACCGTTATGTCCGAGACCGTAGTTGAGTATTGGTACGTTTGAATTAAAAACATCAAGGTGTTCTATAGAGCTTACTTCGTCGATATAAAATGAACGCAAGTATCGTCTGGACAGCGTGTGCATATTTCCGAGAGCATCTTTTATATATGCATTTTTGAATCGTTTTAAAAGTTGAGAAATATCGAGATACCCGTTTTTCATTTGGTACGTGTGTTTTTCTATAACAGGAGGAAGAATGTGAAATGTTCCTCGACCTTCCCAGGTATATTCAATAGCATTATGTAAATCACTCATTTTTATATCGTGCTCAAGTAAGAAAGAGTCGACTTTTTCAATGATGGCGCTTTGGTTTTCGTAAATTGTAGGTTGGGGAGTAAAAAGAGGTTCTTGTTTACGTCCGATGTGTATGTTAGGAGAAGTACCAAGAGATGTTTGCGGGTAAACTTTTGTAAGTGATATGTGGGCGTTTTTGTACGGGGATATGTTTTTGCCATTAGTATTGTATAGACCTCGAAAGATTATGTTATGGAGCATGTCCTCCACCGCACCGAATGAATGAACCTTCTTTAAGGTGATTGACTTCATTATTGAATAATCGCAGTTTAACATAGTATAGACTCGCGAATTAGTCTTGACGTTTCAAAAATCGTGATGTGCTACAATACGTTTATATGAAAGTGCTGATACGAAAAATAGATAAAAAACTAGAACTTCCGGAATATAAAACTGCCGGTGCCGCCGGAATGGATTGTGTTGCGCGAGTCGATACGGAGATTGCTCCGGGAGTTTGCGGAATGGTTCCTCTAAATATCGCAATAAAACCACCACGCGGTCATTTTGTTTTGCTTGTTGCCAGAAGTTCACTGCATAAACGAGGATTGATGCTGGCAAACGGTGTTGGTATTTGCGATGAAGATTTTTCAGGGGATGATGATGAGTATAATGCTGTAATTTATAATTTCACACATGAGCCGGTAAAAGTATTACGAGGTGAACGTATTGTGCAGATACTTGTCCTGCCTTTTAACCGTGTCGAATGGGATGAGGTTGATACTTTAGCCACGAAAAGCAGAGGCGGTTTCGGTACGACCGGAGTATAACTGTAAATATAAAATTATGTACGATTTTCTTAAACGAGAAGACATGGATGTTTATACTGCTGTTGTCGGAGAAGATGGGCGTGAAGAAAACGGATTAGAGCTTATACCATCTGAAAATTATGTGTCGCATGCGGTGCGTGACGCTCTTGCGTCAACACTTACAAACAAATACGCGGAAGGCTATCCGGAGAAGCGATATTATGGCGGGCAGGATTTTACAGACATGGTAGAAACAACTGCGATAGAACGTGCTAAAAAACTTTTTAATGCCGAATATGCAAATGTGCAACCTCTTGGTGGAGCTAACGCAAATATCGCGATGTATTTTGCTTTACTTGAACCGGGGGATACTGTGCTCGGAATGGAACTTTCTCATGGCGGACATTTGACGCACGGACATCCGGTAACATATCTCACAAAGATTTTTAATTTTGCGCATTATCAAATGAAAGACGTAGAGACCGGAGATATCGATTATGATGAAATGCGTCGCATTGCAAATGAAGTGAAGCCAAAAATCCTACTTGCAGGTTTTTCCGCATATCCTAGAGAGCTTGACTATGCAAAATTTGTAGAGATTGCGAAAGAGTCCGGAGCGCTTGCTGTGATGGATATCGCACATATTGCAGGGCTTATTGCAGGAGGTGCTGTAAAGAACCCTTTTGATTACGGTTTTGACTTATTGACAACGACAACACACAAAACTTTGCGCGGACCGCGCGGAGGAATGATATTGACACGAAACAGTGCAGAGCTCGCAAGAAAAATAGACAAAAGTGTATTCCCGGGCTTTCAAGGAGGTCCGCACATGAACAATATTGCCGCGAAAGCGGTAGCTTTTGGTGAAGCACTGCGCCCGAGTTTCAAAACATATTCTTTGCAGGTTATAAAAAACGCTAAAGCAATGGCACATGTTTTTGCAGAGCACGGTGCGAAAATGGTTGCGGGCGGTACGGAAAACCATCTTATTTTGCTTGACGCGTGGAAGTCATTTGGTGTTTCAGGAGCGGATGCAGAGGCATTGCTTGATAAAGCAGGAATTACTCTTAATAAAAATATCATTCCAAATGATACAAGAAAACCGATGGACCCTTCCGGAATACGTTTCGGAACTCCCGCTCTCACCACACGCGGTTTTACAGAAGATGACGTTACACTTGTAGCTAATCTAATGATAGATATTCTTACAAAAAAAGACAGCGTGGAGAATGTTCGAAAGACAGTACAAAAAATGGCAACCGCGCATCCTATTCCCGAATCATTTGTATAAAATTGCAACAATTTGTATATGATGGAATCGTTTAACACGCAACGCGCATACGAAAATGACAAAAGCGCAGTGTCTCATGCGCGCAAGGAGCATGAAAAAACCGGAACGAAAAAGACACGCAGAGAGTTTTTGAAAGAGCTCGGTATTCTCGTTACTGCAATAAGTGCGATAACCGGCATAGAAACTGCGGACAAGCTTGCATCAAACGCTCACACTCGAAAAGATAAACCAAAGAAAAAAGAGGAAAGTATTACCGATAAAAAGATTAAAGATTTAAAGCAAAAATTACGTGAACAAAATGTTTCGGAGGAGGGCGATGGTTTAGAAAAGTACACCTTTCTTCACGACAAAGAAAAAACGCGCTCCTTTTCAGTGGGAGCACTTGAAGGTAAAAAACTTTCGAACTTGTATGCTATGTATTTAGGTGTTGATGAAAAGGGCACTATACCGGAAAAGTTGCAAATAGATTTCAAAGCGAACCTTGCGCGGTTGTGGCGTATGAAGTTTGGCTTCGATAAACATACTGACTCGCCGGAAAAAGAGAAAATTGTGCGCGAGCTTTTTTTGAAAGAACACAAAGATTTAATGGATTTGGCAGAACATTTGTATTGTTCATATAGTCAGAGTAAAGCTAAAAAAGTTTCACTCGATGAATATTCCAAGGATATAGTTCATGCCACAAAAAGCGTACAGCGTGCATTTATGAACGCAATGTATGAGCTTAGAAATGATGCAAAGTTTCCGCGCGCAAGACGTGCTCTTATTGAAAAAATGGCATCTCGAATAAGCTCCAGAAAATTAATTGCGTGTTCTCTTACAGAGCTTATGCCTTCAGCGGACGGAGAGACAAATGCCATCGTACTTGATTTTCTTTTGCGTAATGCTGGTACGGATTTTATCGATGCGATTCCGTCTGTGCACGATTTATTAGCGTCATTTGGACCATACCAGTTAACTCCGGCGCTCTTTGCTCCCGGTGGAGTTGGTCATTTATCAGAAAAAGTGGAGGCACTTTTACCAAAAGGTTTAATCCCGAAGTCGGTTGAAAAAGTTTCAGGAATAGAACATCACAAGGTGGCTTATTTTGTTGCAATCGAGCATTTGACGCAACTTTCAGGGAGACTTTCACAAAGAGAGCTGGTGATTGCTGAGGAAAGGATTGCAAAAACTCCGCCAGATATTTTGCATAAAGAAATTTTGGCATTTATCGCAATGTCGCACCATCTCCCGACAGAAGCGTATTCTTATTTTGGACATGTTTTTACGCAGACTCCGAAATTATACAAACGAGAATTTGAAAAATCGATTAACCATGTGCACAACAGAGGTCTACGTATGTATGTGCAAAAAGCGCTATCCAATTATGATTTTCTTTCAAAACGCGGTGCGCTCACGAGCGTATAAGTATACTTTCTGATACACTTTGCGCTATGAGTATTAAAGGGAAAATTCACAAAATCGTTAAAAACTCGCTTGCGGATATGGGAGCGGAAGATATTGATTTTGCAGTGGAATATCCCGCATCTTTAGAGCATGGAGATTTTGCGGTGAATGCGGCAATGGTTGTTGCGAAAAAACTTTCTAAAAATCCACGCGAGATTGCAGATGAGCTCGCGAGCAATCTCAAGAGTGCTCTCGGGAAAGATATAATCTCTGTGAGTGTGGCAGGTCCCGGATTTGTAAATATTAAACTTTCACAGAGTGCGATTTTAAGCGAATTGGAAGGGGCTGTTTCAGAAGATGAAGAATGGGGAAAAAACAACACTCGCTCCGGTGAGCGAGTGAGTATTGAATACGGCAATCCGAATCCTTTTAAAGAGATGCACATAGGGCATTTGATGGGTGCCGTTATTGGTGAAGCCGTTTCGCGTTTGATAGAAAGTTCAGGTGCGGTCGTTGTTAGGGATACTTTTGGTGGAGACGTAGGTCCGCATGTTGCGAAAGCTTTGTGGTGGTTACTTAGAGAAGGTATTACAGAGCCGGGAAGTGCAACTGAAATAGGCAAAGCGTATCTAAAAGGATCGAACGCTTATGAAAAAAGCGAAACTGCAAAAAAAGAGATAGATTCACTGAACGTTACATTGTATGAGACCATTTCCATGGCAGAAAATGAAGCAGAGCTTCAAAACGATAAAAGGAAACTACTTGCCATGTGGCGCACTGGGCGGGAGCTTTCAATGCAAGAGCACAGGAGAGTGTTCGCTCTTATAGGTACAAAATTTGATTACGAGTTTTTTGACAGTGATACGGTTGCTCCCGGCATGAGAGTCGTTAATGACGGATTAAAAAAAGGCATTTTTGAAAAGAGCGATGGGGCTGTGGTATATCACGGAGAAAAACACGGCTTGCATACTCTGGTATTTATAACGAGTCGCGGTACACCGACATACGAAACAAAAGATATTGGATTGGCTTTTTTGCGTGAAGAGCACATCACATCGGGAAAAGTAATTATCATAACCGGTACGGAGCAGATAGGGCATTTCAATGTCGTGTTGTCGGCGCTTTCGGAGATTGCGCCGGGTATTGCGAAAAAGACAACTCATGTTCCGCACGGGTTATTGCGACTTACAACAGGAAAAATGTCTTCGCGAAAAGGCAACGTGATTACCGGTTCCGGTCTTATTCGAGAAGTTATCGAAAAAGCACTCGAAAGAAATAAAGACCCCATTGTGGCGGAACAGGTTGCGATAGGTGCCATAAAATACATGATTCTTCGTCAGTCTCCCGGAGCAGAGATTGTTTTCGATACGGAAAAGTCGCTTTCTCTCGACGGAGATTCCGGTCCTTATTTACAATATGCACTTGTGCGCGCGCAGTCGGTTTTGCGTAACGCGGAAAAATCAAAAGACATAAAAAATATCGATGCTCCTATTTTAACAGATGACGCTCCGGAAACGCCGTACGACATATCTCGCTTGATAGTGCGTTTCCCTGAGATTGTTGCAAATGCTGAGAGACTTCTGGCTCCAAACTTACTTACAACATATCTCACGGAGCTTGCGGGAGAGTGGAACTCTTTTTATGCGAAAGAACGCATCATTGGAGGAGAATATGAAGCATACAAATTGTCGCTTGCGCGTGCATTTATTAAAACTATGACAAACGGTCTTGCAATTCTCGGTATCGAAGCTCCAAAAAAAATGTAGTGAGAAATCGTGAGTTTTTGTTTTTGGCATTTCCTTTTTTCCTTTGAATCCGCTAGGATATGATTTATATGAAAAAGTCACATACAAAAAGAACAGACACGGCGTTTGAAAGCGCTGAAGTGGCAAATAATTCGGTTTCGAATTCACAGCACGTTGAAAAAAACGGGTACAGTGGCGAGTCGGATAACTCTGTAGATTTTGATACGTTTGCAGAATCAAAAACCGCCACACGAGAGAAAGCAACGTTGGAGTTTTGGAAAGAAAATCATATTTTTGAAAAGTCATTGGAGAAGCCGTCACCTAAAGGAGAGTTTGTTTTTTACGAGGGACCGCCAACTGCAAATGGGCGTCCGGGCATTCATCATCTGGAGGCGCGCGCTTTCAAAGATGCGATACCGAGATATAAGACGATGCGAGGATACCACGTGCGTCGTCGCGGAGGTTGGGACACTCACGGACTTCCTGTTGAATTGGAAGTGGAGAAGAGTTTGCAATTTTCCGGCAAGAAAGATATCGAGGCGTACGGTATTGGAGCTTTTAACAAAAAATGCAGGGAAAGCGTTTGGAAATATATAGATGAGTGGCGAAAATTTACAGAGCGCATGGGATATTGGGTTGATCAGGGGAAAGCATATTTTACATACGATGCTACATATATTGAATCGCTCTGGTCTATTTTGAAGCACATATCAAAAAGCGGAAGATTATATAAGGACTATAAAGTTGTGCCGTGGTGTGCTCGTTGCGGTACAGCACTTTCTTCGCACGAGCTTGCGCAGGGGTATGAAGACGTAAAAGACCTTTCAGTTACGGTTGAGTTTTTGGTCTCCGGTAAACACAATACGTATTTTCTTGCGTGGACGACAACTCCGTGGACACTTCCGGGCAACGTAGCGCTTGCCGTAAATCCGAAAATGAAATACGTTACGGTTGAAAAAGAAACAGAAGGAAAAACAAAAAGATTTATTCTCGCAAAAGATAGATTGGAGGCGGTTTTTGGTGACGAGACATATCGCATCACTGAAGAAACGCTCGGAAGTGAACTCGTAGGGATGTCATACGAAGCACTTTATCCTTTTGCGCGCGCTCTTGCTTCCGCTGAAGAAGAGACGAAATTTCAAAAAGCTCACAAAGTGTATCCGGCACAGTTTGTTACCGCTGAAGACGGAACAGGAATCGTACATACGGCGATAATGTATGGACAAGACGATTTTGTATTAGGTACGGAAGTCGGTTTGCCGAAAGTACATGTCGTTGGTGCGGACGGACGGTTTATTGCGGGTACAGGTTTCCTGGAAGGGCGTTTTGTAAAAGATGAAGAAGTCGCAGTCGACATAATAAAAGATTTGGCAGGGAAAGGAATTCTTTTTTCAAAAAATAAATATGAGCACAGTTATCCTTTTTGCTGGCGTTGCAAGACTCCGCTCATTTATTATGCACGTGATTCGTGGTACATACGCATGAATGATTTACGAGAGACAATGCTTGCGGAGAATGAGCATATTCATTGGGAACCGGAACATATCAAAAAAGGTCGTTTCGGCGAGTGGCTTGCAGGAGCGAAAGATTGGGCGATAAGTCGTGAGAGGTATTGGGGAACTCCTTTGCCTGTGTGGGAAAATGCTGACGGATCCGAGAGCGTTGTTATCGGTTCCTTAAGCGATCTCGCGGAGCGTACAAAAACAGGACACAACGTTTATGTTGCTGTTCGTCACGGTGAATCGCAGAGTAATATTGAACAAATAACAAGCACGTCTGCAAACATCGCAAGCTCCGACCACTTAACAGAATCGGGCAGAGCACAAGTTTTGGAAACGGCAAAAGGATTAAAAGAAAACGGAGGCGTTGACATCATTTTTACATCACCTTTTGCACGCACCAGAGAGACTGCAAAAATACTCGCAAAAGAACTCGGTGTATCAGAAACGCATGTACTTTTGGAAGACCGTTTGCGAGAGATAGATACGGGTATATTTGACGGAAAGAAATTAAAAGGATATGAGAGTTTTTTTGAAAGATTTGAAGACCGTTTTGATAATGCTCCGGAAGGAGGCGAAACATTAAATGATGTAAAGCATCGAACGGGAGCCTTACTGTATGAGCTGGAGTCACGCTATAGCGGAAAGCGTATTTTACTTGTATCGCACGGTCGGACAATATGGGCGCTCCGCTCGGTGGCGCAGGGGTTGTCTGAGAAGAAAGCTATGGAAATACCGGAAGTCAATAACGCGGAGGTTGTTCCTCTTGATTTTGTACCGCTTCCGCATAATGAAAAATACGAGCTCGATTTACATCGTCCGTATATAGATGATGTTGTGCTTGAGAGTGAAAACGGCGAGGAACTTCATCGTGTAAAAGAGGTCATGGACGTGTGGTTTGATTCGGGAGCAATGCCTTTTGCATCAGAACATTATCCTTTTGAAAATAGAGAGTGGGTGGAAGGGCACGGGTATCCTGCAGATTTTATTTCAGAAGCTATTGACCAAACGCGTGGGTGGTTTTACACACTTCATGCGGTTGGAACTTTGACGGGGCGAGGACACGCATATAAAAATGTCATTTGCCTGGGGCATTTGCTTGATGATAAGGGTCGCAAAATGTCGAAGTCAAAAGGGAATGTAATAAATCCATGGGAAGCAATGGCAAAGTGGGGAGTGGATACTTTGCGTTTCTGGATGTATAGCGTAAACCAGCCCGGAGAGTCGAAGAGTTTTGATGGCAAAACAATTCGCGAGGTGGCGCGCACTTTGTCGTGGTTTGAAAACAGTGCGAAGTTTTATTCGCTGTTTAAGAATGTTCAAAAGAAAGACAGCACAAACATGCAAATAATTGACAGATGGATGCTTGCACGTACCAAAGAAACCGTGCGCACTGTTACGCAATCATTTGATGAATACAAACTTTTCGAAGCATCGCGTACAATCGCAAAACTTTTAGAAGATTTGTCGCAGTGGTATGTGAGACGTATTCGTGACCGTGCGCGAGAAGGAGATTCTTCCGCACTAAATACGCTTCGTGACACATTACGTACCATATCACTTTTGATAGCACCACTGGCACCTTTTATGGCTGAAGAGGTTTTCCAAAACGTACGTACGGATGCCGATCCGGAAAGCGTACATCTGGCGAGTTGGCCGGAAGAAAAACTTTCATTTGCTCTGCGCTTGGTGAATTCTTTTGTGTCAGGTCATGACAAAGAAACACTTGCCGAGATGGAGCGTGTCAGAACGTTCGCTTCGGAAGCTCTTATGTTGCGACAAAAAGAAGGCATCAAAGTACGTCAACCACTCTCTGCATTATCCGTGCCGGGAAATATCTCAAGAGAATTTGCCACAATCTTGGCAGATGAAGTGAATGTAAAAAAAGTGAACACAAAAGCTGAAAAACTTTCTCTTGATACAAAAATTACAGATGACTTGGTTCGTGAAGGTGACGTTCGCGAGTTTACTCGGGCACTTGCGGAAGCGCGTAAATCAGCGGGACTTTCACCTACTGACACGGTACGTATTTCTATCGAAGAAAATGGCAGGGCACTGCTTGAAAAGGAAACGATTGCAGGAGTATCGCTCATAACGTTTGATGCAGGTAGCGATGCACAACACACGGCAAAACTTTCTTTCGGAGAGATACATTTTTCGATAACAAACGATGCGACATAGATACGCTACAAAAGCGATTGCACTTAAACGTTATCCTATATCCGAAGCGAGCGCCGGTATAGTGCTTTTGACAGATGAGCTTGGCTTGATACACGCACGTGCGCAAAGTGTGCGAAAACAGGGAGCAAAACTCGCTTGCGCTTTACAAACATTTACAGAATCCGATGTAATACTTTTGCGTGGAAAAGAAAGTTGGAGGATTTCGGGAGCGGTACTTGATACGAGCTGGTTTAGTTTATTGGGAGCAGTGGAGCGTGAACGTGCAGGGCGTGTAGCGGGTTTCTTGTTGCGACTTGCTCCTTGTGAATCAATCGATTCGCGTTTTTTCCACATAATGCATGATTTCTTTCAAACACTTGTCGATATGCCGGAAAAATTGCATGACTCTGCCGAATGTTTGGTGTCGCTTCGATTCTTGCGAATTCTTGGATTGGATGCGGGAGAACTACCTGTAGTAAATAATGATAATGTTGTGCATGTTTTAGAAACCATTGAGAAAGATAGGGGAGCGTATATTGCTCGTATCAATCGTGGCATAACGGCTTCGGGATTATAAAGTCGAACATTTTAATATAGAAATATTGTACTGTGAGTTTTTTGCGCATTGTGCTTCTGCGGTATACTGAAAACTAATGAAATCGGAAAAAGAGGATACAGTAGGTTCTTTGGAAGAAGAAAGGCGTCGGCTTTATTCGTCTCGAAAAGAGATTGAAAGACCGGAGGCGCATCTTTCGCGTTCTCCGGCACCGAGTACTCCTCATAAATGGGATAACGACGGCAAAGCAAAGACAAAAAAAATTCCACACAAACATGTGCGATTTGCGCTCGGTTTTTTCTGGAGCGCCATCGGTTTTTTTGTCATTGCTCTTGGTATTGCAACTTATCTTTTTCTTTCCGGAGGTCGGTCGGTTTCTGTAAACCATGTTTCCGTTGCCATCAAGGGACCGACGACGATAGCCGGAGGTGATACCGTAGCTCTTTCAATCTCGGTTACAAACAATAACCCAACGGCGATACAGGACACGACGCTTTCTTTGGTTTTCCCGACAGGAACACGTAGGGCTACAGATGTAACACAATCAGTTACGCATGATGACGAGGCGTTTGGTGTAATCGCACCGGGAGCTTCAGTTGAACGTACCGTCCGTGTTGTTCTTTTCGGAGGGCAGGGGGACACGATAAAAATACCTGCTACATTACAATTTAAGACGCACGGTTCAAATGCTGTTTTTGTAAAACATACTTCGTATGCGCTTTCTGTAATATCAACACCTCTTTCCGTATCGGTGGAGGCACCGACAGAAACGGTATCCGGTCAAGTCTTTTCCATTACGGCAAATGTGCGGTCGAATGCTACAAAACCTATATCAAATGTCGGTCTCAATATTGGATACCCGACAGGATTTACTCCTACAAAAACATCGTTAACCCCAACCGGAACGCTTTTTTCACTCGGGACTCTCAGTCCGGGACAAACCGTTACAGTGAGAGTTTCGGGTAAGCTTACGGGTCAAGATGGAGAACTGCGAGTATTTCGCTTTTCGGTAGGAACAGCAAACGGAGCAAATACTTCCATCGCTCTTTCATATATGACACAAACTGCGGAGGTTAATATTATGCAACCGTTCCTTGCCACCACTCTCAGTATTAATGGAAAGACGTCCGGACCGACAATTGTTTCGGCCGGGGAAACCGCGCACATATCGCTTTCTTGGAAAAATACACTCAGTGTTCCGATTGATAACGCACTCATTGAAGTGAAACTTTCCGGAGCACCATTTAATCAAAATATTCAAGTTGTCGGAGGTCAATATCAATCAGCTACGCAAACCATTGTATTTAGCAGAGATTCAGACCCGTCGTTTGCTTCGCTTGCTCCGGGTGCGCAAGGCGTGGGCTCTTTTACTATTACACCGCAAAGCACAAGCACCGAAGCAATCGGCACAAACCAAACCATCACCATGACTGTTTCAGTGTCGGGTCAGCGTTTGGGTCAAGATAATGTTGCTCAAGCAATTAGCTCAACTGTAAGTAAAAAGATAAAAATATCGACAGCTCTTTCGCTTAACTCGTATGCACTGTATTCGACAGGAGGTGTTGTCAATTCCGGACCGGTGCCACCCGTAGCAAACCAAATGACGACGTATACGATTATGTGGAATGTACACAATACGACAAATGATGTTGCCGGAGCCACAATAACCGCTAATTTGCCGACGTACGTGCAGTTTGTCGGTGCCGTAGCGCCACGGGATAATTCATTATCGTATGATAACGGGGCTCATACCGTTACGTGGAATATCGGCAATCTTTCAGCAGGTGAAAGTCGAACGGGATCTTTCCAAGTGTCGTTTATTCCAAGCACAAGCCAGCATGGAAGTGAGCCTGTTTTGGTGAACAAACCGGTATTTTCAGGTTTTGACCGTTTTGCACAAGTACACATAACTGCCAACACAAACGTAATTACAACAAACATGTCGCATGATCCAAAATACTCTTCAGTGTCAGGTTCCGGGATGGTGCAGTAGCTTCGTGCGTGTTTTTATCGTAGAGTATTTGTTATATGGAAAAATCATCACAAAAATCTGTTATGGAAACCATTGTCTCGCTTGCCAAACGACGCGGTTTTGTTTTCCCCGGTTCTGAAATATACGGCGGGCTCGCGGGAGTATATGATTTTGGTCCAAGAGGTGTCGAGCTTTTAAATAATTTAAAGCGAGTATGGTGGGATGCAAATGTTTCGATGCGTGAAAATTGGTACGGTTTGGATTCCGGCATGTTTAAAAATCCACGCACATGGGAAGCCAGTGGACACACAAGTGGTTTTTCAGACCCGCTTGCCGAGTGCAAAAAATGCAATACACGTATTCGTGTCGACAAAGTGCTTGAAGCGATAGGTGTGACTGCAGATGAAAAAATGAGCGAAGAAGAAATCAATACTCTTTTTGACGCTCACCGTGCGGAGATTGCTTGTAAGAAATGCGGTGAGCATAATTTTTCAGCAGTACGCAAATTTAATCTTTTGGTAAAGTCGAACCTCGGTGATTTTACGTCCGACGAAGCGGAGCCGGTTTATCTGCCGGGCGAAGCAAGTCAGGGTATATATCTCGATTATAAAAATATAGTAGATTCGATGCACCCGAAGATTCCTTTCGGAGTTGCGCAAATAGGTAAGGCATTTCGCAATGAGATTTCTCCACGAAACTTTCTTTTCCGTACTCGCGAGTTTGAGCAGGCAGACACACAGCTTTTTATAAAGCCGAACGAAAATAAAGAAGCGTACGAATCTCTTAAAAAAGAGCGCATGGAGTGGTATCTCGCTTTAGGTATTCGCGAAGAAAATCTCAGATTTAAGCAACATGAAAATCTCGTATTTTATGCAAAAGATGCATGGGATATTGAATATAAATATCCGTGGGGTTTTGATGAGTTGGAAGGAATTCATGACAGAAGTGACTATGATTTGACACAGCATCAAAAGTTTTCAGGTGTTGATTTACGATATGTTGATCCGAAAACAGGAGAAAAATATACTCCGTGGATACTTGAGACATCGATGGGGCTCGGGCGACTTTTTTTGGCGGTTCTCACAGATGCGTATTACGAGGATACTGTAAATAATGAGACGCGCGTTGTATTGAAACTCTCTCCAAAGATTGCTCCGGTAAAAGCGATGGTATCACCACTTTTAAAAAATAAACCGGCACTTGTAGATAAGGCTCGAAAAATCTACGAAGAGTTGAAAAAAGATATTCCGCAAATTATGTGGGATGACAATGGAAATATCGGAAAACGATATCGCAGACAAGATGAGATAGGCACACCTTTTTGTATTACAATTGATTTCGATACTCTGGGAGAAAAACCGGAGATGGAAAATACGGTTACATTGCGTCATCGTGATAGCGGTGAACAAGAGCGTGTCCATGCAAATGAACTTGCCTCGAAGATAAGAGCCGTTATTTAGTCATTGAAAAGTTTACACGAGATTAATTGTGTAAACTTTTTCTAAAAAAGCACACATAAAAGTCTTTGTGCATTTTGTGTCTTTGTATAAAGTCTTTCTTTATAAAGCTCGCCGGTTTTACTCGCGCACAATTTTGTTTCTTTGTATTGTCCTGCAGTGCGATAGTATAACCGCGCACTACGTGTGGTATTATTCGAATTATGAAAGATACTCGTTACAGTATTTCTATTACCTCCGGCACCATTGTTACGGCGTTGGTAATCGGTTTAATCGCATATGCACTATGGACTCTTCGTGATTTGGTATTGCTTGTTGTAACAGCGATAGTGATGGCTTCCGCTATTCGACCCGGGGTTCTTTTTTTCATGCGATATAAATTACCGCGCGCACTTGCGGTCTTTGGAATGTATACGGCAGTGTTCGGTGCACTGTTTGGTTTCATTTATTTTTTCCTGCCGCCACTTTTAGGAGAGGTTGGTAATTTTATAAATGCTCTACCGCACTATTTGCAAAGTTTTTCTTTGCCGGCACCGTTTGGTTCCTCCGGAGCAAGTAGTTTTTTGTCGACAAACGCAAGCGGAACGGGAACTTCGTTTGTACAGTCTTTGTTCTCTCTACAAAAGGCCTTCACTAATACTTCTGCCGGGGCGTTTAGTCTTTTGGCTACCGTATTCGGCGGACTGTTTTCTCTGATATTCGTTATCGTTCTTTCATTTTATTTTGCTGTTCAAGAAGAGGGAATTGAAGGGTTTTTACGTACGATAACTCCTTTGTCTCAAGAAGAGTACGTCATCGACCTTTGGCGCAGGTCACAAAAGAAAATAGGTCTTTGGATGCAGGGACAGATTATGCTCTCGGTTTTGGTCGGAGTTCTTGTTTATCTGGGACTGCTTATAATAGGTATTCCTTATGCTCTTCTCATCGGTATTTTTACCGCTATGATGGAGATTATTCCGATATTTGGTTCGTTTATTGCCGCAGTTCCCGCCATTGCCATTGCTTTTACAACCGGCGGAGCAACACTTTCTGTAATTGTGGCAGGTTTATATATTGTAGTAAATCAATTTGAAGCACATCTTATTTACCCGCTTGTAGTGAAAAAAATTGTCGGAGTTCCGCCACTTCTCGTTATTGTTGCAATGGTGGCGGGAGGAGAGCTCGCGGGTTTCCTCGGGTTATTGTTGTCCATTCCTCTTGCGGCAATTTTGCAAGAATTTGTAGGTGACTTGGACAAAGGACGCCGTGCTCGTTTTGCAAGGAAATAGTTTTTTATATGGCGCGTTACATAACAACGACACTCCCGTATGTAAACTCCGACCCACATGTTGGGTTTGCGGTGGAGCTTTTGCAGGCAGATGCGTTGGCACGCACATGGAGAAAACAAGGAGAAGAAGTTTTCTTTAATACAGGCACAGATGAACATGGTCAAAAGATATTTCAGAAATCACAACAAGCAGGTCAAGATGTACAAGAATATGTCAATCACTATGCAAGTGAATTTGACCGACTAAAAAAAGCTCTAAATCTTTCTTATGATAATTTTGTCCGCACCACGGACAAAAAACATATTGCTGTGGCACAAGAGTTTTGGAACCTTTGTAAAGCAAACGGCGATATTTATAAAAAGAAATATCGTGGATTGTATTGTGTCGGTGACGAAATGTTTTTGCGAGACAGTGATTTGGTAGACGGCAAGTGTCCAAATCACCCTAATATGGATCCTGTTGAAATAGAGGAGGAAAACTATTTTTTCGCACTTTCAAAATATCAAGAATATCTGGAAGAATATCTTGAACAGTCTGAAACGGTATCGCCGGATTGGAGACGTACGGAGGCACTCAATTTTGTAAGGTCCGGACTTGAAGATTTAAGTATTTCTCGTGAAAAAGCGCGTTTATCATGGGGAATACCCGTACCGGACGATGACGGTCAAGTTATGTATGTTTGGTTTGACGCTTTGGTAAATTATATTTCCGCGCTCGGCTGGACTGCTGACGGAGGAGAACTTTTTAAGAAGTTTTGGGAAGACGGATATACGCTACAGGTCGCAGGGAAAGACCAAATACGCTTCCAGTCAATTTTATGGCAGGCGATGCTTAAGTCTGCTGGATTATCTGCTACGGATACGGTTTTGTATCACGGATTTATCACGTCCAATGGACACAAGATGAGTAAAAGTTTAGGCAATGTAATAAGCCCGTACGAACTTATCGAAAAATATGGAACTGATGCTACGAGGTATATTCTTTTACGACATATACATCCGACAGATGATACGGATGTTACGTGGGAGCGTATGGACGAATGGTACACGGCAAATTTGGTAAACGGTCTTGGTAATCTCGTTGCCAGAGTAATGAAGCTGGCAGAAACGTATCTGGAGAAACCGCCAAAGCCGGAAGAGGAAACATCTTTTAATAAAGAATACACAGATGCGCTCGAAAATTATCGCTTGAATGAGATGATTGATTATATTTGGAGCAGGATTCAGAATCTAGATGAAAAAATTACAAAACAAGAGCCGTTTAAAGTGGTAAAGACCGACCCGGAGAAAGGGAAGTCAATCATCGCTGACTGCGCGACCGAGCTCTACCACATTGGACACCTTCTACAGCCATTCATGCCACACACGAGTGACGCCGTAAAAAAGGCTGTCATCGCCAACACCAAGCCCGAGAACCTGTTCCCGCGGTTAGAACGTGCCGTATTAATATACTAATTTTCGGCGACAGTATCACGCAAGGGTTCTTTGATAGTGAATACGGCGGTTGGGCGAATCGTCTACATGCCGAAGGTCATCGCCTCATGTTCGAGCGCATCCAAGACGCTCTAATAAAAGAAGGACTGCTGTAGGTCTTGCATATACTACGCCATAGTACTATACTTTAGTACATGTCAACTATCACCGTACCAATTACAAAAGACCTTGAGGCGTTCATTGAGCAAGAGCTCGCCGAAGGAACGAGTGAGTCAAAAGCACATCTCGTGCGCTACGCACTCAGACGGCTTCGAGAGGAGCGTGCTCTTGCACGCATTCGTGAAGCAGAAGAAGATATTAAGACAGGACGAGTCTACGAGGGCGACGTACTCGAACTCATCAAGCACTTCGAGTAATGCGATATTTTTCGACAGGGAAGTTTCTTCGTACTCTTCAGAAATATGAATCGCCTGTTCGACAAGATATAGCACGTGCAATTCGTTTATTTGAGGCGGGCGAGCGTGAATCGATTGGACTACACAGACTGCATGGCAGAATGCGAGCGTACCATGCGTTTTCAGCGAATTTTTCGTATCGTGTCGTCGTGAAGATGACAAAGAAAGCTTCATATTACATTGATGTTGGCACGCATGACGTGTATCAGTAGACGTGCTACGCTCTTTTTATGTCATTTCAATACTTTGACGCACACAGCCATATAGAAGGCGATGAGTTTAATGAGGATAGAGAAGAACTTTTGTCGAAAATGATGAAAGAAAATATCGGTACGGTTGCTGTCGGTGTAGATGAGGAGTCTTCCGAGAGGGCGGTGGCGCTTGCTGAGAAATACGAACATGTTTTTTCAGCGGTTGGTCAGCATCCGATAGAAACAAACAATGTCTTTGACGACCACGCTTTCATGAAGCTCGCAAATAATAATCGTACCGTTGCAATAGGAGAGTGCGGTCTCGAGTATTTTCGTATTGATAATGTTGCGGAAGCACGCTCGAAGCAGGTGCCTCTTTTTGAAGCGCAGATTGCTCTCGCTGTAAAAGTAAACAAACCCTTAATGATACATGCACGTCCATCTGAAAAGTCGATGGATGCGTACCATGACATTATCGATTTACTAAAAAGTGCGAAGAGGGAATATGGAGATTCTCTAACAGGCAACATGCACTTTTTCGCAGGAGGCGTTGACGAGGCGCGAGCATTTCTCGAGCTAGGTTTTACAATTTCGTATACGGCGGTTATAACTTTTGCTAGAGACTATGATGAAGCAATACGCTTTGCTCCACGCGACATGATTCTTTCTGAAACCGATTCGCCGTATGTTGCCCCCGCTTCACGCAGAGGAACGAGGAATGACCCGCTTGCTGTAAAAGATGTGGTTTCTGCTCTTGCCGGTATTCGCGGAGAGAGTGAAGAATCAATGCGAGTTTCCACAGTTGAAAACGCCATGAGACTTTTTAAGTTGGTATAAAAGTTTTAACGAAGTGTTTTTTAGATTAGTCATGTATTTGTATGTTAGAAAATAATATAAAGATATTGGCAACCTTGCTTCAGGGTCGAACGCGTGTTAGGATTGCGATATTATGGTAAAGAAACAGAAAGAAGAAACTGCTAAAGACGCAGTTGTTGATGAAGGTCGCAATGAACCGCATGTGTACGAGTTGGGTTTTCATATTGACCCCGATCTTTCACAAGATGATGTGAAAACGGTGTATCAAACAATGAAGGAAACGATTGCTTCCGTTGGAACAGTTGTGGCTACCGGCAAGCCGGAAAAAATAGCGCTTGCATATACCATTTCGCGTATGGAGCATACGGGGCGTCACGACTTTTCCTCAGCATTCTTTTCGTGGATTGCATACGAGACTACTGCAGAAGGTCACAAAAAAGTACTCGAAGAGGCGGAATCTGAACAGCGTATTTTCCGTTTTATAGATATTTTAACGACTAAAGAGTCTGCAGAGCACACGGCGGAAGAGCACGAGATGCGCACCAAGGTTTTAGATAAAACATCAGATAAACCGAAGGAGGAAAATGTTTCCGAAGAGCAACTTGATGCCGCACTAAAAGAAGTGGCTGTATAATTTGCGTGAAGTAAGCGTGATGTATAATGGTAAAGAATATTATTCAATATAATTTTTAACGAGATGTATATCAACAAAGCACTTGTATATGGTAATTTGACTCGCGACCCTGAGTTGCGAGCGCTTCCCTCCGGTCAGCAGGTAGCTACATTTAGTCTTGCTACAAATCGCGTCTACAAAGATAAAGAAGGAAACAAGAAAGAGGTGGCAGAGTTTCATAATATTGTTGCTTTTGGACGTCCTGCAGAGCTTATAAGTCAGTACATGAAAAAAGGACGACCTATTTTTGTGGAAGGACGTTTGCAAACGCGTTCATGGGAGTCGGATGGTCGTAAAAATTATCGCACAGAGATTGTTGTTGATAATTTCCAGTTTGGTGACGGTGGAAATCGTGGTGGAGGAAGCACTCCTTCGCAAACACAAACCCAACCGACAGGCGAACAAGCTTCACAAGATGCTCCCGCAAAGGGCGAAGCGATTCAATATCCTGATGAGGATATTAACCCGGAAGATATTCCGTTTTAGTACTTAATTAAATACAACATGGCACATCAAGCAGAACGAGAAGAAATAGAGCAGAAAAAATTTGTCGACTATAAAGATGTCGCGTATTTAAAACTCTTTACAAATCCGCACGCAAAGATTCTTCCGCGAAAGCGCACGGGAGTTACATCAAAACGTCAGCGTGAGATTACTCAAGCAATAAAACGTTCACGATACATGGCACTTTTACCATATATTGCATCGTAGATTTTTTGTCTAAAAAGTTTGTGAAGACATTCAAAAAGCGTGAAGGAATATCCTTCACGCTTTTTGAATTAGAGTTAAAGAAAGTGAGTGAGGTTAAACCCCACTCACCGGATATTTTTTGTCGCGGTGTAAAAATCCGGTTTTTGTTTTGTCACATTACAAGTGTAGATAACTAAAATAATTTAATTATCTACACTTGTCCCTAGACATGTTGCTCGCGGTCTTGAGAACACCTCATCCAACTTATTTTAAGTAGTTAAATATTCACTTTAATCCAATATGGGAGAGTCCGACTCTCCCAACTTTCCAACATTGGATAAAATGGATCCTGACCCCATTTTCCATTTCCATTTTTGCAGTTCACGCTTTCGTTACTCGCTCAACGTATTCGCCGGTTTCCGTATTGATACGAATGACATCACCTTCGTTTATGAAGAGAGGGGTGTTTATTGTCGCTCCTGAAGCAAGAGTAATTTGTTTTGTCCCTCCTGTTGCAGTATCGCCTTTTACTGCAGGCGGAGCGTCTACGACAACAAGCTCGACCTTGATCGGTATTTTTACAGAAACAGGTTCATCGTTGTACAAAAGAATAGAACAGGGAGCATCTTGCACGAGCCATTTTGTTTTTGTGTGAACTGTATTTTCGGGGAAAGAAAAACGATTCTTTGGATTTCCTTCTTCGCAAAACCACGATTCGTCGTGATTTGTGTAAAGATACTTTGCGTTCATTGTATCAATGTCGGCTTCCGTTACAGTTTCGTTTTGGTGGAATGAGTTTTCGATTACTTTACCGGAAACGAGGTGTCGTAGTTTGGTTTGGTTTACAGGTTTTCTTTTTTGCATTCGAAAAACATGTGACGAGAGCACTTCGTACGGCTCGTCATTAAAATTGATAACTGTTTTTGGAGTTATTTCGTTGTATGAAAGTGTTGCCATGTAACTTTTGCTACCTTATCGACGGTTATAATAAAAAGAGGTATGACTGATACCAATTATAAGAAAAATGTCCGACAAGGCGAATAAAGGTATGATACAGGGCGTGATGAGTATTTCAAGTATTGCAGACACATCTATTAGTGATGTTGAGGTTTTGCGTCGCTCTCGACGTGAGCCGGCACTGTTTGAAATACTGGTAAAAAGATACGAGATACCTTTTTTGCGTAAAGCGCGAAAGATAGTTTATACCAAAGAAGATGCTGAAGAAGTGGTGCAAGACGCATTTACACGTATATATCTTTATGCAGATAGTTATAAAGATAAAGAAGGAGCCACGTTTGCTTCGTGGGCTTATGCAATACTTACGCGAGTAGCACTTACGAGATATGCAAAACTAAAGCGAGCAAGTGAGAGGTTCGCCGTTTTGAATACGGAGCAGTATGAATCATTTCCGGACATGCTCGCAGACGGTTTTGTTGAAAGGATTTCACTTCGAAATGAGTTGCTGTATGCACTTTCAAAACTTCCTGAAACAGCTTCGCGTATGTTGAGGTTGCAATTTTTAGACGGGAAGACACAAGAAGAAATAGCGAGTGATGAAGGTGTGTCAGTTTCAGCTGTAAAAACGAGAGTGCACAGAGCTAAAAAGATACTTAAAGATAAACTTAAACAACATGATAACTGACTCTACAATACAAAGAAAAGTTATGCGTCGTGTTTATATTGTGCGCATGCTTAGACTATTTCTTTCATCTTGCGTACTTTCAATATTCGCTCTCGGGGTAACTTTGTGGTTTATAGGTAGGGAAGTGTGGGTGGTAAAAGTTTTCACAAACGGTCCACATGACTTTTTGGGGCATGCAAGGTATCTTGTCTATGCTTTTGTGCATACGCACTTCGTAGTGCAATTCTTAGCGTTTGTAGCGCTTGTAGCGAGTATTTATATTGCACACACAATAGCGCGCGTTGTTCAAATGCAAATTGCAGACGGATCGAAACCGAGGGTCGCTTGAGTAATTATTGATTTTTAAATTGTTCTTGTATTTGTTTCAACAAATCTTCCGAAACTTTTGGATTTTCACGTAGGAATGTGCGAGCTGCATCGTATCCGCGCCCGAGTTTAATCTCTCCAAATCTATACGATGCGCCTGCTTTTGTTAAGAGATCGTATTTTTCACCGAGCGCCAGAAGTTCTCCCTCGTGGCTTATGCCTTCGTTATAAAGCAAATCGAATTCCGTAGTTTTGAAAGGTGCCGCGACTTTGTTTTTTACGACTTTTACGCGCACGCGCCCACCGACAACTTCGTCGCCTTTTTTAATTTGTGCAATTCTGCGAATATCCAAACGTACCGATGTATAAAACTTGAGTGCTTTTCCTCCGGGCGTTGTCTCAGGATTTCCAAACATAACACCAATCTGCATACGAATTTGATTGATAAATATAACGATAGTTTTGCTTTTCGCTGTAATCGCCGTTAATTTTCGGAGGGCTTGGCTCATTAAGCGCGCTTGTTTCCCTACATGAGTGGCACCCATGTCTCCTTCAATTTCATCTTTTGGAGTTAGTGCTGCGACAGAATCTATAACAATCATGTCTATATTTCCACTGCGTACCAAAGATTCGACTATTTCAAGTGCTTGCTCTCCCGTGTCCGGTTGTGAAATAAGAAGTTCTTTTAGTTTTACACCGATACGGCGTGCGTATTCAGGGTCAAAAGCGTGTTCCGCATCTACAAATGCGCATACGCCACCTTTCTTTTGCGCTTGTGCTATTGAGTGGAGTGTTAGTGTTGTCTTTCCTGATGACTCAGGACCATAAACTTCGATAATGCGTCCGCAAGGAAGTCCGCCCACTCCTAGTGCGTTATCGAGACCGATAGAACCTGTGGGGATTGATGGAATGGCGGAAGGTTTTCCGGCTCCAAATGTCATAATAGATTCATCACCAAATTTCGTACGAATTTCCTGGAGCGCAAGCTCTATTGATTTTTGTTTTTCATCTTTTGTTTTAGCACTTGGTGCTGTGGTCTTCGGGGCTTTAGCCGGTTTCTTTGCTCGCATACGTAATTTTATAAGAAGTAATTATTGAACGAATATGGTTCGTTTTTTTGTAACAGTACGTCCAAATCGATCCATTGCCGTTAGTGTAAGTATAGCTCCTCCACGCGGAAGTGCGAGTGTTTTGGAAAATGTACCGGTACGGTTTGGCAGAATAGGCTCTCCATCAAAAGAAAGAGCCACTACGCGTTTTGCCGTTCCGGCAATTGTTACGATATCGGACGTTGTTGTCATGCCATTTACAGGAGAAGACAATTTTATTTTTGGTCCGGAGAGAAGAGGAAACGCCTCATTAAAACCATAGCCAACTACTATAACAATGAGTAATATCAAAAAAAGTCTGAAGGTGGGCATGTTTATATTTCTTTTGCAGTGTCGTCGGTATCTGCTTCTTCCGTTTCAGACTCAGGTGCAGTTTCCATATCGTCAATGTCTGCTGTGTCATCTGTATGTGCGAGAATTTCCCGCGGACGTGAGCCATCAGCCGGTCCTATAATTCCTCGTTCTTCCAAAATGTCCATAAGTCTTGCAGCGCGCGAATAACCGATACGGAGTTTCCTTTGAAGATAGCTCGTAGAAGCTCGCCCGGCTTCTTCTACAGTGGCGCGCGCTTCGCTGTATAGTTCATCGTCCGCATCATCATCGGCATCGTCGGTGAGCATTATGGCATCGTTTGGTTCGTGAGCAGTACCTTTGCCGTCAAGATTTAGAGATATAAGGTCTCCGGCATTATGTTTTTTAATATATTGCGTGACTTTTTTTACTTCTGCTTCGCTTATGTATGCCGTTTGAATACGGATTGGTTTTTGCATGTCACTTGAAATATAAAGCATGTCGCCTGCACCAAGCAATTGTTCCGCTCCGGCACTGTCAAGAATTGTGCGAGAATCAATTTGTGAAGCTACTTGGAGAGCCATACGTGTCGGCACGTTTGCTTTAATAAGTCCGGTGATTACATTCACAGAAGGGCGTTGTGTTGAAAGAAGCAGGTGTATACCAACAGCTCGGCTCATTTGTGCAAGACGTACAATGGCCGCTTCTAGCTCGCGTGGGTATGCTTGCATAATATCCGCAAGTTCATCGATAACTATCACAATGTAGGGCATCGCTTCAGGGAGTTCTTCGTCTCCGCGCTTTTTTGCCGGCTCGACGATTGTATCGTGGTAGGACTCTATGTCTCGTACTTGCTCTGCTTCGAGTATGTTGTACCTGCGTTCCATTTCTTTTGCAGCCCACTTCAGTGCGAGAATAGCTTTTTTAGGATCGGTTATAACAGGTGTGAGCAGATGAGGGATACCATTATAAAGAGTTAGCTCGACGCGTTTAGGGTCAATCATCATAAATCGAAGCTGGTTTGGACCGTTTCTGTAGAGAAGAGAAGCGATTAATGCATGTATAGCAACTGACTTACCGGCTCCTGTTGCACCTGCAACGAGAGCATGTGGTGTTTTTGCGATATCAATATAATGAGGTCTGCCGGTAATGTCGCGACCAAGAGCTGCAAGGAGTGGTTTTTTGTTAGCGCTCCATTCTCTAGCACTTATAAGTCCGCCAAGTCCAACAGTAGTCTTTGATGTATTTGGAACCTCGATTCCAACAAGTGATTTACCGGGAATAGGAGCTTCGATTCGTACAGGGTGCGCCGCCAGTGCCAGCTCCAGATTGTTGTGCAGAGAAACAATACGTGAAAGACGTACTCCTTCGGCAGGCTTAAACGCGTAGCGCGTAACTGTAGGACCGACAGATACTTCGTCCATTTCAACAGAGATGCCAAAATTTTGGAATGTACGTTTTATAATGTTTGTGTTTGCTTTTATGTCACCGACACCGGGTTTGCCTTTGTCGGTTCCTAAAAGTGAAACAGTAGGGGCTTCGTACTCAGCGTCAAAATTTGCTATAGCTCCGGTAGGAGAGTCGGACATATCTGTTTTATTAAAAATAGTCACAGTCGGTTCTGTGTCTTTGTGTACGGGTTCATTCTCGGAGTATTCCTCCTCGTCCTCTTCTGCATTATCCGTGCCGTACTCTTTGTCAGCTTCTTCATCATCTGTATCATCCTCGGCACTATCTTTTGTTTGTGTATCTTTGTGAGGAAGAGAAATTTTGACACCCATCATTGAGTTGAATATACGGTTTACGAATTCTCCAACTCCTTCAAGGAGTATTGCAACATCGGTAATTGTTGCGAGTGCAATAAGTGTAAGTGCGAGTAGAAGTACAAGCGCTCCCCAAAAACCGAAAAGACTTTCAAGAAAATGTCCGGTGAAAGAACCCACATGTCCACCCCATGTACTTGTTGGGAAAAGTCCCGCGAAAGCAAGTACCGCCGCTAGAAAAAGTGTGGCGCCTCCGGCAACAACGGGCTCTATGGCAGGACGACGAAATCCCGCATAAAGTCCAAGAGCTATTATTCCCAGAGGTAAGACAAATGCGCCGATACCAATGGTTGCTTGTGTAATCAAAAAAGCGGTATCGCCCATTGGTCCCGACGCTCCAAACGCACCAAGCGCAAGCAGAGTACCACATGCTATGAGAACAACAGCACTTGTCCAGCGGATAACATCTTCGTACTCGGTGATAGTACGCGCTCGAGAGACCCTACGTTTTCGTCTACGTGTCATGGGCTACATTGTAACACTTGTAACACCGCTTGCGGATACTTCGTTTATTTTTTTTGAGAGCTCCTTATCTTAGGGGCTTGCGGACATTCTTTTAAGGACATACAATACAAGTACAGAAATCTAAAGACGCCATGTCTGATAAAGGACGACTAAAAGACAAAACTATCTCAACAAAACGCGCAAGAAATGCGGATATAAATGATATTGTCCTAGATAGTCATATATTTTCAAACATATTTGCCAAAGACATTAAAAGAGTATTTATATACAAAAAAGCCGAAAGACTCGCAAAAGCAATACATCTGATTACTCCTGCGTTTACAAATTCACCAACACTTCGAAACAAGATTGATTCGATAGCGGTCAGTTTGGTTGAATACGCGATACTTCCGCCGGCTTCCGCAAGAGAGTCTCTTTCACGTGAACTGCTCGCTCTTTCCAGTGTGCTTTCTATCGCGCGCACCGGAGGGATGCTTTCCGGTATGAATGCGGAGATAATAGCAAAAGAAGCTCATGCATTGCTTCAAGAAGTTGCTTCTTATGAAGAACCGAGACTTTTCCTAGAAGAAACTCCGTCACTTGCCGAGCTGGCGCGAAATGCATCATCTTCTCTCAGCTCTCGTGAGCGCGTGGCAAAAAATGAGAGTGCGTATGTCAAATCTTTTTCACAGAATACAATAACGACAAAAGTAAAAAAAGACGCACGTGTAGTGAAAGTTGCTAAAGGACAAATGCTAAAGGACAATACTGTTAAGACGTCTCGTCGAGATGCAATAGTGTCCATAATAAGAAAGAAAGGGGACGCATATATAAAGGACATTTCCACTGTCATACGTAACGTGAGTGAAAAAACAATCCAAAGGGAACTCGTGTATCTCGTTAATAAAGGTATATTGGTGCGTAAAGGAACCCGTCGGTGGACATCATATTCGCTTGCAAATTAGCTGTATACAGATTAGTTTTTCGGCTCACGGGTACACATTTTCGTGATATTGGGCAGTCTCTTTTTAGAAGTGCTTGAGCGTGGAGTCATTGTGTTTTTAACCTAAAAGTTTAAGTACATATATTAATAAATACTGTTGGCATGTCAGCGTATTGACTTAAGGTTCATTTTTTCATAGTATAACCGAGCGATGACGACTGGATTATAAGGGAGCTTTAAGGCCGGAAACGGTCTTTTTTGTGTACCTAAAATAATATCGCACATTGTCGTTATCCACACATGTTGCCACCGTTTTGCTTCGACTGTATTGCAATATTCCGCTATACTAAATCTAGTCCCGCGGAATATGTTAATACAGTCGTTCCGGTGGGCGGGGTCTTTGATAACTGAATAGCAACCAGGACCAGTTGTCTGCGCGTTTCGCAGTGCCTCGCATTGCGCGATTTCCTATTGTCGCGCGCAACAGTATTCTCACAAAAGATACTGAAATAGGATCAGTACGAAAGACACTGCTCAGATCATGAAAGACAAATCCAGTACGATGTGACCCTTACCAGCTAGCTCATGGTGTGTGCGTCGACACTGCACACTGTGAGGTAGTGATTGAAATCACAAATTGAAAAATTGAAAATCGCGAAAGCGATACTTATTAAAACCCTGTACACTCACCGGCACTTTATTATTTTTAAGTATGTCGGCGAATGTGCAGACTAGGAATTCAGAAAAATATAGTTATGACTACAGTAACCAATAATGTGATCGCGAAGATTGCAGCGGTTGCGACAGGTCTTGCGATGGTAGCTTCATTTGCAGTTGTTGCTCCGGCACATGCTGCATCGCTCACCAGCGCACAGGTCCAGTCCATCCTCTCGCTACTTTCTTCGTTTGGCGCAGACAGCGCTACGATCTCAAACGTTCAGTCGGCACTTACCGGTACTTCGGTAAACACCGGCTCGACAGGCGGCACAACCACAACAACATCGTCTTGCAATTTCACAGCAAGTCTCACCATTGGTGCAAAAGGTGCTGATGTAACGTGCCTTCAAAACGCTCTTATCGCAGCAGGATATACAATTCCGGCAGGTGCAACAGGATACTTCGGTAGCCAGACACAGTCGGCAGTAGCTGCATGGCAGTCTGCAAATAGTATTTCTCCGGCAGTAGGGTACTTTGGTCCGATTTCCCGTGCGCATTGGAATCTCGGAAGTACTTCTTCTACAAGTGGGAACACTGGTGGAAATACAGGCGGGACTACAGCAATGACAGGTAACGGCCTTAAGGTCGCCCTTTCCGCTACGTCTCCGTCCGGAACGGTTATCGTTCAAAAACAGGGTATTGCAGACCTCGGTGAGTTCACGTTCAGCAACCCAACGTCGGCTTCAATCAATGTGACGAGCCTTACGTTCAATCGCACAGGAGTGTCAAATGACACGACTCTTACGAACGTGTACCTATATAATGGTGTAAACCGTATTACCGACTCGGCAGGTGTCAGCAATTCATCATTCTCGTTCAGCAACGCTTCCGGACTCTTTACTGTTCCGGCAGGTGGTACCTACACGGTAGCTGTTCGATCTGACATTGCAGACAGCACTTCCGGTCAGCAAGTAGGCGTATCGCTTACGGCAGTCGGTAGCACAGGAACACTTGACTCAAGTGTTTCGTTCCCGATTAGTGGCGGATTGCAAACTATTTCGGCAGCGGACCTCGCGAGTGTTGTCTTTGACAGCACCACGCTTCCGTCTACAAACACAAGTTTGAGCCCGACGGCAGATTACATCGTTTGGCAGAATACGGTCTCCGTTTCTACAAACCCTGTAAACCTCTCGATGATTAAGCTTACGAACCTCGGTTCGATTGATGCATCAGATGTGCAGAACCTCCGTCTCTATGTGGACGGAACTCAGGTTGGTTCAGCTGTATCACAGTTGAGCGCTGACCGAACAGTCACGTTTGACCTTTCGAGCAATCCGGTACTTCTCTCGACGTCTAGCCACATCATCAAAGTTATGGCAAACGTTGTTGGGGGTTCAAGCCGTACGCTAGAGCTTTCTCTCCAGCGTAGCTCGGATGCTATGTTTGTAGATAACCAGCTCAATCAGCCGGTTACCTTGAACACATCGAACACATCAACAAGTTTCTCTGCAGCATCGTCCGGTGTTCAGACAATCGCTTCTGTTGGTGCAAATGGAGTTTCTGTCACAAAAGCGGCAGCTTCTCCTATTAACGACATTGCCCTTGGAACAACAGGTGTAAAGCTCGCATCCTTTAACTTCCTCGCTTCCGGTGAGGCTGTAAAGATAAACGACCTTTATGTCTTTGCTTCGACTACAAGTGATGGTTCTACGGATGCATCATATAACCTTGCCAATGGTAAGATTATGGTAAATGGTGTACAAATTGGCTCTACTAAGACAATTGGTGGTAGCTCAACAAATGCAGCAAGTCAGGCAATGGATTTCTCGCTCGGTTCATCACTGATAATTCCTGCGGGGACTGTAACAACTGTAGATATCTATGCTGACGCAAAGACATCTGCCGGTGTAAATATTCCTTCAACAGGTACGATTCAAGTTAGCTTGAAGGCGGCAACCAGCAATGGTCAGGGCCAGAGCTCTCTTAATTCGACAAATGTTCCTTCGACAAATGTTTCCGGAAATGCGGTAACTGTATCCAGTTCTGCACTTACGGCATCAAAGTTCACGGGTTATGGTGATCAGACAATGATTGCAGGAACCCAGAATGCTCGACTTGGTTCGTTTACTCTTTCTGCAGGATCTACAGAAGGGATTAATGTCAACACAATTGCGGTAGACCTTTCCGGTTATGCCGGTGTGACAAATCTTACTCTTAAGGATCACGCAACAGGAGCAACAATCGGTACAGCAATCACAACGCCTTCGGCAACGGGGAACACCTTCTCGGTGAACTTCACTATTCCGGAGTCTGGTACGAAGACTATCGATGTTTACGGCAACTTGCTCTCTACTGCTACCGGTAGTATCCAAGCGACACTCACCACAAGTACAACAGGAACAGGTGCTGTAACTTCGACAAGTTCTTCGCTTTCGAGTTCTGAAGCATTGCAAAGCATGACTGTTGGTACGGGAACACTTTCGATAGCGCGTAGCGCATCGAATCCTGTTAGTGCCAATGTTATCGCAGGAGCAAGTCAAGTAGAGGTTTCGAATTACACATTCTCGGCGCAGAATTCGCCGTACACTGTGACGAAACTCGAGATTACTCTTCCGAACAATGTTGCAACTTCTACAACCGGAGTCACACTTCAGTACAAGAATGCAAGTGGGGCAACACAGACAGTTACGAGCGCGCTTAGTACAAACTCGTCGACCAGTGTTGCAACTTCTACATTCAGCGGTCTCTCGTTCTATGTTCCGAAGAATGACTCGGCTGACGTTAAAGTGTTCGTAGGTGTTCCGACAATTGCAAATGGAGCAACTTCGGGTGCAGGTATCACAACCACACTTATCCACAACATAGGCTTCCAGGCAATCGATTCGACAGGTAATGCCACAACATCGGTTGGGACAGCAAATGTTTCTGGTACAAGCACTGGTTACGGTACAATGTATGTACGTAAGTCATTCCCGACATTCGCAATGCAGTCTGTGGGTACAACACCGGCAGCAGGACAAGCCCTCTACCGCGTGAATGTATCCGCAGATGCAGCCGGAGCTGTGGATCTTGACCAGTTGACATTCAATGTCTCGACATCGACAGCAACTGTTGCAGGATTCACTCTCTATGATGTGACCGGCGGAACGGCAACTGCGCTTAATGCAACTGCTGTAGAAGCAAATGCCAGTGGTGTCGTAAAGATTCCTTTCGACAGCCTTCAGCAAGTTGGTGCAAGCCAGACGAAGACGTATGAGCTTCGCTCGGCAACGCTTTCCAACTGGACAACAGGTGCTTCGATTTCCATCTCGCTTGCACAGGACACAAGTCTTGCTTCAAATGCAGCAGCTACAAGTCTTACCTCCGGCAACAAGGTCGTGTGGTCTGACCGTTCAGCTTCTGATCACGCAACGCTTGGTACTGCAGCAACTGACTGGACAAACGGTTACCTTCTTAAAGACTTTACGTCCGACACAACGTCGTTCAACTACTAGTCTTAGATTAGGTTTCGCGCACCCTCTTTATTTTGGGAAAGTTTAACTCTCCCAAAAAAGAAAGGACGTCCGGTGGAGGTTAATCCTTCACAAACACAAAAACCACCCCCCTTCGGGGGTGGTTTTTGTGTTTGTGTTGTTTTGGTTTGATGACAGTGTTACTTTCAACAATATTTTTCAAAATGTGTACGTAATCGGAGTACAAAATGATGCGTGGTGGTATGTGCGTAGTGTTTTATATATAAACGCATATTGTGATATGCTCATTGTTATGAAAATACATAAAGAGATAGCTATCGGGAGTATTGTGGCGAGCGCACTTATTGCCGTGCTCGTTGTTCTTTTAGTGGAAAACGCGAGACCTGCTCATCTTGTTACTAAAGAAATAAAACAAAACGAAGCGCTTTCGACGAATTACAACGCATCTTCCACGAAAGCTCGCGCTACCGACGAGCGTGATAGAAATGTCTCAAAAGTAATTACATATTCTTTTAATAAAACGTCAGACAATATATTGCCGATTGATAAAAGGGATTCAATATCATCGTGGGATTTCACGCCTGCATCAGGTGTCGCAACAACAAGTATTCAAAATAAAATCGTAGCCTTTTCAAGGGAAATCGGTTCCGGTAAATATCCAAACTATGCGGTGTATATACAAATTGCACAGGAGTATGAAATGCTTGGCGATGGGCATTCCGCGTATCGTTTTTACATACTCGCGATTAAAGATTCTCCTCAAAATGGGCTCGCGTTTAATAATTTAGGTAATCTTATGACCAAACTGGGAGCATATAACACTGCGAATAATGCGTATGCAAAGTCAGTAGAATTAAAGCCTTCGATTAAATTGTATTGGCTCTCGTATCTAAACTTTCTTTCAGTACACGAAAAATCTTCCAAAGAAACCGCGCGTGTTTTTGCTGAAGCAATGAGTGCTACTGACAACGCTACTGACATACGCATTGCACGCGCGCAATGGGAAGAATCGATAGGAAATATTACAAAGGCAATTTCTGATTGGCGTGCGGTCCGTCTTGTCGTAGGGGAAGAGCAACAAAAAGCTATAGATTTAAAAATCGAGTCATTGCAACATAAGCAATAAAATAT
>DRNP01000042.1 GCA_011322135.1 Candidatus Kaiserbacteria bacterium | reverse complement strand
TTCGAATATGTTCATTGGCAGAAACACCACCGCCGATAGTGATAGTGCGTGCGTGCGTATCTTTTAGTGCGTGTAATGTTTTTGACAATAATACGTCCGTACTGGCATTTTCAAATTCAAGAGCAATTGCTTTTTGTGTCGCATCGTCTATTTCCCCCAAACTTTGTATTAAATATCGAGTTGCCGTTTTTAATCCTGAAAATGAAAAATCATTTGTTCCGTCATTTTTCATCGGTCGTGGCAGTGTATAGGTACTTTCTGAATACTCTTTGCGAGCTATTTCAGCAAGGCGAGATATTTCAGGACCGCCCGGATACGGCAGACCGAGTAATCGGGCAACTTTATCAAATGCTTCGCCGACCGCGTCATCGCGAGTTGTCCCTATGAGCTCATATGAAAGCCATTCGTTCATTGCAAGGAGCTCGGTGTGTCCGCCGGAAATTAGAAGCGCCAAAACAGGTGTTGCCACATCTGATATGGCAAGCTTCATTTTTGAATCCGGAGATATGCTTGTTGAGTTATCTTCTTGCGTAAGCGCCGTCATGATATGACCTTCCATGTGATTAACCGCCACAAGAGGCTTGTCCCATATTGAAGCGAGTGCTCTAGCTGTATTTATACCGACCCAAAGTGCAGGTTCAAGACCGGGACCTGCGGTAACGGCAATAGCGTCAATTTCAGGTACATCTATTTCTGTTATAAATTCCAGAAATGATTGTGAAAGCCCTTCTTCTCGCGAAAAAAGAGTATTTATGTAAGAGCGAGTACTTTCTGAAATATCTTGACGGATTTCGTGGAGCATCTCCGCTTCCTCAAGAGATGCGCGTAAAATAGGTATGATATTTTTCGTATGTTCGCGTTTCGCGAGAGTAGGGAACACTCCGCCATATTGTCTGTGTAAATCTATTTGCGATACCAGTATGTTCCCAAGAATTGAAAAATGCGCAGAAGAATCGTCACCGGTAGCTTCAACTACGGCGATAGCTGTTTCATCACATGAAGTCTCAATTGCCAGTATCTTCATCTTTGATAGGTGTCCACGGTAGGGTATCGCCCCATGCGATTCGAAAGCCTGATGCGTTTGGGTGACCGTTTCCTCCGTATTTTTGCGCTATTTTTGCAACGTCTACAGAATCGGCTCCTTTGATGCTTCTGAGTGATACGTGTAGTACTTCCGGTGTCATCGATAATGCGATGGCAAGTGGTGGTTTTCGTTTTGCAAGAATATTTCCGACATCCGATGCGAACCCGTTTTGTACGCTTGCGAGGTAGCATTCGTATCCTTCGAAAGATACAAGATCTGCGTGGTCTGCTACGTTTTCTACTAAAAGTGCGGAATGCTCTGCGTATATTTTTCCTTTTTCGATATATGACGCAAGAGTGCTCGGGTTTTCAACATCTTTTATGATGGTTTCCCATGATTCAAATGTAAAAGGTTTTAGATATGCATACGAAAGTACCGCGCGCGCGTCCGGAAGTGAAAAGGTGTATAGGTCGCCGTTTTCAACATAACGCAAGAAAAGTGGCACAGGAGTGTCCGGGTGAAAATAACTCCATGCAATTGTAGCTCCGGATTTTGCGGAGTCGAAAACACCCGGAAATGACGTGGCAACATCGCGCATACCTTCGTGGTGGTCGAGCACTGTAATACTTGAAGCGGTTTGTGCAAATTTGTCCATTGTATCTTTTGGATAGCAGACATCTATAAAATACAAATCAGCACCTGAAAAATCTTCGGTCGGTGGGACGCCGGGTTTCGATGGGAGGTATTCGACATCATTTCCAAACTTTTTCCATGCGGAATAAGCGGCGCCAAATCCATCAGGGCAGTTTTTATGATAAATAATTATTGTGCGTGGTTCTTTCATAGTTTTACCTTACGATGATTTTGAGTTACGCGCAAAGCGCACGTATATGCCTGCGGGAATGACGCGAGTTTTTTGAGCTTCTGCAATCTCGAGCTCGCCGTATTTCAAGTTTGAGTTTTTGAATGTACTTTCTACAAGTTGCATAAATGATTTTGGTGCGTATCCGGAAGCATATCCGTTTAATAGGAAAAACGTATCGGGTGTGTCATTTAGCAGTTCGTTCAACAATTCCAAAAGTATTGGTAGGTTTTTTTCGATATGCCAAACTTCTCCTTTTGCACCGCGACCAAAAGCAGGAGGGTCTAAAATAATGCCATCGTAGCGTTCGCCACGGCGCACTGCGCGTTTTGAAAAACTCAGCGCATCGTCCAGGAGGTATCTGATTGAACCGGGTTTTTGGGAGTCGGCGCTGAGCACGGCGCCAAGGGCGCCGTGCTCAGCGCCGGGGCTTGATTTTTCTTTCGCACCAACGCCGACGCCGGAGGCGTCGGCGTTTTTGTGTGCCCATGTAAGACTTTGTTTAGATGCGTCCACATGAGTAACTTCTGCTCCGGCTTGTGCAGAGACGATACTTGCAACACCAGTGTACCCAAATAGATTTAACACTTTTGGTGTACGAGACATACTGTTTTTGGCATCATGTACGCGGTCTTTCAGCCATGCCCAGTTTTGTGCTTGTTCAGGGAATATACCGGTGTGTTTAAAAGAAGTCAGTTTAACTATGAGTCGTGTATCTTGCCACGAGAACCCCCATTCTTTTGGTGTATCGTTTTTAATTTTCCAAGAACCTTTCTTTCCTTCCCATGAAAAAGTCGCGTTTGCTTTTTCCCATATCTCAGGGAGCGCTTTTTTCCAAAGTGCTTGAGTTTCCGGACGCGCAAGAATTATTTTTCCAAACCGTTCCAGCTTCATGTTTTCACCGGAATCGAGAAGCTCATAATCGCTCCATGCGTGTGTTGTTAGATTTTCGAGAGTCGTCATATTTTATTATAAAACGTCGACATGCTGTGTACTCCATGCATAAAATACAACAGCAGCGGACGCCGCTACGTTTAAAGATTCGCACCGCGGATGCATTTTTATTGAAAGCGACACATCACAAAGCTCGAGTGTCTTTTTTCGAATACCGGACGCTTCATTGCCCATTATAAAAAGGGACGGTTCGCTGAAACGCTCCTCCGTTAGTGGATTTTTCCCGTTCATCTCCAAACCGTAAACCCAAAATCCGATATCTTTTAGTGTTCGTACGGCATTATTTACATTTCCAATTGAAATAAGAGGAATGCGAAAAGCCATTCCTGCGGAAGTTTTTACAACCGTTCCCGTTATGCCTACTTGATTATGCTCCGGGATTAATATGCCTGATATTCCAAATGCCGCAGCTGAGCGGATTATTGCTCCAACATTGTGAGGGTCCTGCACTTCTCCCAAAATGACAAGTGCCGGAGATTTCTTCGTGTCGATTGTTTTTATAAAATCATTAAAAGGTGTTAGCAGGGAAGTTGTGTCCAGTACTCCTATTACACCTTGATGCACAGCATCTTTTCCGACACGACTCTCTCCGTTTTCTTTGAGTGGTGCAAGCGGTATTTTTGCTTTTGCAATAAGTTCAAGCAAATGCGTATCTTTTTGAGACGGGCTTAAAAAAACTTTTCGTATTGCTTGAGGGGTATTCAAAAGAGCTTCTGAAAGCGCATGCTTACCATAAATATAAACTTTTTCTTTTTTAACGTGTTTTTGTTGTTTGGCAGACATATTTAAGGCGTGTGAGTGTGCGCGGTGAGGAATTCGAATCCCCGACCTTCCCCACGTCAAGGGGACGCTCTAACCAACTGAGCTAACCGCGCATTCAAACGCTAGTATAACAAATAAGCAACAAAATCGGAACATCGACCAATCTCACTTCTGTGCACACATATATGCTTTTATATAGCGCGTTGCAAAAGAAGTTGCAGAAGCTCCGGAAGCGAAAGTGCTCGCACACTCTTTTCATTATTCTAGTTCAGTCCATTCGTATTTACCGGTTGAAGAAATAGCACAAACGTGTAGCACTCCCCGGTTTGGTGATACCATATATAAAAACAAGTAATGGCTATGCAATCATTAAATACTAAGATTTAAATATTCATGTATATGAAAAAAAAGATACTTCTTACATCTGGAATAATTACAAGTGGGTTAGTTACTATTGAAATCTTTGGAACGTATCAGCTTTGCAACAATAATATTTTCTGCGTTAATGTTTTGGACGTACTCTTTATAAACCTCCTCCCAATCATCCCACTCTTTCTTTTCTCACTCATCACGTACAAAATGCATAACAACATATACCGCGTGTGGCTACGCTTTTCGTACATATGGATTCCACTTGCAATGCTCGCTGTCTTTTTCGCTCCGGAATATTCCGCAGACTGGATGTTCCCGGTGGTGAAAGGTACTGTTGCATTCTTTTCGTCAGCGCTGTACACAATATTTTCAACAATTATCGTACTCTGGCTGTGGGCAAAACAACGCGACATGGAGTCAAAAAAGAATATATAACAAGCAGCACCCTATTCTGTGCAATCTTGTGTGGGATGGTTGCAGATATCATTTATGGTGGCTGACACTATTTTCTTTGACCGTATAAAGTGTTAAAATTGAACCGCTGTCGGGGGGTAACATGGGCAAGATTACAATGAAAGACGCAACAGTCATAGATCCGAAAACATTTCTTTCGCAGAAATCACTGGAAGAGATACTCTCCATTGTGCAATTTGGTTCTTCTGTTCATACCTTGAATCCAGGAGATATTGATTTGTGCCTTGTCACAAGGAGAGGAGTCTTTTTCGAATTCTTTGCAGGGGAGCCGTTTGCTCGCGTCCCCAAAAACGTTGATATAAGTCTTGTCCGGGAAGAAGAGCTCGAGAACACCGATTCATTTAGATTTGGTAGTCACGGGGTACACCTCCTTCTTTCATTGCAGGATGGTATAGTTCTGCATGGAGAAAATATATTTCTCAACATGCCAGCGCCCACTACTGCTATGGTGAAGGCCTCGATTCTGGATCGTCTCTACGACTATCTCTACGAAGTAAGGAAGTTGGAGACATTGCGTGAGGAAGTCGAACATGGTCTTAAAAAACGATGGCCAAAATTTCAACGACTCACGCTGTTTCTTCTAGACGCTGAAGACGTAACATTTCCGGAAGTGTTGACCGTTCGGGATTCTGTAGTTGAAGAGCAATTTAAGAAATATGGGTTACAATATCAGCATAAATTCACACCTATAGGATTCGAACATATATGGGAAATAATTCTCGCACACAATTCGCAATCATAACCGGTGGCACATCGGGTATTGGGTATGCAACGGCTCGTCATTTCCTTGAAAATGGGTATGGCGTGATAATCATGTTTGGGAACGATACCGGGCGTGCCGAGTCAAAGAGGGTGGAATTGATATCATTAGGCTACTCCGAGGGTGATGATTTTCTGTTTGTGCACGCAGATGTCAGTCTCGAGGACTCTGTAGAACGCGGCCTCGTTATTCCGAATATCGTTCGTGGCAAAATAACTGTGTTGGTAAACAACGCAGGTGTATTGAAACGAGGCTCGTTCCAGGAGCTTTGTACTTCTGACTGGGAATATGTATTTGGAGTAAATGTATTTGGAATCGTGAATATGACGAAGTGGTTCTCAAAGAATTGTCCATCAGCACGCGCAGTCATTAATATAGGGAGTATCCGTGGTTTTACGCATGTCAGCAGACTAAACAACATGATCTACAGCGTCAGTAAGGCATGTGTACCCACTTTAACTGCCGTATTGGCTAAACAGCTCGGTCCTCACATTCGGGTTATCGCAATATTGCCGGGTACTATAGACACACCTCAACGGCAAGGCATAACGGAGGAAGAGTTTAAATTGTATGGAGAGGACAATACAATCCTAAAAAGAATCGGAAGACCAGAGGAGATTGCTGAAATGTGCCTTTTCCTAGCATCAGAGAAGGTCGGATATATTACTGGAACCAGCATCACAGTCGATGGAGGATATAGTGTGAACTATATACAGTGACCTAACCTACGACATAACATGACAAAGCGCGGATTCGGGACGAATTTTCATAAAGTATATGGGTCTAGTCCTGAGACTTACCATACATTCAGTTCTGCAGAGCGCTTCTCTTTGAGGTTGGGCAAAAGAATTCAGGAACTCTCTTCGTCGGGAGTCTTGTTGGATATCGCATGCGGAACCGGCCATAAAACCAATCTCTTGTCTAAATCTTTCGAAAAAGTGTTTGCTCTAGATTATTCGGCGCCCCTACTCACTCTCGCACGGCAAAAGTACGGGAGGAATAAAAAGCTTAATTTTCTTGGGTCAACGGCAACTCACATACCCCTCCTAGATGAGAGCGTTGATACGGCGCTAGTTACCTGGGGGTCTTTTCCGCTCTCCCAGACTTTGCGTGAAATCAAGCGTGTTCTTAAGGTCGGTGGAAGCGCCCTACGCATCGGAGCCTGTGTGGAAGATGAATTTACAGCCTTATTCCCATCTTTTGACATCAAACGGATCAACAGAATCAACAAAACCTTTATATCTCAAGGATTTGTTATCGAGCATCACGAAGTGATTATTCACTTCAAAAATCTGAAAGAGGCTAAGGAGATTCTCAACAAAATAGTGGGTGTGTCAAAAGAAAGTATCACCAAAACAGTCTTTAAGCATAAGGTCGCACTCTGTTATTATAAAAGGACATGATTGCCTACAAGGTAAAATATAAGAAATACATAGTTAATCTTTATGTGCCTGAGCAAAAGACAGGTAGGGTGGCTCTACTTTTGCCTGGTCTTCCTGCATCGGCGAGTATACATAATATACTCCAGCCGTTTCTTGATGCTGGCACGGTGGTGTTTTACCCGTATTTCTCCGGTTCCTATGATAGTGCGGGTACGTTCAGTGCAACACAATCAATTCATGACGTTGCCACTCTGTACCCCTTGACTCAAATGACTGAAGTCACTGAGCTGTATTTCGATAAGAAAATTGAGCTTGGGTCTCCGACAGAAGTCATTTTGGTCGGCATGAGTTATAGCGCGGCAGTAGCTTTGCACGGACATAGGAACCTTTATCAGAAGATAATCCTTCTGTCTTCCGCATTGCTCTTTAATCCCGCA
>DRNP01000041.1 GCA_011322135.1 Candidatus Kaiserbacteria bacterium | reverse complement strand
GGTTTTTGGGAAGTGCAATTCCAAATGTGTGCGGTCATGCTGAAGCTGGAGGAATACCGTTTTGCAATTCTCCATTCATCGACACTCTTGGTTGGCCACTCATTATATTAGGACAATCCCTAGCTATCGCTGCAATCATTTTGGTTTTTGCAAACGCACGTGCGTGGCATGCGTGGGTCAGATTTAGTATATGGTTTGTACCGATATCAGCTCTAGTGATTATCTCAGTATTTCCGGTTCCTTTTGTGCCGGGTTTTGAATTATCACGTGCAAATGCTACATACCTTTTCGGCAACCTCTATGCAATCATCACTGCGCTCATTGTCGGCATTTCGTGGATACGCATCTGGTTTAAAAGACGTTCTTTATTGTAATATTAGTTGTTTTTATTTTTTCTTGTTAAAGTGCTCTTATGCGAGTACATGAACGTGTATACAATCTCATAGTTATAGGTGGTGGTCCGTCTGGAATGATGATGGCTGGCAGAGTTGCTGAACTCGGAGGGAGCGTGCTTTTGTTGGAAAAAAATAAAATCCTAGGGAAGAAGTTAATGTTGACTGGTGGCAGGCGGTGCAATATCACAAACGCAGAATTTAATGTACGAAAATTTCTTGAAAACTTTTCAGATTCAAAAGAATTTTTATACTCTCCTTTTTCAAAATTTTCATCTGAAGATACATTTACTTTTTTTGAAGATAGAGGGCTTCCTCTTGTAATAGAAGCGCGCAAAAGAGCTTTCCCAAAGACACAGAAGGCTACCGACGTGGCAAGAGTTATGGAGAAATATGTAAAAAGGAATGGGATAGAGGTAAAGACGGGGGTTCGAGTTGCTTCGCTTGAAAAAGAGAATGATAAAATAGTGTCTGTAAAAACAAGTAACGGAGATGAATACTTTGCAGACAATTTCGCCATAGCAACAGGTGGACTTGCTGCGCCGGAAACAGGGTCGACAGGTGATGGTTTTACAATGTTGCAAAAACTAAACCATGCCATCAGCCAACCAAATCCAAATATCGTACCTCTGACAACAGATGAGAAATGGGTACATGCGCTTTCGGGCACAACGTGTTCATTTATGACAATTCGCTTTATTCAAAATGGTAAGGCAAAAATAAAAAAGACTGGTAAAATCCTCTTCACACATTTTGGAATCTCTGGTCCACTAATACTAAACAGCGCACACGAAGTTAAAAAATTACTCGCGCAGGGGAAAGTAGAAGCGTCAATTGATTTGTTTCCAGATACGGAAGAAAATGATCTCGACAACAAGATTCTTAGATTATTTGATAAAAATAAAAATAAGCTTACTAAAAACGTATTGTCAGAAGTCTTGCCATCCGGTTTGGCAGATACTATTCTTGCACTGCCTGATATAGATATCGCGGAAAGGGAAGTGAACTCTATAACAAAAGAAGAACGTAAAAGTCTTGTAAAAAAGATTAAAGGTCTTACTTTTGAAATTACAGGAACTTTGGGTTTTGATAAAGCTGTTGTTGCTGATGGTGGAGTGGAGCTTGCGGAAGTGAACTTTAAAAATATGACATCAATGCTCTACCCAAATTTGTATCTTTTGGGGGACATACTCAATGTAAACCGCCCGTCTGGTGGTTTTTCTCTGCAATTATGTTGGACTACAGGATGGGTTGCCGGAAGTGACGTGGGAAATAAATTGAGCAAAAATAAACGATGGCAGTGAATGTATTTGTTTTAATGTAACGATTACCGACGATAATTTTATTTATTATATTTTATATAATAAATATAAAGAAGTAAGAAACTGCGCTCGCTTCGCTCGCGCGACTGGGAATACCGCTTCGTGCATACGCCAAAAACTGATTTCGACTTCGATAGTAGGATAATTAAAACCCTAAGGAAACCAGTTGATTGGCGGTGGCGTTGTACACACTCTTTTTATCCGTCGTCTCTAGACGAATTATTTGAACGTTCGAGTTTTAAGATCAAATTTATATGTCGTGCCACCTTTGGTTGTCACGTAGTGCCGTTTGTTGGTATACAAGTCATACGCTTCATAGGTACCTGCAACAGACTGAAGCACCAGAATGTCGTTTGCTTCGGAAACTATTTTGAGTGGTCCGGTCGCGGTCGGAGCAGAAATCGCTTTAGCGCCTATTGGAGTAAAATCATTCATTATAAACAAAACACCCTGCAAAGGATTAACTTTATCTGCAGTGCCAGTGACAACGACGAACTTTCCACCAACATATCCTGTCCAAGAGTTGGTACCCAGAATAAGTTTTTGTCCCAAAATATCAGGTGATATTGCAGTCTGAATACCGAGTGTGACAGGGGGAAGTTTGCTTGCATTAGGCGATGGAATAAAACCTGCCATCGCTTTCTTTTTAGCGATAATTTTGGCGGTTTCTTCAGGCGTCAATTTCTGCAACGCACAGATTTTCGCCTCTACTCTCTCTAAAGCAGGTAATCCAGCCAGTTTCGCTTTGGTGGCGGGATCGTTCGGGTTTCCTGTCTGTACAGCTTCTCTAATCATTTGAGCTTCTGGTATGGTACAAGCACGATTGTAGGCAAACGCACTTCCGACAATTCCCAAGAACAGGACTATTGTAATTGTACCTGTCGTTATTTTGGTTTTGTTAGTCATACCTTAAATGATTATAATTATATATATTGGTTAATATATTACTTATCTCCACTTCATATCATCTGACCAAGTCAAGTTTTGAGCAGTGCGAGTATCACCATTTAGTGCATTCCAGCACTATTATTCTTCCGACGATTGTTTTCCATTGCATAGTAGCAGTGTATCAAATTCATTTTTGTATAGCCACGGGGTAATTGTTTTTTACTTGTCAGATTGGAATATAAACTTGCGCGCGTCGGGGCGCAGTATGTGCCACTCGCGTTTGCTCTCAATTTTGCGTAAGTATCTTTTTGTGACCCCACGGGGAATCGAACCCCGATTTACGCCGTGAAAGGGCGCTGTCCTAGCCGTTAGACGATAGGGCCATGTAAGCACTTATTTATTTCAATTCTGTTATAGCAATACTATGCCATTTTTATCAGAAAATTACCACTATTAGAATTTGAAATAGTTATCCAGATGTTTGCAATTATGGGTTGATTTTTGTCATAGTGCATGATACCTTTGTATGTACAGGTCGATTTTGCCAGTCTAATCGTGGGACGGGTTTTTTTATTTTGAGTTTTAATTTGAATTAAACAATCCGCCTATCTACAATATTATGGACGAGAACACAGAGAACACGCAGAACACCGAGGCAACTCCTGAGACAACTCCCGAGGCAACTCCTGAGACAACTCCCGAGGCAACTCCTGCTACGGACGCAGCTTAACTTTCTTTTTGGACGCAGCCCTTTGTCTTATATGGAGGCAAAGGGCTGCGTCCTTTTATATTATGTAGTCAAAATGTGATAGGATACCTGCGTAGCTCATGTAATGGAGAGGTGGCTGAGTGGTCGAAGGCACTGGTTTCGAAAACCAGCATACGGGCAACTGTATCGAGGGTTCGAATCCCTCCCTCTCCGCAGATTGAAACTTTAGTAAGCGGAATAAAAGAAGCGTGGCGCGCCTTCGGCGCGCCACGCTTTTGTTTCAAAAATTCAAAAGCAAATTAAACTTTTGGACGAACACAAGGCTAGTTTGATTTATCACGCGGTTACAGGGAAAATTGAAGTATAGAGGGGCTTAGCTAAAATGTAGTTTACACTAATTGACTAGCGTAAACTAAAATGCTAATATAGTTAACACTAAGGAAATAGCGTAAACTAAAAAGTATATGAAAAATATTATCGGAAAATCAAAAAAACACCTCAATGGATATGTATTTCTGTCATTGTATCCGTTTCCGTCTACTGATTTGAAATTAGTTATCTCTGACGAACTTTTACAAAAAGTAAATTACGCGCAGTTTCTTTTGGGTAAACTATCTGGTATAACAGTGCTTTTGCCCGATGTTGATTATTTTATAAGTTCATACGTTATGAAAGATGCAGCAGCATCATCGCAAATAGAGGGGACAAAGGCAACTGTTATGGACGCCCTTGAATATGTGGCTGACCCAACATCAGATACTAAAACAGATGCTGATGATATTGCTCATTATGTGCAAGCATTGAATTACGGTTTGAGTAGATTAAAAGATGATGACTTTCCTTTTACACTTCGTTTTATTAGAGAAATTCATCGCAAGCTTATGCATGGTGCGCGAGCAACACATTTTGCAGATCCGGGAGAGTTTAGAAAAACACAAAACTGGATTGGTGGTACAAATCCAGCCAATGCAAGCTTTGTTCCACCTGCACCAGATGAACTAGACAAGCCACTATCTGATGTAGAAAAGTTTATTCACAATACTTTTTCTCATCCAGTGATAGACGCAGGGCTTTTGCACGCGCAATTTGAAACAATCCATCCGTTCTTAGACGGAAATGGTCGCGCTGGGCGTTTGCTTATAACATTTTATCTTATCCATCATAAATACCTAGAGTTGCCGGTGTTGTTTTTGTCTTCATACTTCAAAAAACATCAAAAAGTATACTATCAAAAGTTAAACGAATATCACAATGGCAATGTTGCACCATGGCTTGAGTTTTTTGTTGATGCTGTGAGCGAAACTGCGCAGGAAGCGATAGAAATTTCAAAAGAAATTACAAATTTGCGTGATAAAGATTTAGAGATTATTTCACAACTAAGTAAAGCGACGGCAGATGTAGCTGTAGGTGTTGTGCAAAAGCTCTATAAAGACCCAATTGTGTCTACAACAACAATTCAACAGTGGGTTGAACAATCAAAGCCCGGTACGATAAAATTCATCACAAAACTTGTTGATGCTGGAATTCTTTCTTTGTACAGAAAAGGAGAGGGGACTCGTCCGAATCTATATGTGCATAAGCGGTATGTAAATATTTTTACCAAAAATTCAAATCAGGTTTAAAG
>DRNP01000040.1 GCA_011322135.1 Candidatus Kaiserbacteria bacterium | reverse complement strand
ATTCCCTCTTCCGGTTGTATTTCAAATGTAAGCGTATTTTGGCATCCTTTTCCACCATCGATGGGACATAAACTGTGCTTTACATTTTTAAAATAAATAGTGATGCGGGTCGCCCGCTCGTGCATTCTTTTACCGCTTTCTAAAATAAACGGAACTCCATCCCACGTCGGGTCGTCCAAAAACGCTCGTAATTTGAAATATGTTTCTGTGTTGGCGTCTCCGTTCGTTTCGACTTCTTCTTCAAATCCGTCATAAACCGCACGTACCGATTCAGTCGCAATGTTTTCAAGAGGTCGAAGTTTCTGAAGCACTTCTGCACGTCGTGCGCGTATGTGCTCTGCATCAAGTTTCTCCGGATTACGCATCGCTACCATAGCCAGAAGTTGCAACAAATGGTTCTGCCCGACATCGCGCAATGCTCCGGTCTCACTATAAAAAACTCCTCGCCCTTCCATTCCTATTTTTTCAAAAAGCTCTATGTGCACTTTATCGATGCCGTCTTTATTCCACACCGGTATAAAAAGAAAATTTGCGAAACGAAAATTTATAATGTTTTGTACGGTTTCTTTAGCCAGATAATGATCAATACGATAAATCTGATCTTCAGTAAATAATCCACCGAGCTTCTCATCTAGAGAACGCGCTGTCTTTGCATCGCGCCCAAACGGTTTTTCAACAAGAACTCTTGTATTCCCGCTTGTTTTGTTATTTTTCGTAATACCTGATTTATGCAATGCTTCAAAGACCGACTCATAATGCACAGGCGATACCGATAGGTACAACAACCTGTTTGCCGGAGCGCTAAAACCATGCTCAATATCTTCTAGGCGCGCGCGAAGCGCGCGATACTGTTCCGGCTCGTCAAAAAAACCTTGCTGATACGAAAACAATCTTAAAAAACTTTCATATTTTTCTTCATCTTGCTCTTGTATTGCACCGACCGATTTTGTAATCAACTCACGAAGAGCATTTTTGTCAAAATGACGACGTGCAAAACCAATTACATGAAATTGTTGAGGTAGCTTGCCCGTACGAAATAAATTCCAAAGAGCAGGTAAAAGTTTTCTCCGTGCAAGATCCCCTGTGATACCGAAAATAACTATCGTTGTCGGTGATAGCTTTACTGAGTTCATATCATGTAGGTCATCCATGTGTTTTTGTTTATGATTAAACGATGTCTTTCAATGTGTGATGAAATGCAAAATTATAAAACAAAGAGATAATTACCCCGGACGAAAGACAAACAAGGAGAGCCACTGCAAAATGTCCGAACGTCGGCACAACCCCGATAATCATAAGCACAAGCATTCCAAAAATTGCATCACGCCATGAAATAATATCGCGCTTCATAAAAACATGTGCAAATGTCGCACCGACAATAATTCCTGAATACGCGAAAGACACAAAAAGAAGTAGCATGTAAGCACTCGCAAGCACTAACGCGATACCCAAACCAACAAAAGTTATTGAAAGTAGTGCTATCAAAACAGGCGTTGCAACTAAGCTCCCAAACCCAAGAAGTGTTAAAAGGAATACGTGCCGTGTCGGTTTTTGTAATACTTGCGAGACTGCATTATTTGAGAAAATCGGAAAAAGACCTGCTAGTAGCCCTGCTACGATAAGCGCTCCCAAAATGCGCACTAAGAAAAATATTCCTATACCTGCAAGTGTAAACGCCTCCGCTTCTCTTGAAGTTGGTAAAAATGATGCTCCCGTATAAGTAACTCCACCGTCTACTTTGGCAGAGCTAGGTATCGTTGCGGCTTCCGAAGCTTCGTACTGAAGCGCTCCATGTATAACCGTATTCGGAGCTAGCACCAGTTTATTAAATGCAATAGCTCGCACGTTTCCATCAAATGTTCCGGAAAGATATATGTCATTACCGTACGCTCGAACAGAACCGCGAGACCCTGATTTTAGTTGTACTGTCCCTCCGGCAACAAGAACATCCTTCGCATGCGCACCGCTATCTATAATCGATAGTCCTATTACTCCAAGGTCTCCCGCAACAGGAGCTTCCAATGAGACCTTCCCACCGAGCGCTCGAAGGTCGCCTTTTGTTGCTCCTCGTATTGCAATAGACCCGCCCAAAACAGCCATGTCTCCACCAACAGAGTCTGATGTTACAACGGAACCTCCAGCTACCAACAAGTCAGCCGGAGAAGGAGACGCAACGGTAACGGAACCACCTGCGAGATAAACATTTTGCATAGGAGCAACAACTCCAGTAAATACAAGATTTTGAGCTGCTGCAGTCGTCGCGGCAAAAGCCAAAAACGGAAGCGCCCATAATGCGATAATAAACACGCTTCGCTTCATATATCGAGTATACCCCAGTACAAGCATTTTTGTCAGCCCCTTGTATCTTAAATTTATTAGTAGCTGATTTAGTATTTAAATCGCACTATCAGATTTTTCCGGCAACCACGCAACTACAAAAATAAAAGCTGTCAAAACAGCGGAAATCTCGCAATAAAGACAAAAGGCATCTATAAGCGAAAGCTGTACAAAAAATAAAATTATCGAAACAAAAACGCCTATTGCTGAAACCGCACGCAGAGTACGTTTCAATGGAGCATGCTTCATAAAAAGCGCCCAAACAGCTATCGTAAATACGACGATATAAAATATAAGACCGTATATGCCTAGCGGGATACCAAATAAATGTGCATAAACACTCTTTGCAACTACTTGGCACCCGTTTACTCCACCCGACAAACATGACGGCAAAATACCTCGAAGTTCACCTTGCGCAAGATATGCAGAATCTGCAATTCCAAAAAAAGAAAAAACTACCAGCGCCCACCGAGATGCATGTTCTTTCATAATGCAGGCATAGTACGGGAAATAACCGTGCTATGCAAATCAAGTAATTTCTAAAATAGATACAAATGCTACAAATACGCTATAATACACATCATGCATTCCATATCCCCTTTCATACTGCATCATCTTGTAATGGTTTCCGGTTCGTGGTGGTTATTGATTCCTCTAATTGTACTTAGCACTATTTTCCTTGAAGATATAACGATTGCTCTTGTTGGCATCCTTGCGGCGGATCATTCCATACCCGTTCTCACAAGTCTTGGTGCGCTGGTACTTGGAATAGTTATTGGCGACTCACTTGCTTATGCTCTGGGACGTCTGGCTATCAAACATGAGTTTGCACGAAAATTAATAGAGCACGAGCGCATTTCACCACTGCGCGATTTATTACGCGAACATTCAAACACAACAATATTCACTACTCGATTTATGCCGGGTTTTCGTCTCGCCCTTTACACAGCGTGCGGTTTTTCACTTATTCCATACTATCGAGAATTTCTTCCAACATCAGCCATGTCTGCGATTGTATGGTCTACAACTTTATTTTTTCTTTCATTTCTTTTTGGTTTTTACACATTTCACATACTCGGCATTTGGCGCTGGCCTGTCTTATTATTCATACTACTTGGTTTCCTAGCTGTCGGTCATCGTTATTGGAAAAAAGTGACGCACATTCCAAAAGTAAAAACAGATACGCAGAACTAACTAAAATAACCGGTGCGTCTAACACATTCACAAATACATTACTTGCGTATACAAAAACACCTGCGTTTCTCGCAGGTGTTTTTGTATACACTGAAACTATAGTTCTACTTTTTTACAGCACCAAGTTCCGAATCTATAATCTGACTCAACTTGCTGTACGACACAACACCGTTAAGAAGTTGATTGCCCACTACAACACTCGGTGTACCCTGTATCCCGAGCTTCGCTCCTTCATTTCGGTCTGCGGTTATCTCAGCTTCGAGTTCTTTCTTTTTCGAATCTACAAGAGCTGAAACTTTTGCTTCATCAATTCCTGAGATTGTTTTTGTTAGTGCTTCTACACTTGCACGGTCACCAAAGCCACTGTTCTCTTTGTCTTGTTTTGTGAACATTGCTTGATACCACTCATAAAAATGCTCCGGGTACAAATCCCAAACGGCACGTGCAAACAATGCGTCTGTATCTGAATCCGGTCCAAGAAACGCAAAGTCCTTATAAACAATCTTTACTTTGCCTTCTTTAACATAGTTTTCATATACTTGCTTGAGAGTATTGTCGTCAAGCATTTTGCAGTACGGACATTGGTAGTCAAACCATACTGCGATTGTAACAGGTGCATCTGCATTACCGACATACGCATTATTTGATATTTTTACATCTTTTATGTTTACAGCCGTTTGTGCGGTTTTTCCTTTTTGAGGTGCCGGAGCGGATCCGTGACCAAAATAAAGTGCTCCACCGATGATAATTGCCCCGATAATAAGCGCGATTGGCGTCATATAGCGGTCTCCCGCAGGCGCACCTGTCGCTTCATTTGTATTTGAAGAATTCGTATCCATAATAACAAGCTATTTACAATAAATAATTACATCTCAAGTATAACAGACCTACACAAATAATGAACGAAATATACTCCGTTTTAAAAAAGCGGTGTCGCATACCAAAAAAACAAAACACAGCGCGGGCCTGCGCCCGCGCTGTGTTTTGTTTTTTTGGTATGCAAATTAAGTAAACGGAATTATGAACCGCGTTTTGCTTTTGCACGATCAGAGTCTGTGAGTGCTTGTTTTCGGATACGTACACTTTTAGGTGTAATTTCAAGATACTCGTCCTCCGCAATAATCTCCAATCCTCGTTCTATTGTGATTAAATACGGGTGTATAAGTGTAATAGCTTCATCTGATCCGGAAGCACGCATGTTTGTGAGTTGTTTCCCTTTTGTCGGATTCACAGACATTTCTTCACCTTTAGCGGTATTTCCAATTACTTGTCCTTCATAGACTGCTGTTGCAGGACCAACATAAAGAGTCCCTCTGTCTTGCAAATTGAAGAGAGAAAAACCTAGTGTCTTCCCTGTTGTCATTGAAATCATAGAGCCAACTTGTCTCTTGCGAATTTCACCGGCATACTTTTTGAAACCAATTACACGAGATGAAAGAATTCCCTCGCCTTTTGTATCAATAACAAACTGCGTACGGTATCCTAGGAGTCCTCGGGTTGGACCTTCAAATGTTAATCTCACAGTTGCTCCATTGTCGCGCAAGTCTGTGAGCGCAAAACTACGCATTCCAAGTCGTTCAATGACAGGTCCTTGAAACTCTGATGGTGTATCGACGATTACTTCCTCAAACGGCTCCATTTTTACTCCGTTTTCTTCACGTGTAATCACGTGTGGTTGCGAGACCTGTAATTCGTATCCTGCACGTCGCATATTTTCCAAAAGAATAGAAATATGCAATTCTCCACGTCCTGAAACTATAAACCTGTCCGATTGCGAAAAATCAACACGCAACCCAACATTTACTTCGAGCTCGCGCTCCAGATATTCACGAATTTGACGTGTTGTTACAAATTTTCCCTCTCGACCGGCAAATGGAGAATTGTTCACAATGAAAGAAAGTGTGATTGTCGGTTCATCAATCGCTATAGCGGGCAATGGTACTGCATCTTCTTTTGCGCATACTGTTTCTCCGATAAAGATGTCCGGCAAACCTGCAATCAGTACAATGTCTCCCGCTTGCGCTTCTTTTGCTTCTACACGATCAAGTCCATGAAATGTAAATACTTTTGTTAGCTTCCCTGTACGAGTAACCCCGTCAGGTGTTTTTATAAAAACTTGCTCCGCTTCATGAACAACCCCTTCATATATTCTCGCCACAGCCATGCGTCCCAAAAAATTATCGTATGCGAGATTAAACGCTTGCAATTTAAGCGGTTCCTCTGCTTGCTCATGTGTTGACGCAAGTGGTACAAACTCCAAAATAGCATCCAGGAGCGGTGTGAGGTCTTTTGAGTCATCATCAAGGTTGCGCTTTGCGATACCTTCACGTCCTATTGCATAGATAACATTAAAATCCGCTTGTTCGTCTGAGGCACCGAGGTCCAAAAAAAGCTCTAATACATCTTCCTCACATTTTGCAGGGTCTGCCGCCGGTTTATCAATTTTATTGATAACAACAATTGGCTTAAGTCCCAGCTCGAGTGATTTCTTTAATACAAAACGAGTCTGTGGCATTGGTCCTTCTTGAGCGTCAACGATAAGCAATACCGAGTCAATTGAACGCAACACTCGCTCAACCTCGCTACCAAAATCGGCGTGTCCCGGAGTGTCAACAATGTTAATTTTTGTTCCTTTATATTCAACCGCTGCGTTTTTTGAATAAATTGTAATACCGCGCTCCTGCTCTAGCGTATCCGAATCCATCGATACACCTTCTGCAATCGAATTTGTTTGACGCAATAAAGCATCCGTCAATGTAGTCTTGCCGTGGTCGACGTGCGCAATGATGGCGATGTTTCGAATATCCATAAAATACTTATTTAAAAAATAAAAAGGCCTCCGGCCTGTTACAATTAGTATGCCACGCGTACACGGGAAACACAAGCGACTCCTTTAAACGCGGGTGCCGAGCACGCTTATCTTAAACCAAAAATGTAAAAACAATCCGTTTGTACGAACCCGTGCACGCGCGCCGAAGGCGCGCGTGCACGGGTTCCACACGTGTAAACAACTATTAATACGAAACTAAAATTGGCTTATTCTCACGCATACTTCAGTCACTGACTGATGTGTTGCTTTTATAAAAAAGGATACGCACATGCGTATCCTTTTAAAACTACCCTATGCGAAAGCTACTCGCTTGTTGTACCGTCAAAATGATCCTCTACTTCACCTTCGTCTGCCTTCGTGGGATTCACGGTGTCAAATTTGTGTTCCGGCGGTGCGTAAACGCTATAAAGTTTAAGAGGAATTGTACCTGTATTAATCACATTGTGTCGCAATCCTTCAGGAACTACCATTGCATCATCAGTATTTAACGGATGCTCAACTCCGTCTAAAACTGCCTTGCCTTCTCCTTCCTCGATACGAATAAACTGGTCCAAATGATGTACCTCCTCACCTATTTCATCACCTGGCATTACACACATAAGCACAAGCTGTGTATTTTTTGTCGTGTACAATACGCGACGATAGTCAGTATTCTCTTTTGTGACTTTTTCAATGTTCGTTATATATCCTTTCATAATAAATATAATTTATATTATTGCACTTTTGTAAAAACAATTTCTGTCACGAATACTTACATAATACACTACTCGGACGGTTCATAAAATGACAATTGTGGTTGTAGCATGGAGTAGAACAAAAGGAGGCGGGCTTCGCCCGCTTCCTTTTGCCCCATACGCCCCCTAAACACATACCGACATAAATAACAGTGCCTTTATAATGTGCAAAAGATGAAATGTTTGTTAAAGTAATAAAATAATGAGTTATCCTCCAAAAAACCAAAAGACGCACGAGGGCGTCATTCATATTATACGTCGAGGCATCGGATTCTTCTCAATAGACAAAGACAAAGAAGATTTGCTTATTCCACACGAATGGCTTGGCACGGCATTCCCTGGAGACACTGTAAAAATAGAAGAAACAGGTGTGATTGACCGCCGTCATACTGCAAAAGTCATTGACATTATCGAACGTGCTCACACAACATTTGTAGGGACTCTCACAGAAGACCGCGGGAAAGTCATTCTTTTGCCCGACGAAAAACATATGTACACGCCATTTGCAATTTCCGGAGAACACCCTGAAATCGGTCATAAGGTACTTGTAAAATATACGCGGTGGAATAGCGGTGAGGAGCTCCCAACCGCCGTAGTGGAAGAAGACATTGGTGTTGCCGGAGTACACGAAACAGAAATGCGTGCTCTTGTGCTTGGAGAAGGATTTCATCCCGGATTTCCTCCGGCTGTTAAAAAAGAAGCTGATGCTTTAAAACGCGAAGGAGAAAAGCGCATCGAGGCGGAAATTTCTCTAGGTACTCGTCGCGACTTCCGCGACACGACCACTTTTACAATCGACCCGATAGACGCAAAAGATTTTGACGACGCACTCTCTGTGCGCGACCTTGGCGATGGAAAAACTGAAGTTGGAATACATATTGCGGATGTGTCTTTTTTTGTGACGCCCGGCACTCACATTGACAGCGAAGCGCGCAACCGCGCCACAAGTGTTTATTTGGTTGACCGCACAATACCGATGCTTCCTGAAGTTCTTTCAAACAATCTCTGCTCGCTACGCCCGCATGAAAATCGCCTCGCAGTTTCTACAGTTGTTACGCTCGATAAGGATGCCAACATAATCGACCGATGGTTTGGAGAAACGATTATCCACTCCGACAAACGTTTTGCATACGAAGAAGCTCAAAAAATACTCGACGATGGAGATGGCGAATTCCATTCTGAGCTTTCTACATTACGTACACTCGCAAAAAAAATACGCATTCGTCGTGTAAAAAACGGAGCAATCGAGTTTGATACTCCGGAAGTAAAAATAGAGCTTTCCGATGACGGCACTCCGATTGCAATCCATTTAAAAGAAAGGCACGACACAAATCTCTTTATCGAAGACTTCATGCTCATGGCAAATGTCGCCGTTGCGGAGCATCTCGCCGAAATGTCGAAAAAACACGGTATTCGAAATGGTTTCATTTATCGCGTTCATGACACACCGGACGCAGACCGTATTGAAAATCTTTCCCAGCTTCTACGTGTGCTCGGATACGACCTGGAAACGCACGGAGGAAAAGTAAAAGGAACCGAGCTAAACGCTCTTTTGGAAAAAGTGAAAGGCACACCGGAAGAATATCTAATTAAAATGGCGACCTTGCGTTCCATGGCAAAAGCAATTTACTCGACAAAAAACGTCGGTCATTTTGGTCTCGGGTTTCGTCATTACACACACTTTACGTCACCAATCCGCCGTTATCCGGATTTAAGTATTCATCGCGTTTTAAAGCATTACTCAGAAGGAACAAAAATACCGGCGGAAACTATCGCAGGATTTGAAACTCTCGCTTCGCACTGCTCCGAGCGAGAAGTCGCCGCAACACACGCAGAACGAGATTCTATAAAAATGAAGCAGGTTGAATACCTCGCAAAACATATCGGTGAAGTATTTGATGCTGTAATCTCCGGTGTGACCGACCACGGTCTTTATGTCGAAGAGCAGACTACTCACGCAGACGGAATGATTCGCATCCGTGACCTCGGTGAAGATTATTTCGATTACGATCAAAATCATTATCGTTTACTTGGGCGTCGTACAAAAAAACAATACATGCTTGGCGACCCTATTCGTGTAAAACTCGTTTCCGCACGAATACCTGAAAGAGAACTGGACTTCGCGCTCGCCACTTCTTCGTCTTCTGCGAAAAGACACTATTCGAGATAACAAAATAAAAAATGCAGACAGTCGTGCAAAAGACAATCTGCTATTAATAAACAAAAACCACGCAAGCGTGGTTTTTGTTTATTGATAGAACAACTATTTATTGTTTACAATCACTTTTACTATACGCTCGGAATAGTTAAACCTCGCGACAAATTTATTCGTCTTAAAGTGAGAGCGTTTGCAACTACAATAACGGTCGAAAGACTCATGAGAAGTGCTCCAACTTCCGGAGCGAGAAACACTCCCCAATAAGCAAACACTCCGGCTGCAGTAGGAATTGCGACTACGTTGTAGCCGAGTGCCCACCACAAGTTTTGAATCATCTTACGATACACCGCACGAGCAAGCACTATTAAACGAACCACATCCGTTGGATTACTGCGCGTTAGCACAACATCTCCGGCTTCTACCGTTACATCCGTGCCGGCTCCAATTGCTATACCGACATTTGCTTGCGAAAGAGCGGGAGCATCATTTACTCCATCTCCAACCATAAGTACAGTATTCCCTTCTTTTTGAAGCCTCTGTATATGTGCGTATTTATCATGTGGCAAGACTTCCGCAAAATAAGTATCGATACCGAGAGCGTCTGCAACCCCGCGAGCCGAATGTTCGTTATCACCGGTAAGCATCGCGACTTTAATCCCAAGCTCGTGAATCCTGCGTACAGCTTCATACGCTTCTTGCTTTATTTCATCGGAAAGTGCGATGAGACCCAATATTTGTTTTTTGTCAGATACAAATATCACAGTCGCGCCTTTTTGGACAAGCTTTGTGTATTGTTCTTCTTGTTCGCTTGTAATCTGGATTTTTTGTTCAGACATAAGCACCTTATTCCCGACAATATATATTTCTCCTTTTATGTTTGCGCTTATTCCCTTGCCTGCAAAGTTTGTGAAATCTGTTGGAGTTGAAAGCTCTATATTATTCTTTTTTGCATGCGCAACTATCGCACTTCCAATAATATGCGAAGACCGTTGCTCTAAAGATGCCGATACCTTTAATAACTCATCTTTTGTACCAACAAAAGCATCTACCGAACTGACACCGAACGATCCGTTTGTTAGTGTGCCTGTTTTATCAAACACAACATAGCTGGCTTTGTGTATCGTTTCTATTTTTGCAAGATTTTTTATAAACACACCGTTTTTTGCAGAAAGCGTCGTTGCAATAGTAGTAACTGTAGGTATGGCGAGACCGAGAGCGTGCGGACACGCAATAACCAATACCGTGATTGCAAGTGTCATCGCAAACGCAAACGATGCACCAAGGATAAAGAACCACACGAGAAAAGTAAGCACTGAGACAGCTAACGCTGAAAAAGTGAGCACTGCAGATGCCGTATCTGCGATACGTGCTTGTCTCGGTTTACTCATTTGTGCTTTTGCAATGAGAGATTGTATCTGACCTATTGTTGAGTTAACACCTACACGTGTAAGTCGCACTGTTAGAGCACCATCAAAAGCTACTGACCCGGCAACGACATCATCTCCTTTACTTTTTGTAACAGGACGAGACTCGCCGGAAATTAATGCTTCATCAACAGACGAATGTCCGCTTATTATATTTCCATCTGCAGGTATTTTTTCTCCCGATTTAACAACAACAGTATCTCCTTCGGTAAGGTCTTTGATATCAATGTCAGTTTCGACACCGTCCAAAATCTTGTGTGCTTTTTTTGGCAAAAGTTTTGCAACCTCCGTGAGAGCATCTCCGGCAGCGCCGGACGAACGCGCTTCCAGATAATGTCCAAAAAGAAGTACCCACACAAGTGTTGCTATCTCAAGATAAAATTGAACGCCGAGTGACGGAACAAAAGTTGCTACAACAGAAAAAGTATATCCGGCTCCAACAGCGATTGATACAAGCGTCATCATCCCAAAAGTGCGAGCACGTATCTCATGCCATGCATGCTGGAAAAATACCAATGAAAATGCGAATATTGCTGTTGCAAGTACAAACTGAATCCACCTGCTAATAGCAAACACCGGCAAGTGAAAGAAAGCTACAATAGGAGCATTTGTAAGTGCGAGCGGAATAAGTAGTGCGGTAACAATCCAAAATCTTCGTAAATAACTGCTCGCGGAACCATGCCCCATTCCGTGCCCCATACTGTGCGAAGAGTGTTCTTCATGTTCACACGAATCGTGCGCATCATGTACGTGTTGTTTATCCATAATTTTAATAGATTATTATTATTTTACTTAATATCTGATAAAACTGAACTGAGTTTCTTTTCCGCTTTTTCTGCAATACCGGACAATTCTTTATTTTGTATCATACCCATTGCAACTGTCGGTCGTATCGCGGAAACATGTACAATACCTTCATCATTGTACACAATTATATTGCACGGTAAGAAAAGACCTATTTCTTTTTCCGCTTGAATAGCACCGTATGCAAACTCCGGATTACATGCTCCAAGTATTACATATTTATCATGAGTAACACCGAGTCTCTTTTTAAGAGTTTCAGCAAAGTCTATTTCTGTTAAAATGCCGTACCCTTCTTTTGCCAACGCTTCTTTAACTGAAACGAGTGCTTCTTCAAATGAGAGTGAAAGTTTTTTTGTGAATGAATATTCCATAATATTATTTTTTCTTAGATAGTTTATATACGTTTAAAATCTCTCGTACTGCCTTTTGATGCTCCCCACTTTTCATTTGCTCTACTACATGTGTCGCCAAATGATTTTCAAGAAGTGCATCTTCAACAGCGGAGAGCGCTTGTCTCACTGCGGTTGTTTGTGTAATCACATCAATACAATATGTATCGTCTTCTACCATACGTATCAGTCCTCGAACCTGCCCCTCTACTGTTTTTAATCTGCGTATAATTTTTTTATTCTGAATGTGTGACATGCATATAGAATACCCCCACGGGGTGTATGTGTCAAACATTTTATAAAAAAACACGGGCGGTACCTTTCGGCACCGCCCGTGTTTCCATAAACTTTTTCTAACTACCCGGAGATGTAAATGTAATATTTGAAGGTACTGCAAATTGCGAGGATTCTTTTTTCCACAAATTACAACGATAGCCAACATCCTCTGAAAGACTTATTCCTCCTGCGGAAATTATAGCGCTACCTCCGGACAATAGCGGTGCGGGCACCGTAACACCATTTGTAGAGTTTTTAGACCAAACATAAATATGACTTCCGTTATCTACCATTTTTGTATCAGTCAACTCTCCATTTACGTAACTTGAAAAATCACCACTCAATTCCCTATCTGCAATGTATACGGTTCCGGACCTCTTCGTATATGCACTTGTAGTTTTAACAGTACACACTAAAGATTCACCATATTTAAAAAGCGACAAGAGAGAACCTGTTCCGACATATTTTGCATTGCTTTGAGTTTGTACTGTGGTTGTTTTACCGGACGAAGCGTACTTTGTTTGAACAGATTTATTTGCATTCACAGAATGCACCTTTTTACTTGCTGTAGTTTTAGTACTTGTAGATACGGTAGGAGCGATTACTTTTTGCGTTAAGTCTGATTGAATCCCAAATAAATATATACTTCCAAAAACAACAAGTGCGATAATTACCCAACTAACGGTATCGTTGATTTTTAATGTCTTTATATTTTTCTTTGTGTTTACGTGCGGGTCTTTCATAAGATATGAATCGTATAAATAATTATTATTTAATGCTACGTTTAGAATAACATTTATATGAAATACAAAACACACATATTTGTCATATGTTGATAACCATGTTTCCAAACATTAAGTAGATATTGCTGCGGGACAGGGATTCGAACCCCGGTGACAACATCCAGAGTGTTGCATCCTACCACTAGATGATCCCGCAATGCGTAGAATAGTAACGAAAAAACAACATAAGTTCAAGCTCTTGCACCCCAAGTTCAATGATTAGTTGCAACAATTCAATACCAATCAACATCAAAAAGTGAGTGAGGTCTAACCTCACTCACTTTTTGGTTTGCTGTTTATGAGAGTGCCAAATGTATGTGAACTTGCTCAGTTCTGCTTTAAACTTACGCGTGCGGTGTCGCTGTTTTTATGTTGGACCGGCGCAAACACGCGCGGACCAAAGGTCCGCGCGTGTTTTGCTTGTCCATGCACTTTGCACTTTTTAATGTTTTGCTTGCACTTGCTTTTTTGTTTTGATAAAACCCTATTCCGCAGAAGCAGAACTACTTGCTGAAACCGTAGCGTGCATGCCTGAGCTCATCAGGAAGAGTCCTTTTACAATTTCGCCTGCGTCCTTTCGCGCTTCCATAAGGTCACGTCTGGCAGAAAAAAGTTTTGTACGAGCGTCTCGTAGTGCTTTTCTATTTGAGAGAAAAATTGCTTGGTCTCCATTACTTGGCGAAATAGCGTTTACTTCAGAAATAGCTGACTGCGCACTTTCTTTAGCATCTTCAATTTTCTTGTTAAAGTCCGCGAGTGTCGACATGAGCGTCGTTTTATCACCGGATGCAGAATTGATACGTTCTTCCAATTTTGTGGAAAATATACGCATCTGCGAAACAATCTGATTTACACGATCTGCCGAAGCTGTAATGGCACCTTTCGGAACAACAAGCGCAAAAATGCGATACGATTTCTTAACAGACTGAATAGCTGACCTTAATGTTGTTGTACCTACATTACCGGCAACTGTGTTTTTAAGATTTCTTAGATTCTGTATTTGCTCCTGCATCGCCATTTGAAGAGCACTTTTGTCTTTGTCCGGGAGATGTATATTTTCAACACGAGATTCAAACCTTTCAAGCATTTTTACACGTCGTTCCACTTCCCTATCAATGCGAGACTGCGCGCGCTCGAGAAATTTATTACGCATTTCATTTACCATTTCGTTGCGTCTATTATTCTGCCTTTCCCCGAGCATTCCGTTGTTTATGCTTTTGCGCGCACTATTAACTTCATTGCGTGCTTCATCTCGCATATAGCGTGCACGTTCTTGAAATCTTGCGGTTGTACTTGCAAACCTTGCACGAGCACTAAATGACGTTGAAGCCATTTCATTACGCTCACTCGTTACAAATGTTGATGCACTTTCAACATGAGCACTTGCGAAAAGTGGCATCACTGTCCCAAGGACGAGTGAAAGAGTTGCGATATAAAGAATGTGATGATATTTCATAAGCTGAAAAATACTAAATTGAGGACTGCGTAACCGGCTGATCGTTTAGACTCTGGTCAACATTTGCATTGTCAGTGTTTAGACCGGAAAGTTGTGAATCGATAGCGGAAAGGTCCGTTTTAAGGGCACTGTTGGATGTGTTCGTGCCTGTTGGCAATGTACCGGGTCCGGAAGTAACACTGAGCGGTGGAGCCGTAACATTTGCGCTTTGTCTGTTTTCACTATTACTACTGTTCCTTGTGTACATATATGCGCCTCCGATTATAAACATCAGCGCCACGACAACTACAACAACTCCGACCGCGGTCCAAATCATTTTTGATGTATGTGACATAAATATATCGTATATAGATTATCTGTTAAATGATGCCAACCTTTTCGGCACATCATACATCACATAGTATAGCGCACTTCGAGAGTCATTACGTATTTTTTTTGTGTACAACAGTAGCTTTCAAAAATGCCGTGAAAAGAGGGTGCGGTGAAAGCGGACGCGCCTTTAACTCCGGATGAAATTGTGTACCGAGCATAAATGGGTGCACTTTCTTCGGAAGCTCTGCAATCTCCATCAGCACACCGTCCGGAGAGGTACCTGAAAATACCATCCCGCTTTTTTCAAGCTGTTCAACATATTTCGGATTTATCTCATATCGATGACGATGTCTCTCAGAGATTTGCTCATTTTTGTATGCACCATAAGCAAGCGTTCCTTTTTTAAGGTTCGCAGGATATGCTCCGAGACGCATAGAACCTCCGTATTTATCTTGCTCGAGATTTTCCTTTTGGCTTTCCATTATCGCCACAATCGGATGTTTTGTCTTTTTATCAATCTCTGCTGTGTGTGCACCGTCGAGCTTCGCAACATTGCGAGCATATTCTATAACCAAAAGTTGCATACCGTAACACAATCCAAAATATGGGATTTTATTTACACGTGCGTATTCGACAGCTTTAATCTTTCCCTCAATACCACTTTCTCCAAAACCTCCCGGTACAATTATGCCGTCATATTTTGACAATACTTCCTCAACGTCACCGTGCTCAATGTCTTTTGCATTTACCCAATGTATGTGAGGAGTCGCGTGCGCAACAGTTGCTGAAAACTTAATGGCTTCAATAACGGAAAGATATGCATCTGATAAAACAAAATCTCCGGTATCAAAATACTTACCAACAATTGCAATATCAATATCTATAGAGTTTTTCCTTTTTATTGCACGTACAAATTTTCTCCATTCTGAAAGGTCTGTATTTTTCTTGCTTGGAAGTTTCAGAGCGTCTGTAAGAGCATCTGCAAGTTTATCTTTTTCAAAATTAAGCGGTACATCGTAAATACTTTCAATATCCGGAGCTGACACCACATGGTCTGTACGCATAGAACAAGCAATCGCTATCTTTCTTTTGCGTTTTTCATCAACAGGGTATTTACTGCGTGCAATCAAAAAGTCCGGGTGAACTCCATATGCATTTAGCTGACGAACCGCATTTTGTGTTGGTCGTGTTTTCATCTCTCCAAGCGAACCCGGAACCGGTAAATATGAAACCATAACAAAAGTTATATCGTCCGGATGACGCATTTTCATAACACGCGCAGCATCGATAAAAAGTGCATTCTGAAAATCTCCCACAGTACCTCCAATCTCAATAACCGAAATCTCACTTTCGTTTACATTAGAAGCGCTCTCGTATCTTTGCTGTATCTCGTTACGCACATCGGGGATGGCCTCGACACACTTACCACCATAGCCAAGAGCTCGCTCACGATTGATGACCGTCTGATAAATCATACCCCCGGTCATATAGTCTTCTGCTCCCAAATCACGATTCAAAAAACGCTCGTAATTTCCCATATCCTGATCTGTTTCGAGACCTGAATCAAGCACAAAAACTTCCCCGTGCTCGGTCGGGTTCATTGTTCCCGCATCAACGTTTAAATACGGGTCTACCTTTACCAGATTTACAGAAAATCCCTTTGCTTGTAAAACCAACCCCATACTGGAGCTTGCTATTCCTTTCCCGACGCCGGACATAACCCCACCAATAACAAAAATATACTTATGTCCTTTACGTGCCATATGTTTTTAATAAATAAATTATAATTAAGTCGTCAGATACCGACGGATAGCAAGGAAACTCGCCACTCCTCCAAGCACAATTCCCGACCCGAGCAATGCTCCCGAAAGAGCCCAAATGTGAGACCGGTAATATGCAAAGAAATCAAATCCGCCAAACCATAAAGTCGTCACATGCCCGACGTACCACGTGACCGGTAAGAACAAAACAAGTACAATAATCGCCGAAACTATACCCGATAATACACCGGTCATAACAAATGGCCAACGAATATACGCGTTGCTTGCTCCAACGAGTCTCATCACGGCAATCTCATCACGCGACGTATATATGGCAAGTCGCACTGTGGCGAACGCTATAATAATAGATGCTAAAGCAAAAATCAGTACTACGGCAATTCCAACCTTTTGTGTTGCTGTAATCGCAAGTGAAAGTCGGTTGATAACAGATTTATTTTGTGCGTAATTAATACGGTCTATTATTGATGTACCGGAAGACGAAAGCGCCGGACCGGTATTTAGAAAATCCACGATGCTTTCATACTGAGAAGGATCTTTCGCCTTAATGGCAAGCGATGCGTCAAGAGGATTTCCGCCAAGCTCGTCCAAAGCCTGAAGCGTAAGCTGGTCGTTTGCATGTCTGGCACGAAACTCCGTGAGAGCTTTCTCACGAGATGTATAAGTAACTTCTGAAACCTGAGGTAGTTGCTCCAGCCGATGCTGTAGTGATGTTATATTTTCTGTTGTAGCTGTCGTTACGAAATAAACACTTACGTCTACTTTATTTCGAATACCTGTAAGAGTGTAATTTAAAAGTGCGGATAGAAAAATAAGCGCTCCAATGATACCGAGAGTTACGGTCATAATAAGCACAGTAGCAAAAGAAACAGATCCGCTACGTGCGAAATTTTTGGCACCTGCCGTACTTACTCGTCGTATGTTTGTCCAAATCATAATATTTATTTATATATAACTACAATACATATTGCCCTTTCTCATCGTCTCGCACAACACGCCCTCGATCCATTGTTATAACGCGCCTGTTTACAGCGTCCACAACGCCTTTGTTATGAGTTGTAATAATGATAGTCGTGCCAAGTTCGTTAATCTTTTTTAAAATCTCTACAATTTCAAATGTATTGATTGGGTCAAGATTTCCTGTAGGCTCATCTGCAACTATTACCTCCGGCTGATTGATAATCGCGCGCCCTATAGCTACACGCTGTTGCTCACCTCCTGAAAGCTGTCGCGGGAAATGACTTGCTTTATCCGCGAGATCTACAAGCTCTAATATATGTGGTACGTCCGATGCAATTTCTTCATCGGTACGACCCGCAGCCTCCATTGCAAAAGCGATATTTTCATACGCGGTTTTGTGCGGAATAAGTCGAAAGTCTTGAAAAACCATTCCTATTTTACGACGATAGTGATAAAGCGCACTTGAAGGTAGCTCGTGTACGTTTATCGACTCAAAAAAAATAGTGCCTTTTGTTGGGCGCTCTTCCGCAAGGAGCATTTTAAGGAGAGTTGTCTTGCCTGCACCTGAATGCCCGACAATGGAGATAAATTCTTTTGGCTCGACAGAAAGAGTGACATCTTCGAGCGCAGGTACGCTGTCACCGTCGTACATTTTTGATACCTTCTCGAAATAAATCATTACACAAGCTATTGTACCTTAATACCGCGCGACACAGCAACCAAGTTATTCGATTACACAATTATTACGTTGTAAGACATGACTTCCCTGACCAACAAAATGTGGAAAATCACCGTTTTTGAGTTAAAGAAAAAAACGTGAGATCATTTCATCCTTCCTTTTAGTACTTTCACTGACAACTTTAAACCTTTTGTCTCGTCGCAATCTTTTATGAACGACGAGTCGATTATTCAATTGAAAAAACATTTGAGTGATGTTAACCTCACTCACTTTGTGTTGTGATATTGAATATAAATATATTGTATTTAAGCTATTTTAAGCAGTTAAATATTCGCATCAATCCAAAATCCAATGTGGGAGAGTCGGACTCTCCCATTATCTGTAACTATAAAAAACGGTTCCCGACCCTATTTTCCTCTATTTCCACTTTCTCCGACACTCCGTGTGTGGATATTATACTTCCGCTTTTTCCATTGCATCGATAAAACCATCAATGTCGCCTGCTAAAACCTTTTCAGGATTACCTGATTCATATCCGGTGCGGTGGTCTTTTACCATCTTGTACGGATGCAAAACATAAGAACGGATTTGACTTCCCCACTCATTTGCCGTAGTTGTGGCTATAGAACGCCCTTTTGCTTCCGCTTGACGTTGCGCTTCTTCTTTTGCAAAAATCTTTGCTTTTAAAAGTTCCATCGCCTTTTCTCTGTTTGATTGTTGCGAACGCTCGCTAGAAACATGCACGGAAAGATTTGTCGGCTTATGAGTGATCCGTACGGCTGTCTCGCGTTTGTTTACATTTTGTCCTCCCGCTCCACCAGATCGAGCAAACTGTATTTCAATATCATCAGGTTTCAAATCAACGGCATCATATTTTGTGAGTGTCGGTAACACTTCAACCAAAGCAAAAGAAGTCTGGCGTTTCGAGTTTGCGTTAAACGGAGATATGCGAACAAGTCGATGTACTCCCGCTTCATGTTTTAATCGTCCATAAACACCCTTGCCTGATATTTCTATAAGCGCGTTCCGGTACCCGCCCATATTATTTTCGTTTGTGTGGAGAACCGTTGTTCGCCAACCTTTTGTAGTGGCATATCCTTCATACATATGCAAAAGCATCCCCGCAAAATCTTCTGCGTCATCTCCTCCTGCTCCTGCAAGCACGGCAAGAGTCGCATTTCCACGGTCATGCGCATCTCCTCCACCAGACTCTTTTAACTCCTGATATTCTCGCACTGCTTTTTGTGCAGAATCTTTATCCTCCCAAAAATCTGCAGATGCCATGAGCGCTTCCAATTCAGAAAGTCTTTTATTTGATATGTCATTCATAATCAATAACAGTATAGCAAACCTGGCAATACGATGATGCCGTTCATTTCGTTTGCTTTCCGGAGCCGCCTCCCAGGATTGAACTGGGGACCTACGCGTTACGAGTGCGTCGCTCTACCAACTGAGCTAAGGCGGCAAATGTGTCACATATTTTTTACCACAAAAACACGTGCCAACAAACATGCCTGAGCCGATGGCCGGATTCGAACCGGCGACCTTTCCCTTACCATGGGAGTGCTCTACCAACTGAGCTACATCGGCAAACGAGAATACGTGCGAAATGAAATTGCGAAGCGATTTATTTTCGCACGATGTTCGAGTGCCGTCGATGCAAGCTTTTGCTTACAGTGACAAACGAGGACACGTGCGGTCTCCGCACGATGTTCGAGTGTAGCCATTGCAAACTTTGTTTACAGTGGCAAACGAGAATACGTGCGAAATGAAATGCGTAGCGTGCGGAGCGATTTATTTTCGCACGATGTTCGAGTGCCGTCGATGCAAGCTTTTGCTTACAGTGGCAAACGAGGACACGTGCATCTCATACACAAAATACAAATAATCTTTCCGCAAAAAAAGAATACTGTATATCCTTTCAGTGCACAACCCAAAGTACATCAGATGCAAACGCGAGATACTCGTACTTTTGCGAACATATCTACCACACTGAACGCATTATCACAAAATATTGACAAAATGACAATGCCGTGCTAAACATATAGTTACAATAAAATATTGCTTATGGATATTCAAAAAAATACGTCCCCAAATATTGGACGAAAAACATTTAAAAGTATGGCTTTTTTGGGATTTAGTGCTGCTGTAATAGCAGGAGTTATTTTAGCTATTTATGCAGGTCAGTTTGTTCCAAAAGCCGTCGAAGGTCTTGATACGGCATCCGTATCTCTATCTCAACTATTCTCATCGCCAAACGATACTGCTTCTCACCTTTCGGTAGTACCAAATGCGACTTCAACTACAAAATCAGAACGAGCGACGAGCACACAAAAATCAAAAAATACCGGCACGCATAATACTTCCGTCATAAAACACAGAACAAAACCTGTACAAAAACAAGGAGTCCGCACAAGCTCGAAATACAAAATACCAAATGGTTCCGGTACACATTCATCTTCAAATACGATACTGCACGGGCTACCAAACTTGACCGTACATATAATCGCTACAGGTTATTTAACTTCGACATCGACAAAGTCATTTGTAGCGACATCGACAATCCCGCACGGAGTACGCGTAGCTGTTAAATTCTCTATCAAAAACACAGGCTCAAACATAACCCCTCCGTGGGACTTCTCAGCACAAATCCCTACACAGACCAATTACGTATTCGTATCGCCAAAACAACAAGCACTTAATCCCGGAGACCACATCGACTATATGCTCGGGTTTGACCAAGCGACACCGGGAGCAAGTCAACACATAACGATTACCGTTGACCCTAAAAACAACGTAGCTGAGTCAAATGAAAACGACAACATATCTTCACGAAGCGTAACAATTCTCGGGCAATAAAATTATTGATTGTTCCAAAAAAACAAAAGCGTGGCAGGATTACATCCTGCCACGCTTTTGTTTTTTATAACCTATACATCAATATTTGCGAGCTTTGCATTACTTTGAATAAAGCTCTTACGTGAAGGAACGTCCGTTCCCATGAGAATCTCGAAAATACGATCTGCGCTTTGTGCATCCTCTATCCTTACGCGCTTTAATACGCGGTGTTCAGGATCCATTGTTGTCTCCCAAAGCTCCGACGGATTCATTTCACCAAGACCTTTATAGCGCTGTATGTTCACTTTAGTCACTCTCTTTGGTTTCGTATTTTTTGTATCTTTTTCTTCTTTTGCGTCTTCAGCTTCAGGTTGCGGTTCTACCTCTCCATCTTCAACTTCGGAAACATCTTCTGAGGCAACTCCCATATCTTTTAGCACGGTTTCTTTTTCTTCATCTGAATACGCATATCGTACGTCTTTTCCACGCGAAATCTTATAAAGTGGCGGTTGGGCAATATAAATATATCCACCTTCAACAACCTGCCTAAAGTGCCTGTAAAAAAGAGTAAGCAAAAGGGTACGAATATGTGCCCCGTCGACATCTGCGTCAGTTGCAATAATCACTTTATGATAGCGCAACTTTGAAATATCAAATACATCACCGATAGCCGTACCAAGCGCCACTATAAGCGCTCTGATCTCGACTGAAGCGAGCATTCTGTCAATTCGTGCACGCTCGACATTTAAAATCTTACCGCGCAACGGCAAAATAGCTTGCGTGCGACGGTCACGCCCCTGCTTCGATGAACCACCTGCAGAATCTCCCTCAACGATAAATATTTCTGCTTCTTCAGCGTCCTTCACTTGGCAATCTGCCAACTTGCCCGGAAGAGTCATACCGTCTAGCGCACCCTTACGTAGCACAGAATCTTTCGCGGCTTTCGCGGCTTTTCGCGCTCTAAGTGCCAGAGATACTTTATTTATAATTGCTTTTGCATCATCAGGACTTTCTTCCAAAAACTCCGCGAGTGCAGACCCAAAAACAGTAGCCACGGCACTTTGCGCTTCTGTGCTTCCCAACTTGCCCTTTGTTTGTCCTTCAAATTGAACCTCTGATAATTTCACAGAAACAACAGCGGTAATGCCTTCCAGAACATCGTCACCTGTAAAATTCTCGTCTTTTTCCTTAAGGATATTTGCCGCCCTACCATACACATTCAAAGAGCGCGTGAGCGCAGTCTTAAATCCTGTTATGTGCGTGCCTCCCTCCGGATTATAAATATTGTTGGCAAATGCCATGATATGTGGCGTAATATCATCTATGTACTGAAATGCGATCTCTACAATTACTTTATCTTGCTCTTTTTCAATATAAAAAATCTTTTTATTTATGAGTGTTTGGTGCTTGTTATAAAAAGATACAAACGACTTCAACCCACCTTCAAAATAAAATGTCATGCTGGGAACATCCAGCTCTGTCTCACGTATAAAAATACGCTCATACTCAAAAGCTCTTTCATCATCATGTGCATCTACAACACTAATACGAGTGCCTTTCACTAAATACGCTTGTTGGCGCAAATGATTTACAATTTTATCAAAACTGAAAACTATACCTTCTTTGAAAATAGTTTCGTCCGGTTTAAAGAAAACAATCGTACCATGCGACTTTGTCGTACCAATCTTTTTTACTTTAGCAAGAGACTTGCCTATTTTGTATTCTTGCATATGCATATTCCCGTCTTGATGCACTACAACTTTTGCATGCTCAGACAGAGCGTTTACAACAGAAGCTCCCACTCCGTGAAGTCCACCTGAAAACTTATACGCTTCGTTGTCGAACTTACCGCCGGCATGGAGTGTTGTCATAATTGTCTCGAGCGCAGAGACTTTTGTCTTTGGATGGATCCCGACCGGAATACCATTTCCATTGTCCGCAACTCGTACGTAACCATTCGGCAAAAGAGCGACTTCTATATCATCGCAACGATTTACCATCGCTTCATCACGAGCGTTATCAAAAATCTCCCATATAAGATGATGAAGCCCCTCGGAACCCGTTGTACCAATATACATTCCCGGGCGTTTTCTAACCGGTTCAAGACCCTCTAAAACTTGAATAGATGAAGCATCGTACGCTTTCGCACCGCGTTTCGCGGTGCTTTTATTTGCTGTTTTTTCGTCTTTTTTAGCCATATTTTATACTTTTTGGTTACTCTCAGTATAGCACAAAAAAATCAGCGAACTTCATATCCTTCGTGTGCATTAAGTGCAGACGTTATCTTTTCCATTACTTCATTTATTTCACTGTCTGTAAGTGTACGGTCATTTGACTCAAATACAATACGAAAAGCATACGAAATGCGGCCGTCTTTTTCAAAAGAATCAAATAAATCGATACGTATGAACAGTTCTCCCGCCAACTTTTTTACCTCTTCCTCTATTTTATCACTTGCCGTACCTGCCAGAGTCCACACTGCGATATCACGCAACATAAACGGATATATTGAAAACTGTTTATATTCCCCGAGAGTATAACGTTTAGGTATGTAAGTATTATCATTCTCAATCTTAGGAAGCCCTTCAACACTTTCCGATACTTCGACTTCGGTGCGCTCTCCGTCTTTTGTAAAAACCGTACCTATTTCAAAGAGTTTCGGCTTTGCGCTCGGACCCAAAACACTCGGAGAATATTTACGAGCGAGTTCCATAGCATTCTGCATATTTTTAGAAAGTGTAGAACGCAAAGCAGGCTTCGTTTTATCAAGCGGATTAGCAAGCATAATATCTCCTTTTTTCGCAAATGACTGTGTACTTATTTCTGTAAAGCCACGCTCCACGAGAAAATCTTTGACTTTCTCTATTCCTCGAAAGCGAGCTTGATCCGGTTCACCTGTGATTTTCGACAAGTTCTTCGAAGTAATATTATCATAACCGACGATACGTCCAACTTCCTCAACCAAATCTTCCGTTATGTTAATGTCTTTTCGCTCAAATGGCGGAGTAACGATGTAGTTTTTGTCTTCATAAGTATACGGAAGTCCTAAACGACGAAAAGCACCGGCGACTTGTTCGTCAGAAAAATCTGCTCCGAGCATGTTGTTTATCTTTTCAAGAGTCACACTGACTTTTTTACGTGAGACCGGAGATGGATAAATATCTACAGCCCCATCGACTAGACCACCTGCGATATCCGTAATAAGAGCAAGGACATCATTCATACCATATAAAGCGAGCTCCGGTGACGGACTGTTTTGGAAACGTAAAGATGCATCTGTGAAAAGTTTCAACTTTCTGGAAGCGCGACGAATTGTAGACCCGTCAAAGCTTGCAGACTCAACGATGATACTGGTTGTATTTTCATCAACTTGCGCAAACGTACCGCCTTTTATTCCGGCAATACCGAGTGCCGTACCGCTTATCCCGTCTGCAATAATTTGTGTTCCTTCCGGAAGAGTTACTTCGTCTCCGGACAATGTGGTTATTTTTTCTCCGTCTTTTGCGCCTCGTACGATTATTTTATACATCCCGTTTTCTTGTGCGAGTTTCCCCGCATCAAATGCATGGAGTGGCTGACCGATATTCAGCATCACATAATTTGTCGCATCAACCACATTATTTATTGACCGTTGCGAAACAGATTCAAGTGCTTTTTTCAACCAATCCGGGGAAGGTCCTACTTTTATATTTTTAACTACGGCTCCGATATAGCGCAAACATTTTTCAGTATCTTCTATTTCAACAGAAAGTTTTTCCGTTTTTTGTAATCCGGTAAGCTCCTCTCGAAGCGGGTCCGATTTCATAGGGATATCAAGTGCCGCGGAAAGCTCTAGCGCAATTCCACGATGCGAAAGTGCATAACTTGCACGGTCCGGTAAAACGTCTAAATCAAGCATGTCGTCTTTTTGCTCTTCCACTTCAAACGAATGGAAAGTGAATGCGTCCGACACTGTGTTTACATCCGGAAGCTTTTCATCGAAATATTTTTGAAGCCATGTTAGAGAAACTTTCATATTTTATATTATTTCCTTTTCATCAAAACCATGTATAAAACGAATATCACCGGAATGGAAAAGACGTATGTCCGGTATCCCATACTTCACCATAAGCAATCGCTCGATACCGCCTCCCCATGCAAAACCTTGAACTTTTTTCGGGTCGAGACCTGCGTTACGCAATACGTTTGGGTGTAACATTCCCGCCCCTGCCATTTCAAGCCATTTACCTTCACGTCCCGGAGCTTCAAACCAAACATCTATTTCGACACCCGGCTCTACAAACGGAAAATAACTCGGGCGGAATCGTATCTTTGTATCCTTTCCAAAAAATTCTCGATAAAAATTATCAAATACACCTTTTAAATGTGCAAGTGTTATCTCACCGGTATCTGCAACAGCAAAACCATCATACTGATAAAATTGTGCTTCATGAGTAGCGTCAGTTGCTTCATTGCGAAAGACTTTTCCCGGATTTATCATTCGTTTGTGCGTTCCGCCTTCTTTTGCAAGTTGCTCTAAACCTCGCAACGTAACAGATGTACAGTGTGTACGCGGAACACGTGGCGGTTTTTCACGTGTAAAAAAAGTATCTTGCATGTCGCGCGCAGGATGATTAACCGGCACGTTTAACGCATCAAAATTGTGCCACTCATCTTCCAGCTCAGGACCATACTCAACTCCAAAACCCATACGACCAAAAATATCCGCAATATCGCGGATAGCCACTGTTATTGGATGTAAACGCCCTTTTTGCATGACATCTACTATACCGCGTGTTTGGTTTTTTCTCAAAACCGCGCTCGCTTAAGCAGTGCGTCACAAAATACACATATGCACGGGCGGGCTTCGCCCGCCCGTGCATTAATGTGTATTTTATTTGTGCCTCATGGAAAAAACACCTTGTGTTTGCTACTATCACTAGTAATGGCTTGGAGTCCCAATCTTATCGTGTATCCTTTTTTGCTCGCAGCGATTTATTACGAGTTTTTTCTACTCGTTACGTTTCTGTCAAAGCCTGCTCGTGATAGCCGGAAAAGAGGCACCCCTACAACATATCCACATGTTGCAATCATTGTTCCGTGCTGGAATGAAGAAAATACTATCGAGTCAACAACGAAGTCTCTTCTCGCTCTAAAATATCCAAGCAAAAAGCTTTCTATAGTTTTGGTAAACGACGGATCAACAGATAATACAAAAAAAATACTTGCTCGGTTCGCAAGGCACCCGCAGATAAAAATCATTAACAAAGAAAAAAATGGAGGAAAATATACAGCATTAAATGCAGGCATTTCATCATCGCCGGAAGCAGAATTCATCGGTTGTCTCGACGCGGATTCACTCGTTGCTCCGGATGCATTGCGCGAGATTGTATCTTGTTTTGAAAAACCAGAAGTAATGGCTACGACCGCGGCAATGTCTGTACACAAACCGCACACACTACTACAACACATGCAATACGCAGAATACATTTTCGGTATAACGACACGTCATATTTTATCTTCTGTAAACGGAATCTATGTAACTCCGGGACCTTTTTCAATATACCGATCAAAAGTATTCCGTGAGCTTGGAAATTTTCGTCACGGATATCAAACAGAAGATTTGGAAATGGCACTTCGTATTCAATATGCCGGATATAAAATAGAAAATTCTCTGCGTGCGCGAGTTTATACAAAAGCACCATCAACACTGCGACCACTTTTAAAACAGCGCGTCCGGTGGACAAGCGGTTTCTTGCGTAACATTTTATACGATTATCGAGGACTCATAGCGAATCCGCGATACAACGCTCTCGGTCTTTTTATTCTGCCTTTTGCACTTTTTTCCATGTTTAGCGGTATTTCTCTTTTTTCTTTATCTATATTTGAATTTGCAAAATCAACAATACACTCAGTTTCTGTTGCACAAGGTGTGCCACTCACATACGCACTTTCATTACATTCTTTTAGCTGGTTTTACCTCCCGTTCACAGTCATGTTCTTTCTTGGAGGAGCCACGCTTTTGATAACACTTGTGTTCATCGTGATGGGTAAACGCTTATCAAATACTCCCGGCAATCTTACTGTCAGTGCCATTGCCTATTCTATTTTGTACGGATTTGTAGCGCCTCTGTGGTTAATACGCTCAGTGGCGGATGTCGCTTCCGGAGCACGGCGCTCGTGGCGCTAATATAAAAAATAATATTTATACAAATCATGTCTCTCTTCGCACGAAACGCACTTATCGCTCTAGGTCTTACGGTCCTACTCGTTGGCACTGTTGTTTATACTGTAAATTACTTTGACCAACAACGCATATCCGAGCTTAATACAATGCAAACACGTCTATCGACCGATACATTATCGCTCGAAACCCAATTTGCACTTCTTGAGAATGCTCCCTGTAAAAATATTTCTGAAAATACCACTCTTTCGAAAGAGCTTTCTGATTTGGGCGACAGACTATCTTTCACCGAAAACCGTCTAGGAAGTAAAGACCCACAAGTTATTGAACTAAAGAAATCATACGCACTACTTGAAATTCGCGATTACCTATTGACAAAAAAACTTGAAACAAACTGCAAAGTTAAACCTGTTGTAGTACTTTATTTTTATTCAAACGCAGGAAACTGCGAAGACTGCGATCGCGCCGGCTACGCACTTTCCTACTTACGACAAACATATCCTCACTTGCGTGTTTATTCATTTGACTACAACATTGATCTGGGAGCTTTAAAAACACTTATATCTGTCGAAAAAGTAAAACCAAAACTTCCCGCGTTTATAATACAAGGAGACTTACATTACGGCTTTACGTCGCTAACCGACCTGGAAAAAGCGTTTCCAAAAAACGCTCTCGCCACAAGTACGGCAACGAGCACTATAAAAATACATTAAAAAAACCAAAAGCGCCGGTCATAAATGACCGGCGCGTTAAATATCCTGGAGCCGAGAGTCGGGCTCGAACCGACGACCTACGGTTTACAAAACCGTTGCTCTGCCAACTGAGCTATCCCGGCATATTTGACTATGTATGAAGATACTACGACATAATTGCACTATTCACAACACCCAGCACTACAGGTTCAAAAAATAGTGTACAACACCTAGGAAATGAGGAAATGGGTCCTGGACCCATTTCCATCATTAAAAAAGACCTTTGTGGACATACGTCCACAAAGGTCTAGTGTTTAAGGAGGTTAAGTCAATCTTCCTCCTCTACGACAATACTTATCCGTCTTCGTAGATGGGTAAGTATCGGGTAAAAGTATTTCCAGTCTAATGGCTCCTCCTCCTCTTTGGCAATACGTATCAGAGATTGCAATCTCGAGTACTCTTTTTTAGAGGCATTCAATAACTGCCTCTTCCCCGGACGATTTGCATGAGCAATCTTTTCCTCAGCTTTTAACAACAGTCCGGGAATCTTATTCAACAAAACCGGACCTTCCTTAGTTGCTTCTTCTTTCTGAGAAATATCTCTTTTTATTTCAGAAAGAAGCAAGTTATAGCCATTTAGCAAACGACCCATTTGCCTGTAGCTCTCTTCATAATCCGAGAGACATCCTGAAGTTCTCAGAAAAGAGAACTCGGATGCTCTGGAGAGCTCTAGTTTTTTAAATCTGTCGAAAAACGAATTCCTCATTCGATCTGAAGAATTCAAGATTAAATCACCTATCTGTTTTGATTGTGCATAAGCATCATGCGCTATCTTGATCACTTTTTTGCGCACAATAGCTCCGTAGACACCAATACAAAACAGCACAAAAAATACTGCCCCTGTAACAATCAAGCTGATTTCAACTGCAGAAATTTCTTTCATGACAAACCTCCTTTTTTTACTTTTTTCAATATGCCGACACTTAAACAAATTAAGCCATCGCCACCTTCCTCATTTATAATACACCATTTATGCACTTTAGTCAAAAAGCCCGAAAAACACAAGTGTTTTTCGGGCTTAAACCAGAGCATGCTACGTCATCACAAGCGGAGGAGTAGAATTATTTTTGTTATTTAACTCATCTACTATACGAGAAATTTTATTTAAAATGAT
>DRNP01000039.1 GCA_011322135.1 Candidatus Kaiserbacteria bacterium | reverse complement strand
GTTGCCGCTACAGTAACGCCAACAGAAAGTAAATGTAGATTCTGTAAAACTTCCATAATATTTATAAATTATTGTACCTGATATACGTCCAAAGAAATAGTGCTCATCATACAAATGTAATATCCGGGTCACGACGACGTGTGCGCACACTCGGTTTTTCTGCATCACCAAACCTAAAAAGCATAGCGAGAATCCCGCTAGTAACTCCCAGACTTTCTTTTGCATTTTTAAAATCCTCTTCTATTTGCTTGGCATGAGCATCTTTCAAATCACCACGCCCTGTTTCTGTTTTATAAGCTACAAAAGTCATGCCTATCAACGGCTGAAACGCAAGTTGCATATTTGTCAAAGTAAGCCATATTCGTTCAAGAGCCTGTCCTGCAAATATAAATGACTCCGCTGATTCGTCTGAAATAACAATACCCCCCATGCCTGCATTAGAAGAATAAAGAACAGCATCTTGTTTAGCAATAAAACTTGGTAATCCTATTTTTCTCAAAAAGTACATAATTTTAGGCTTGCTTGCTAAGCGAAACACGAATCTTTGCACAAAATTAAACTCCATTGTTTTAATAAAAAATCCTGATTTTTTCTCACGGTCTTCTTTGTCTGTCCAAACTATCTTGGAAAATAAATGCTCTGCCATACGCTCGTCCTCTAGGATTATTTTCTCAACACCGCTTGCTGAAGCGGCAATTTTTTGTATAGATTTACGATTTTTTGCAATGTACAATTCTGTTCCTGAAACGTTCGCAACCGTCTTATACAATGTAGACTCTTCACTCTCAGTAAGCTCACGGATTTTATATGGACGACGATTCGTAACTCTTTCTTTTATTGCAAAAAATAATTCATCTTCATTCTTTGCACATCGACTAAAAGAACATATAGCAACCAATTCAGTATGTTTAGTGTCTGGAAAAAGCTCAAACTCCATATTATACCCATAATGCGGTGCACTTATACGTAAGTTTTCCAATAAGGCCCCGTGAGCTATATAAGAACCTCGTTCTTCAAAATCAAGATACGGGTTATGAACTCCAGGTACATTGTATATTGATAAACGTACTCCGTCCCATGTGAATCTCCATGGTTGTACGTTATCACCTGAAGGAGCCCTACAGGCATATCGCAATAACTCGATAAGTGTTGATTTATCCATAACTATTTCAGTACCCACTTCTGTTTTATACCCGGACGAAAAAAGCGCTTGTGTTCATACTGCCAAAATATTATTCGCGGTAATACGCGCTCGCCTTTCATACCATATGTTGCTCTATACTCTGAGTTTTCTTCAAGAAGCTGTTTTGTCACCAGATTTGTAATAACCTTTTTGAGTTCAGGAGTATCTTTTATATTTTTTTTCAATTCAACATGTATCTCAAACTGTTGATCTTGATTTTCATCATAACCGATAGCCATCGAAAATTTCCCTGTAATTGAATCTACAACTGAAATGTCTTCAAAAGCTCTACGAACAGTTGCCGGATAAATTTGAAATGCATAAAAACTGACTGAAAAATCGTTTCTTTCATATACATATACAAACGGCAATTTCCAGTTGGTATTCGTAAGGTTACGATCATCAATCTCCTTATCGAGATTTACGCCATATTCACGAAATTTATCTAACATGGAATCATATTGATAAACACCACCAATGTCCCTCAAGTTATATCGCACTAGCGGTAATCCGGACGGTGCTGAACACACAAGTGTGCCATCAACCTCTTCAAAATAAAACATGCTCGGAATAAATTGAGTTACTGTCGGCAAGCGAACTGCATCATTAAATAATGAGTTATATATCTTTGAGTTTCCAATTGCACGACGTCGCGCAAGGATTGAAAGTGGCGTCTCATAAGACATTGTGCCTAAGTCAACAGTACCGTAATGATTTAATGTTGTTGAGAGATTGTCATCTTTCCCGGCAATGTTCAATATGAAATCTCGAAAACCTTCTGAAAATCCTTCTGCTGAAAAGATAAAACCCAGATTATATTTTTTCCAATCTATTCCATCTCTGGTGCCATCATCAAGTGTATCCTTCAAAAAAGGACCGTAACTTCCTATAATAACTTGATCAAACTCGTCGCCTAGAGTTCTTATCGCTTTGATAATCTCTGCCTTATTGATACCCGGATTAATAATACTTAAACTATAACCTCCACGCTCTGCAAGCATTGTAATTGCCTTATATGTAAATACACCTCCAATCCATGCGCCCATGGGAAATCCGTTGATATATAGCGTGCGCTTTTTATGAATCTGAAAATTTGCACGCAAATACAGTTCTGCCATAAAAGCGTACTGCTCGTCTTGATCTATACCATGTGGAAAATAAAACGGTTCTCCTGTAGAACCGGATGTCGTACACACTGTCCAAGATTTTTCTGAAAACTCGCCGCCCCAACACAAATCTTTTAAAGGATACTTGCGTAAATAATTATCTTTGTCAACCAAAGGAACTTTTGAGAAATCAGATATAGTTTTAATTGAATCAGGATTTATATTATTTTTCTTTAGAAAATCTTTGTACGCGGGTACATGCTTACTCATTTTTTTAAAAAGTGCTATAGCTGACCGTTCTCCCTGAAGCATCCATTTACTTGAATCGTATGTACGCAATGCATTTTCTGCCGTAGCAATATCATTAAACGGTTCCGGAAAACTATATTTATTATCTTGTTTTTGCATATTCGTTAAATATTTTCTCAGCCATACGGTTTGCAACACGATTTGTTGCGAGATTTTCAAGTTTGCTTTCTGTAAATATTTTCTTAAGTACATTTGGAATATTCCGAACAGCTGTTTCAACACGCGCACGACTGTAAGTATCGTGATCGTATTCATCAAATACAGCTATCAAACCACCGGCGTTCACAACGTAATCCGGAGCGTAGAGAATACCGCTTTCGTGTAGATCATCGCCAACTGATTCGTCTTCGAGCTGGTTATTTGCTCCACCGGCAATTATTTTTACTCGAAAATCTTTAACGGAATCATGCCGTAATCCACCGCCTAAAGCGCACGGCACAAACACGTCAACTTCTTGTTTGCTTATTTCTTCTGCACTTACAGGAATAACGCGCGGAAACTTTTCCTTTGTCATTTCAACAAGACTCTCGTTAATATCAGAAACAAAAATCTTAGATGTCTCGCCTGCTGTATCATATAGAAAATCAAGTAATCCGCCACCAACCTTTCCAAGACCTTGGATAGCAAATGAACGCCCGGAAGGATCTGACGAATTAAAGACTTCTTCGAGTGCTGTTCGAATACTTTCGTAAAGACCCAGTGCAGTAAACTCTGTAGAATTATTATTGAATCCAACTATATATTTTGAAACACTGCGCATTTTTTCCAAATCTTCCTGTTGAATCCCCACGTCGATTCCGGTAATGAAATTACCTCCAAGGACATTCACACGTGATGCGTATTCTTTAATAAAGAGTGCGCGTTCAGATTCAGAAATATCTTTTTTTGGTAACAAAATAACCCCTTTTGCTCCACCACACTGAAGTCCCGCGAGCGCGGCTTTATATGACATGCCTCGTGAAAGCCGTAGTGCATCTTTTAATCCGTCTATACTGTCCGTATAATGCCAAAGTCGTGTAGCTCCAAATGAAGGAACCTCAGGATTTGCTCGGTGCACAGCGATAACAGAACGAAACCCACTTTCTTTATCCTCTATAAACGAAACGAGTGTGTGGTTATCAAAATCAGAAAGTGAGCTGACTTCTGTGATATCTCCTGATATTGAATTGTGCATATTATATTTATATATCTTAAAATAATCTTATTATTACGACGCGGAATGGTTGCCTTTTTCAATTTTTTCCGGGCTTACCCACACACGTATATCTTTATCAGTTTCATTCCCAAGTACAATTTGTTTTATTGCATATGTTGCAATTACACCACCAAGTATTGCTGCTGATCCAAGTTGGCTCCACGAAACAAGCTCGTTTGAAAGGACACGCTTTACACTTGCAAGCATTTTAGAATCAACACGGTGGGGACCTCCAACTACGTCATTTATAATAATCGAACCCATTTCTTCTTTTGTTGCAGGTGTTTTAAGTTTCTCCTCATAATATTGAACCGGCTTGCCCCAGATTTTGTCATGCCCAAGATCATATCGCTCGACATGCAATATAACACCATCGCCATTATCAGTAACAGTAACAACAGGTACCTTATATTTCATCGCAAGAATACGCGTGTGAATTTTGAATGGGAAGTTGTCAATTTCTTCAACAATACAATTTATTTTTCCATCACTGAGCATTTCTTCTAATAATTCCTCATTAATCCCTTCTGTTAGAGCAGTCACATTTGCAAACGGATTACTTTCATAAATACGTCGCGCTGTAACTACAGATTTGTTCGTCCCGACGTCCTGTATTCCTGCAAGAATACGATTTAAATTTGTAGTATCGAGTTCATCAAAATCAGCAATGACGATGCTGTTGCTGATACCTGCTTGAGCAAGTACTAGCGCAATATTTGACCCGACACTCATTCCAAAAACAGCAATATTATAATTACGAAGTAAGTTTTGTTCCTTTGCCGTAATAAGATCTTGATTACGATTAGTTATCAAACTGAAATAATCTTCTGAATCAACAGTCTTAACTAAAGTGTTAATCCATGGGAAGTACACGTATACAAAACTGTTTTCTTTTTCTACCAAATACTTTTTAAATTCATCTGAAGCAAATACTTCCTCTTTTGGCATACCTATGAATTTTGTATTTTCGATGATGAACAATTCTTTGAGTTGCCTATCAAAAGCATTTACTTCTCGAAGTTCGGAATGTTTGTCTTTTACTTCACGTACTTCTATCTCGGAATGAAGAATCTTCGGATGCATTATACTCATATATTCATTATAATACTCTATGATAACTACTATTTGCAACAATACTATGCACAAATTACTGATATAATAAAATAAATTTGCATACCCTATAGGGTATGTGGC
>DRNP01000038.1 GCA_011322135.1 Candidatus Kaiserbacteria bacterium | reverse complement strand
GTGTCGATGAATGGAGAATTGCAAAACGGTATTCCTCCAGCTTCAGCATGACCGCACACATTTGGAATTGTACTTCCCAAAAACCATACTCCTCTAAAATACTGCCCGACTAAATACGCCACGCCTGCAATTGCAAATAGTGAGATTTTTTTGTATGTGAGTTTCATAAAAGTGATTTTAGCTGATTTATCATGTTGATAATTAGTTCCGCTTGTTGCTCGGACAAACCACCTTTCATATGGAACAAGTTGAACATTTTTAATTTTGATAATCTCGCAGACAGTCCAAACTGCCACTCAACAAAATGCGTGAGTGAGCTGAGTTGCGGGCGAAGTATCAATATCTTTTTATGCCCAAAAACATGCGCACTTTTGTGCATTTTATGCATTGTTTTGCCATTAAACCATTTCCGTGGAAATTCGATTTGATGCTCGATGGCCGAAAGTCGCACGTCAAGTGAGTGTTGCGTACTTTTTTGTAAGCCAAGCTCATCAATAACATTTTTCATATAGCGCACATATGCGAGCGGGTCGGCACCGGGAGCCGATGATGCAACTACAAGATCAGTTTTCCCATCACCGTCAATATCAACTTTTGGTGCACTGGGAACGCCATTTGTCTCGGTGAAAGATACAGTTGAGCTGGCACTCGTCGGAATATCCGCAAAGAGCGCGTTGGTTGCGGTGTTACCGTCACTTTTAATCGTCTCTACCTGAATAGTGGCGGATCCGTGTGCATATCCGGATACTAAAATATGATAAACACCGTTTTTCGGCACTGTTACGTATTCTTCGTTATCAAAAACATGCACGGATCCACCGATAATGTCTCGCTTTATACCTGAAAAATCAGTTCCGGGGATCGGCACGATGCCACTTTGTGCATCGTTTGAATCAGTCACAACTATATTAACAGGCGAGTGAGTGCTGATACGTATCTTGATTGGAGTTGTGCTACTTGTTGGTTTTGTTTTTTGTATATAATGCTCTGAATTCGCGGTCGCGTTATCCAATAAATCTTTAATTGTATTTTGAATAGGAGACGCAGCCATTAAATTTCGATGGACAATTTTCCCAAGATGTTGGTTCTCAAAATTCTTAATGTTAAAATATCGTGCATCTTTTACATTCCCCACCGCACTCGGAGAAACCACAGTTCCATCTCCATCTTGTGTTGTTGTCGCTGTATGTTCAAGATAATGAACCTGCTCGCATTGTAGCGGAATGGGTCCTGCGGTTAGCGCGTTGCATACCGTTTTGCTTTTTGTTGTATACAAAAGTGTTTTCACTGTATCTTGTCCCCAGCCGGCTATCGCTGTAAAAGAAATGCCGGAAGGCGGTGTCCATTTGTCTAGTGCGGAATGCGTGGCAGATGCTTTTGCAAGAATAGAGTTTGATAGAGGAACCGGAGCATACAAGTCTCTTGAGCCACCGGCTTGCGCGTCTAGCCCGGCACTATCCTCCAAGAAGTTTGAAAAATTAGAAAAAGAAGTAATGACATTCCCAAATTGCGCTGCAAATTTCCCTGAAATAGAATCGTCTGTTTTAAAAACAACAACAGGGTCTGCGACATGCACGAAATACGTGCGAGCCGGCAGTAGATCGTACGCATCCGGCATCTCATCTATTACCGTGCGTGTCTCAGCACCGTTCATCACCAGACCGCCAAGCATCGTCTCTCCGTCTCCATGCAACATCACACCAATACTGCTCGGTGTTCCCCATTGCGGAGTTCCAACAACAATAATCTTGTCAATATATTTAGATGCGTCGGCGCCCAAATATTGTACAAGCGCTTTTGCAACGAGACCTCCGTTTGAGTGTGCAACAATGGTAACCTTTTTTGTTTTTGAAGTTGAAGCAAGATTTTTTAGCACATCTGACAAATACACACGCTTTATACTTCCGCCCGAGAGCTCTGTGAGTGTGCCGTTTTTTACAACATCGCGTACATCATAACGCCAATCATATGGATACGCTTTCCATGCATTTATAGTACTGGATGCAACAAGACGATTTAGAAAGTGCTCAAAATTGCCGTACACTTCAAGATTTTTCTTGAAAATTTTTGCGATGGTGCTTTCAAATGGATTGTGTGCTTCCATTTTACCAATAATATCCTTTGTATACAGTTTGTACTTACTCGTCCCATCAGAATTCATCGCGAGATACGGAATGTCGGTATACCAATTCGGCTCCCACACTTGATGCTCAAGACCAAGCTCTCCACGATAATACAGCCGGCTGGCTTCTGTACCCGGAATGAAAAGTACGTTATCGGCGCAAGAGTTGGGCGCACTGCACGGATTGTTTGCGTCTTTTATCGTAAAGTGAATTGTCTTAACAAATATCGGTGCTTCTATATCTGCAGCGTATGCTGTTTTACCAATTAAAAATGTCAAACTCCTACGCCACCACGGAGCTATCATAAGTTCTGGCGGAGGAAATTTGTACAAGTCCAATTCATATTTCCCATTTTGCGACCATGCAAATGGCAATGTTATATCTCCGTCAAAACTCGCAGAAAAAGTGCGCGCGCTCGAGGTAGCGGAAACATGATACAAAATACCTTCAACATCAAAAAAATTACCGCCTGCAATTCCAGCTTGTGTATCACCATCTATACCGAAAGGAACAGTATACGTTCCGCCATCTTTCATTACGACGCTTATTCTGGTATTTGGATTAGTCCACGAAAGCCCGGTGTATTTCAACCGTGGTACAAAATTAACAGATTCATTTACAGATAACGCATGAGATATTTGTGGCGTAACAAAAATACCTCCAGTCAGTACAACTAAAGAGACGTAAAAAAATATGCGGGCACGCATTACTTTTTACAATAACGGACAACGTGCGGTAACGCGAACAAGGCGTGGGGATAACGTATGCGTGAGTATTATAGAAGCGGGCGATACGACTAAAAGTCGTATCGCCCGCTCCACTACTAGTAGTAGTGAAGGGTCAGGATCTATTTTGTAATGAAATGATATTCAAGAAAAATGCCCCGTCACGCGATACTGCACACGACGGGGCTTAAACTTCGGCATTAGACATACGATGAATAAACATTCATCACCTCCCTTTTGGTTGAAGTTTGAAGAAAGAACTAATAGTATTAATTGCATACAAAATTATTTATGTCAATTTTTTTGTACCCAAGTTCAAGAAATAATTGCAACGCCTGAGGGAATAGTAAAAATAGGGTCAGGAAAATGAAAGCGGCGTCAGGACCCATTTATTCAAAAAATAGAGCGCGGCAGTAGCGTTTGTTATATATTCTTTTTTGACTCCATGTCGCGTTGCTTTGCCCACAGCCAGAGTACGATAATTGTTGAAAATATGCGAACACGCATTACTTTTTACAATAACGGACAACGTGCGGTAACGCGAACAAGGCGTGGGGATAACGTATGCGTGAGTATTATAGGAGCGGGCGATACGACTAAAAGTCGTATCGCCCGCTCCCCTACTACAAGAATGAATACAGCTTGTAAACATAATCTTAAGTGATAATATTTAAATATGAAAAATACAAACCTTGATAAAAAACTGGTTGCATATATAGAAAAAGATGAAAACGGTATTTATATTGAGGAAATAGAGACAGTCACGATTTCTGTCTTGTGAGTCCGGTTCGATTCCTGCACCCATGTTTTTATAAAAAGAAAGGCCCGCTCATTGGTGTTAGAGCGGGCCGGTCAGAAAAGACCGATTAGAGTTTGATACTTGAAACGTTCTGGGTTGAACACATGCCTTAAGCCTTGTGACAGGTTTTGCTGAGACAAGTTGTGCAGTGCTTCATGAGGGGTGTATGGTTTTACCAATTCTCCTCGTTGCGCGTCCTGGACTCTGCGCTTCAACAGCGTAAGTCTCCGATACTCAACTGCCGCCGGAGAGTCATACAAACACGAATCTTTTGCCTGCCACCCGAGCGACCCAAGAAGCATGAACCTCAACAGATCGCCAGTAAAACCTAAATCAGTCAGGCGACTCACATTCCATTTCCCCAACGCACCTGGGTGCGTTATGCATGGAGAAACAATGAGATCGGCCTTTAGCTCAGGATTTGTAGCCTTGGCTAACAGAAGTGCGATTGCGGCTTGCCTTAGCACGTGATTGGTGATAACGAGTCGAATCCGTTCATTAGGATGCTGGCGCGAGAATAGCAACAGCATCAACGACCACACGCTCTCCACGTCGAGGTTCATGTTCTCCTGACTTAATCCGGTCTCTCTACTACGTGAGAGAGGTACACCCTGTTCGAGAAGCTGACGTGTCAACTCTCGTAGCTCTCCACGGTACCATTCTGGATACACACAGACTGATTCGAGAGATTGGTCAGGAGCGATCCTGAAGAAGTCACTATTAACGCGAGCAACTTCTCCTGGCTTTCCGCACGCCTTGCATACGTAAGCACCGCCGACTCGCATGAACGTCTTCTCTTTTGCGAATGAGGCAATACATACAGGAAGTTCCAGACATCCACAAGGGCACCGATAGCACTCTTGCTCCCGATACTCGATTAAGGCATTTCCTGAATAGACCTGCTGTGACAAAACAAGTAGATCATTTTTGAACTCCAAATCTGATTTCCGATCGCAAGTCAAGCCCAGGAAATCAAGAGTCTCGTGGAAGACACGTTCTTGCAGTGGAGTTGGGCTACGAAGCCCCAGTTTTCCATAGCAGAGAACCCCTTGTTCTTGATACTGCTTCGACAGTGCGTCCACAAGGATTGGCGTGAGCCAATATCCAAGAGGAGCACCATCTTTAACGGTAATGGGTAACGTAAAGATCATTTACTCCTCCTTTCCTTACTAATTAGGCTTTGTGAGTTATCTAGACTAAACTATACACTATCTTGAAATACTTACAAAAGTCTACACGATAAATCAGCCTGTTAGTTAGAAACTACTTTTCAATGAACTTTTTAATCAGCGCAAGGCTCTCGTCGCCATAACTTGAAGGACTATGGGAGGAGTCAATATAATTCCAAGATATATTTTCATTCATTACCTCTTGTTCCAGAGAGCGAATCAATTCAACTGGAACCGAGGTGTCACTCTCCCCATGCACTACCAAAGACGCACATTTTATTTTGCTCAGAGTATCTACGACCGAACTACGTTGCGCAAGTTTGCTTCTACCGAGCAGAAACTTCTTAAGATCTTGCGAGAAACCGGTTCTGTATGTAAAAGGATGTGCTTTTTTGAGACGACTAAGCAGACTTTTCATTTGCTCATGAAAAGCTCTCCCCGGTTTCTCACCCATATCTGCGGGATTAAAGAGCAATGCGGAAGACAGAAGGATTATCTTCTGATAAAGGTTCCTAT
>DRNP01000037.1 GCA_011322135.1 Candidatus Kaiserbacteria bacterium | reverse complement strand
GGAGTGAATGCAGTTTGTGGTAAACGAGAAGCCAGCAACTCTTTCGCTTTCACTATTACTGCATTTTCAAGAGCGTTGCCTTCTGCAGGGTCTGTCGCGCTAACCGCGAGTGAAAGTACTTCGGATTCGTCCTTTGCTTTAAGTACGAGTACGTGGTCAACATGTATGCGATTTTCGGTAAGAGTGCCGGTTTTATCTGAAAGCAATAAGTCAACATTTGCAAGATCTTCCAGTGATGCCAATCGTCGGACGACAGCATGTTTTTTTGCCAGATCAAGTACACCGATACTTATAATGAGACTCATGACCGTTGGCAACGCAACAGGGATACCTGCAATAAGCAAAGATATATCCAAGGTTGCGAGATCTATGAGTGTTATACCGGGGCGATTTATAAGGAACACTGAAAGTATAATGATTGCTACAATTGCAAAGATAGAAAGGAAGCGAGAGATTGTGATGATGTCACTTTCAAGAGCGCTTCGTTTTTTTGCATGCTCAACAGATGTAAGTGTTTTGCCGAAATATGTACGGTTTCCTGTTGCAGATATTGTGATGATTGCGTTTCCTGTGGCAACAAACGAACCTGAATAAATTGTTTCTCCGACAGTGCGTACTCTCGGTAGCGACTCTCCCGTGAGCATGGATTCATTAAGTGAGAGATTTGTCTCAGCAGTTACATTTGCATCTGCAGGTACAATTGTGCCGACTGTGAGCATGACGATATCACCCGGAACAAGTTGTGTTGCGGGTATTTTTTTCCACTGTCCATCACGACGAGCACGGCAAAACACCGTGAGGTGCTCTTGTAATTTTGCGATAGCTTGGTCTGCTTTGCCTTCATGCCATATTCTTATACCGAAGTTTGCCGCGAATAGGAAAACAATAATCCATCCGTCTGCATTTTTCCCTGCGATAAATGAAAGTGCGGATGCAACGATAAGCATGAGCGAAATAGGTGTGACAACCCATTTGAAAAATTTTGCAATGGCACCATGCTTTTTTTCCTCGAGAGTGTTAAGTCCTATTTTTGAGCGAATATGGTCTGCCTCAGCTGTCGAGAGGCCTGCAGGTTCGTGTTGATGGAGTTGTGTTTTGGTGTTGGTCATCGGACTTTTAGTGATGTCGCTTTAGTGAAAAATGAAAACTCACATATGAAAGATATGTTGTTATAATTACTGCAAACCATGATAGCCAAACAGGGAACAGCCACCCGTCGATAACTATGTCGGTGCCAAATGCGATACGAGACCAATGACCAATCGCAACGATTGCGAGCAATGTTCCTATGACGCGTAACATTGTACGTTCGCGCAATGTTCGTACAGGAAGCTTGATGCCCCAACCGTAGTGTGCGAGCAAAATAGCGAGCACAGAATCAAAAATAATACCGGGGAGTATTGCCGTTTGTGTAAATGTGATGCCGAAAAATGATATTGGAAGAAGCCCGGTACTTGCTAGCCAAGCTCCGGTAAGTGCGTCGGCTATTACAAGTCCTGTTGCTATTTTTGCAAGCTCGCGGAGTTTGTGATGCATGTTGAATTAAATTAGTTGAATGATTACTTGTAATCTTTTATAAGAACGCAAAAGCGTCACTCTATTTAACAGTTTACAGCATGTATTCTTAATGTATAACAAACCAACTCGTGAGAGTGTGCATAACGTGTTGTCGGTTTAAGTTTTTTTGATGAGAGTTTCGAGATAATGCAAAGTATCATCAGGATTTGTTACGGCGCGTGTCGGGATACCTGTTTGTATTACGACTTCGTCATTGCCACCTTCACCAAGCTCGTCGCCTACATAGCGCATTTTTTCTATGGGTATTGCGAGGTATTCAGACAGTTTGCGAATTCCGTATGCTTTGTCGATGCCATGTTTTGTTATGTCGATTGTGGTCTTTCCGCCTATGCGTACTGTGTACTCTGTAAGAATCGGGGCGAGCGCATTGCGCAGAGAACTGCGCTTTGCGCGGGTCGGATCCCACGAAAGTTTTTCGTCGAGAGGCGCTTCTTGTCCAAGAGCGGAAAAAGAAACTTGAGCTCCGCGGAACTCTATGCGCTTCCCGTATGCTTTTTGACTGAAATCAACAGTATTTGTTTTATCATTTGCAATGCGTATCGCGTTGCCGATTTCCTCGACTTCTTTTGGCGATAGTGTTTCTTCGTATAGGCATGTCCACTTTTCATTTTTGTATGTGTACAATGCCGCGCCGGACGTAGGAAGAAGGAAAACATTAGAAATGTTGGCATCTTTTGGAAGTTGGTCTACGACTTGTTTAAGTAGTTGTTCAAGTTTTCCTCCGGACGTTACGGCAATCTTTGTTTGCTCTACTATTTTAGTAAGCATTGTTGCCATTTGATTTTCGATGGGCTGTTTGCTTTTTGCAAGTGTGCTATCTAAATCAAAAACTATGCAATCGGGGAGTGAGTTTTCAGAATGCGGGTTCATGGATTAAATGTTATTTTTCGTTATTGCGCAGAGCGTTTTCTATATGATTTATGCTTCCGGTAGCTACACCTGTTACCCTGTCTCCACCACCATAATATACAAACAATGTGTCATTACGTATGACTCCTCCGCACGAAAACACTACATTGTTTATGACACCGTCTTTTTCATACGGCTCGACCGCTTCAAGTATCGGGTCTGCGGTGCGCGCGCGTATCGTTATACCGTCTTCACCGAGAAGTACGGCACCGAGACGGTAGTGACTGTTGTTGGAAACGCCGTGGTATATGAGTAGCCACCCGTCTGAAACTTTTAAAGGCGCACCGGTAATTCCAACTTTTGCAGAATCCCACATGCCTTCTCTTGGACCGATGACATCTATGCATCGCGAAACTCTTTTCCCGTCTGTTAAATCATGCAGTATGTCTGCACAAATGCGGTTTGAGACACGGTGATAAAGCAAATACGAGCCGTTTATTTTTTCAGACAAAAGTCCGATGTCTTTGTCATCGATACCGTCCGGAGTAATAAGAGTGGGTTCACTCCAATTTTCAAAACGGTGTTCGACAAAATCGGAAACGGATATTGACGCAAAAGCTCCACCGGGAGGGCGAACTCCGTCGTATGCTGTGTACGTTAAATAGATTGTGTCACCGATACGTGAGATGCGCGGGTCTTCGCAACCTGAGTTTCCGTTTGGGTCACCTTTTTTCTTTTCAAACTCTGCACGAGGAATGTATACGGGCTCATCGAGACGCTCATCGATGTGGATACCGTCTTTTGAACGTGCGTATCCTATTGTGGAGGTGTTATTTTTATCCATCGCGCGATAAAGAATATGTACAGAGCCGTCAATGTCGATGGCTGTCGGATTAAAAGATGCATTTGATTCAAATCCATTTCCGCGAGGGGAAAGAATAGGATTTTCTTTAGCACGAGTAAGTGTGCGTGATGAGCGTGACGGATCGAGCGCGCGCAGTAAATCTTTTAAGTTAACTGAACATTTTGCAGAAACCGTGTCAGCGGAACCGTACCATATCTCGAGCAATTCTTTGTGAAGAGTTGCTCCGGAAGGGAATACAATATTTGGAATGAGCCCATACTTTTCATACACTTCTTCCGGAACCATCATCGGATATGTTCGTGATATGAGATTTCGGGGATTTTCAAGGTCTAAAAGTGCAGCTTCGATTCCAAATATTCTATTACGTTCATCGTAATAATTTTGAATGTACGAGTAGATTAAAAGCCAGCCGTTTTCTGTTTGTATTGGTGTGGCGCCTACTTCCATATGATCATGTTCTGTTCGGCGCAAATCCACGAGAGTGTTTTTTTGCAGTTCTGAATGCCATTTGTCCCAATATATCGGGTCAAAGAAGTCTTCCATTTTTTTAGCACGGGCAATTCCTATTGTCGGGTATGGATATTCTTCAGTCCAGTCAGTGTGCGCAGTGAGCATCAATACAATGTCACCATTAACGCGTTCCGGGAAAAGTGTCGCAGCTTTTGCATTAAAAGGAGTGATGAGATGGTGCTCATCAAGGTGTTCAGGAGAGTCGCCAATAGCTACCGCGACTTTAATGTTACTTGGTCCGAAAGGGAATCCACCAAGTGCTGTGTAGAAGACATACCATTTTCCTTCAAAAAAAGTTGCGCGAGGGTCTTCACAACCAAACTGTTCCCATGATTCGCTAGGGGCGATAACTTGACGACGTGAATGAAAATGTACGCCATCTTCCGCAAAAGCCGTGCCTATAGTTGAAAAACTTGTAGGTGGTGTCATTAGGACATCAGGATCGCCCATGGCGCGATAGAAAATACGTACGCCGTCTTTTGTACGTACGGCGGATGGATTAAATGTTGCGACGGCTTCCCACGGGCGGTCGCGATTCGGAGAAAGGATAGGGTTGTTCGGTTCACGTCGTACGGTAAACATAAAATAAAATCTATAAAATTAAAATCGGTTATTAATTTAATCCGGTGACACCACGGTATTTTCTTTTTGTAGAGCCGGAGTTTCGTCATGCGTGAGTGCATAAAGAAACTCTTTTAATGGGGTAGTGGCAACAGCTGTTATCTTATCAGCGCCACCATAATAAACAAAGAGAACGCCATCTTTCACAACGGCACCGCAAGCATATATAACACCTGGCTTGCCATTGTTTTCATATGAGACGTCAGGTTCGAGTATTGGGTGTGGTGCTCGGTGTAGGATTTTTGTCGGGTCATCTAAATCAAGCAACATTGCCCCGAGTTTGTAGCGGTCTCCTTCGTCGTCGTGTGCGTGATATAAGACCAGCCATCCGTCCGGTGTTTTAAGAGGAGGTGGCCCCGCACTACGCACATGCTTATGCCATGCAATATGAGTATCAGGAACTTGTTGCGGGTCAACCGTTTCGAAACTGTGTTCAGCAAGCGTGTCCAAGCTGTCTGTGTACTCTATTCGAACACGATTCGAATCATTGTCGATAATTCCGTGAAGTATCGCAAACTTGCCGTTTATTTTTTCCGGAAACAACATCCAGTTTTTTTCTCGGTTACTGCTCGACAATATTGTCGGGCCTCGCCATTTGTGGAAATTTTTTGCTAAAAAGTCTTTTTTGCCCATAGAGATTACACCGACTCGCAAAACCCAGTTATCAAAAAGATTGAATGTGACGTATACGTTGTCGTCTATAACAACCATACGAGGGTCTTCTACTCCACCCCACGAACCGCCCGATGGGTACATGGTGGGTGAGTAGTGGCGAACGGCTCCGTGACCACCAGGATTATGAACGGCAAATGCGGGTCTATATTGTCGGTCAAATGCAAATCCGTCAGCACTGCTTGCATAACCCAGTCTGGAAACTCCGTCTCTGCCTATTGCACGATATATAAGGTGCACTTGATCATTTAAAATTATAGCAGCCGGATTTAGTACGGCTTCATCTTCCCATAAGTTTGCTCTGGGAGTTAGAATCGGTTTATCGACCGGTCGTTGAAGCATAAGGTCAGGATTCTTTGCTCCGAAACCTGCCCCGATATTTTCAATGAATTTGGAAACTTTTTTTCTTGTGGTGGGGAATACGAGAACGCCGACAAGAACTCCGGCAACAAACACTGTTACAAAAAGTACAAATATGTTTATTACGAGAAGTAACATGGCTATAAAATAGTGTGCTTTTGTTGCTGTAGATTCCCAGATGAATTATACGTACGAAATGTGCAATAGTAGTACTCGAAATCTTTCATAATGATTATACAATAACATTACATATGTCGAGTTATGTACATTTATCCACACATACACAAAAAACTTTTTTACAAAAAATTAAAACAATGGCAATATGTTTACGCGAAGCAACATCAGATAAACGTTTTTGGAATAACATAAGAATAAAAAACAGTCATATTTTAGTTTTAGTTAAAATATGACTGTTGTTGTCTCGAGGCATCAAGTAGTAGCGCAAGTTTCAAGCTACTCTTGAGAGGCTCTGTGCGAGCGCATACCCAAGACGAGTCTGTTTGCGACTCCGTTCTTCTTTATGTAGATGCATGAAGCACCCTTCTTCGTTTGTAGTGTAAAGTATTACGGCGCGCGTTGTTTTAAAAACAGAGATTGCCATGCATATTTTGCGGGCACTTTTACCGAGACGCTTCATGACAGTATCCATATCAAGATATACGTGGGCAATTCCGTCGAAATAATATTTTCTAGGGAGAAATGGAATCTTTGTTTTCGCCCTGAATGTTTTCCGTACAATTTTTCCACTAGAATCAAGCAAGAAGATTTTTTCTCCATTTCCACGCGTTGCCAAATCATTTCCCTTTACCCACATCGGTTCATATTCAATGAGGTCTGACTTCGCTTCCTCTATATAGACAGAAGCGATACTCGGCAAAACAGAAGGCAGTATGTCTTGAATCTGCGGTGCTGTGTCATTTATGAATGACATAGCAAGACTATTACCACTTAGTACCGGTTTTGGCGCCCGGCGACCTTTCTTTTTCAAGATTTTTTGAGTTAGCATTTTCAGCCTCCTGTTATTTGTTGAGGTTTATGTAATATATGTATAAGAACACCTATTAAGCAAGATAGTATATATTTTTAGCAATGTAAACAGTTTGTATTTATAATAAGTCAACATACATATGGCACTTTCCTAAAAAGGGAACAAAATGAAGCAATTCAGCAAGTTTAGATGAACAAAAAATTTTTTGAAAATGTGTGGATTTTCGATGGTGTGTGCGAGCACAGCCATTTGACAAATTGTTTAAAATAGGTATTCTAAGTATTAGAAGTGTAGTTCGTTTAGTTTGGCAGTGGTATGTATATTGTGCATTGCTAAAAACAAGATAATCCTAAAGGGAGGAAGGTGTCGTGAATAAACTTTATGATGCGGAGTTTGTTGTAGCTGTTGTTGGGTATGAACTAATTTTGTTGCAGTATGTTTCTGCATTTGCAGACGGTTTTGCAACACACGCACAAATGAAGAGAGTGCACCAGATAACGTGTGGGTACTCTTTCATGGAACACGGCGGTGTATGGACAGATGCCGTATTTATTACACCGTGGTTGGTGTATTTAGTAGGTAAATATGATTTTACTTACACATCTGTCGCAAGCATTTTGGTGCTCACAGTATCATTTGTTGTGTGGACGGCGCTCGCGTTTCTTGTGTATGCTCCTGAAGGATTGATGATGCCCGAAGCGCATGCGCATAATGGATATGTCACGGTAGCAGGATATTTCCATATCGTATACGCAGGATTGTCGAGTTGGATAATGGCAATGCTGTATTTAGGCATGATGACAAACAATCCTGCTGGTCGTTATATTG
>DRNP01000036.1 GCA_011322135.1 Candidatus Kaiserbacteria bacterium | reverse complement strand
GGGCGAAGCCCGCCCGCCCCGCGCTTTTTATGAGAGCTTGAAATATTTGAATTGCAAAGAAATATTAGTTTAATGAACTTGTGCATACTGCGCGTTATGGCAGTGCAAACAATGTATACTGGATTATATGAAAAAACATTTGAGGGCGCTTACCGGTTTTTTAGTCACGGGTTCTATTTTTGCGCCGTTTGTAGCACTTGCAACAAACACAGCTTTAAAGCCGATTGTTCCGCAAGAAACTTGTCCGCTCGGATACGGTGCATTGTTTGGTATGGTTCAAACAATAATGAGCGACGCCGTTATATTGGCTACCATTTTTATGGTTGTGCTCATCGCGTATTCCGGATTTTTATTTGTAACCAATCCTGCATCACCGGATAATATAAGCAAAGGGCGAACAGTGTTGATTGATGCAATAATTGGTTTTGTAATTGTTTTGTCAGCATGGCTTCTTGTGAACGAACTCATGGCTGTGTTTACAACAGGAGGACTCGCATCGTTTACAGCTCTTTTGAAACCAACAGGAGCAACTACCTGTCTATAGCATTTTCGTTTTTTAATTTTCGTATCCATGACTTTTGGTGACGTGCGTATTGCCAAAGTTTTGCAGATATTGTTGGGAAAAGTGAATCTTTCGTACGCTCACCGCGCAGGTATTCTCCGATAATGCGGTATTCCAGACCGAGCTCATTTAGACGTGCATCACCAACGCGATTTCGCACACGGCGTACTTCTTCTATGAGGCCACGCTCAAGAGTTTCTTTTAAACGTGTATCAATCCGCTCGCGAAGTACTTCTTTTGGCGGGTCAATAATAATCCACTCCGGACTGTACAGAACATTTTTTTGAGCATCTCGTTCTTTACGTTTCGGCACGTTCCCAAGAGCGTCTACTATCTCGAGCGCCCGTATAATTCGTCTGCGGTTTTTCGGATCCAGCTCAGATGCACGACGAGGGTCTGCTTTTAGAATCATCGTGTACAGCTCATCATCAGAAAGGGCGTCAAGTTTTTCCCGCAATTCTTGATTTTTTGGAGCGTCAACGGGAATACCGTGCAATAAAGCATCAAAATAAAAATGAGAACCTCCCGCTAAAATGGGAGTTTTACCGCGAGCACTAATTTCTTTAATGAGACGAGACGCGTCTTCTACAAAATCGCCTGAACTGTATACATCTTCCGGTTCACGTATGTCGATGAGATGGTGTGGAATCCCGCACATTTCCCGAGGAGTAATTTTTTCAGTGCCGATGTCTAATGTTCGATACACCTGCCTCGAATCTACAGAAATGATTTCGCCATTACGAACTTTTGCTTCTGCGACACTTCGTGAAGTTTTCCCGGATGCTGTTGGTCCTATGATACAAATAATCGGAATTGGCATATTTTGTTTTAGAATGTTTTAAAAACACGCATGCGATTTTTCAACATACTCTTGCGATGCTATCATGTGAAAGACATATTATCGAGTTAACCATATTAATTTTATGAAAAAAGATGAACATAACTGCGAAGACTGTGAATTCTATGATGACATAGAAGAAGCATATTTTGAGCACTCATCGCAGGTTCGAGTAGGCGAAGTAATCCCCGACTATGAGTTTGAAGTTTTCCAAAATGACGAAGTCAAGACGATGAAGTTTTCAGATTTACTTGGAAAATGGGGAGTGTTTGTGTTTTATCCGGCAGACTTCACTTTTGTTTGTCCGACCGAATTGGAAGAGCTCGCGAAATTATATCCGAAGTTTAAAGAACAAGGCGCAGAGATAATTTCATTTTCAACAGATACTGTCTTTGTACATAAAGCGTGGAAGGATACTTCTGATGGCATTCGTGCCATTGAATATCCGATGGGAGCAGACCCTTCCGGAAAAATCTCGAGCGCTTTCGGTACCCTCATTGAAGGTGGAGAAAGTGAGTTTACACCTGATGAAGGGCTTTCCTTGCGGGGCACTTTCATTGTTGACCCAAATGGCATTTTGCGCGGTATGGAAATAAGTGACAACAGCGTCGGACGTTCTGCCAGTGAGACATTCCGCAAACTGCAAGCTATGCAGTATGTCGAACAAAATGACGGTAAAGTATGTCCGGCCTCATGGGAACCGGGTGATGATGACATTGAACCGGGTATGGATTTGGTGGGGAAGATATAAATATATTTAAGGCATCTCACAAAAACAAAACCAAACCAAACAAAAACCATAATCGCGCACACGATTATGGTTTTTGTTTTTGTCGATAAAATCTAAAAAATACATTTAGTTTATTTTCGTACTACAAAAAAGAATTGCCAGTCGAGGACTGGCAATTCTTTTTATGATTTTACTTTGGTGCCGCAGGCGGGAATCGAACCCGCACGCTGTCGCCAGCAAGGGATTTTGAGTCCCTCGTGTCTACCAATTCCACCACCGCGGCATAATTGTGTCAGCACAAATTGTGTGCACATTCATATCCTATGCGTTTTTAGTATTATTCGCAATAACTTGTATCGTCGTTCGTACATAAAGGTTTTATATTTCAATATGTAATTATGAATAAATATTAATTCTTTAATATCGTGCGCAAGTTTATTTCTGGCATCATTGCCTAATTTAGGTATGTATTTTTTCAAGAAATTATATTTTGCACATGTTTTGCAGTAGCGTGTGATAAACGGTATGTGATACAATCGGCACATGCAACAGCCGACAAAATACGATTCCGTTTTTTGGATCGAGACAGAAAAAATCCACCCAAACCCATATCAGCCACGTCGCGAATTTGATAATGCTCGTTTAAGAGCGCTTGCCGAATCAATTCGTCAGTATGGCGTACTCCAGCCACTCGTTGTTACTCGTTTTGAACACACAAAACCTGATGGCGGTATCGCTTCCGAGTATGAATTAATCGCAGGTGAAAGACGTTTGCGCGCGTCTAAACTCGTTGGATTGAGAGAGGTTCCCGCCGTTATTCGTGCAGGAAAAGAAGACCGTAGAGTAAAACTGGAGCTCGCAATTATTGAGAATCTTCAACGTGAAGATTTAAATGCTATCGACCGAGCAAAAGCACTCGCGCAACTCGCAGATGAGTTTGGTATATCGCATTCAGAGATTGGAGCAAAAGTAGGGCGTAGTCGCGAGTATGTTTCAAATAGCATACGATTGCTACGTTTGCCTGAGGAAGTACAAATGGCAGTGGTTGGAAAAGAAATATCAGAAGGGCACGCGCGCGCACTTTTGATGCTTGCACATAAGCCAAAAGAGCTTGATACTCTTTTCCGTGATATCGTAACGCGGAAGACTTCCGTGCGCGTGGCGGAACAACTGGCACGACGTATCGCAACGGATAAAATTCGCAAGAAAAACAAAACGCCCGAAATGATGGAGCTTGAAAAATCTCTTACGGAAACACTTGGCACTCGTGTGATAATCGAAAATCGTCCAAACAATACGGGAAGGTTGCTCATTGAATTTTTTTCACCGGATGATTTGGTGCATATTGCAGACGTTTTTTCAAAAAGAGAAGCGGCGCGTTTTGCAGCGGCAAAAAATAAAGATGCTTCAGATGAGAGCACGACAGTAGAACAAGAAATATTAAATAAAATGGCAACAGGAACTGCAAATTTCGATGAGTCTATATTAAAAGATATTGACAGAGCTCCATCTTTGCACGAAGAAGCAGATGAACATGTAAAAAAAGATACCAACACGGTTGGAGAGGAGACTGTTCATGAAGCAGATACTCAAACGGAAGAAACAGAGGAAACTATTATTGTGACTTCAGAGCAAAATGATGGAGATATTAATGTGCAGATGCTTTTGACTTCAACCAAAAATGCAGATAAAGATTTAGATGGCGGTTCAGTATCGGAAAACTCGACATCTGATGAAAGTTTAAAAAAACAAAGCGATGATGAGAGTGTGCAGAAACCGGAACAGGAACAGAAAACGGAGCAAGACAATCAGGAAGAAGACCTGTATTCAATACGCAATTTTACCGTTTAGTACGAAGGTGTTTCATTTTCGTACTTTCAGAAAGTGCGGATCGAATCTGTTTACGAGCAAGTGAAGTATAAGCATACTCGAGCCATTTTGCGGTCGGATGTGCAGATTTCCCCGTAATAGCTTCAACTACATCGCCATTGTTTAGTGGGGAATTAAATGACACTAATTTCCCATTTACTTTTGCCCCTTGTAGATGGTTTCCTATGTCGCTATGAATGGCATAAGCAAAATCAAGAGGTGTTGATTGTATCGGCAAATCAACAACATCTCCTCTGGGAGTAAACACGAATACGCGGTATGAGAAAAAATCTTCTTTTAGTCCGGTAATGAATTCTTTTGCTCCTGCAATGGATGCGTGTGCGTCCGCAAGATCCTTTAGCCAGTCCGGGGCTACGCGTTTTGTGCGTCTGTGTTCGCGGTCGCGAGTTCTTTGTTGTACCGGCGAGCGTTTTGAAAAGCGCAGAAGTGAAGGAATCAATCCTCGAATCCATGAAAACGAGAGACTCTCAGAGGCGCTTTTTGTAGCATCTTTTCCAAGAACCTTGTAGCTCATGTGTGACGCCACTCCGTATTGTGCGCGCTGATGCATTTCTTTTGTACGTACTTGTATTTCCACAATGCCCGCTTTGTTTGTTACGACAGTTGTGTGTAGAGACTGATACCCGTTTGGTTTTTCAAAAGAAATATAATCTTTAAAGATGCCAGGTAACGGTTTCCAAAGCTGGTGAATAACACCAATCGCACGGTAACAATCATCAACGGTAGGTACTATGACGCGCAGTGCGGCAAGGTCGTATATATTTGAGATGTCGTCGTTTTTTCGTTTTAGTTTTTGGTGCAAGCTCCATAAACCTTTCACGCGTATGTCTGTGCTGAAATCAACAAATCCTTTTTTTACCAGTTCACGTTGAACTGTTTTCTTTATTTGCACAAGACCTTCTTCAGTCTCTTTGTTTTTTAATTTCCGAAGCTCCAGTGTGTGCTTGTATGCATCCGGGTCAATATATGGAAATGACAAGTCTTCCAGTTTGCTTTTGAGCTGTCCCATCCCGAGCCGGTCTGCTATCGGTGCAAATATATCTACAGTTTCAAGAGCGATACGACGTTGTTTGTTTTCAGGAACATATTGAAGCGTGAGCATGTTGTGATAACGGTCGACTATGCGAATTATAAGCGCACGAATATCTGCAGATGTTGCAACAAGCAAACGCCTCAAAGATTCCGCATGTCGCACAATTCCATGGTATTTATGCTTGCCGAGTTTAGAGATACTTCCAACAAGAAAAGCAACTTCTCTGCCGAATTCGCGCTCGAGAATTGTTTCGTTTATGTTTTTATCTTTTAGTACGTCATGTAAAAGCCCTGCAGAAACAGATTGTGCATCCATCCCCATCTTTGCCAAGTGTTCCGCCACCGCAGCAGGGTGAACCATGTAGGGCTCACCGGAATATCGTGTATAGCCGGCATGCACTTTTTCCGCAAAAGAATATGCCTTTTTTATAAGCGCTTCGTCATCAGACGAGAGCCCTTTTGTGTTGGCTATGATTTCCTTTACGGATACCATTGTATTGTAGTTTACGCCAGTAAACGATTCGTGCCAACATTAGCTAACGGCGGACGGTGCCTTAGGAAAGAAAATCAACAGCTTCTTCTACGGTTAGAGATTCTGTGTCAATGCTTTCAGGAAGATAAATACGACGCAATCCTTTTTTTAAAAACGGCCCCTGCTTTGATTTATAGAGAGTTATCATGCGACCGGTTTTTGGGTGATGCCCGATGTCGCGTACGATAACAGCTCCTCGTGGAGGTGGTTTTGGAATAGCAAGTAATTCCACGGCGCGTTCAATTGTAATAGTATAAGGGTCATCATCGCCTTTAAGAGAGCGGAACTCTCCATTGTGTGCTATATATGGACCGAACCTACCGATGTTTGCCGTTACAGGAAGCGAAGTTTCCGGATGCTCTCCAAGAGTGCGCGGTAACGAAAGATATTTTAATGCGTCCAGGAGAGTGACAGTGCTCGGGTCTTTTCCGGCAGGTATGCTCGCGCGTTTTGCCTCTATCTTTTTTTTCTTTGGTTTTTTTGCGCGTTTCGAGGGGGTTTTCCGGGTCGTTTTTTTGGCAGTATCTTCAGTTTCAGGAGACTCGGATTTCTTTTCCGGTAAAGGCATTTCAACGTATGGTCCGTATCTACCGACACGTACAAAAATAGGTTGCCCGCTTTTCGGGTCTTTCCCAATAGGTTCGTCGGGTTTAATCTCGGACCCGTCTTCTTGACGAGCTCCGGTACAATCCGGATAGCGTTTACAGCTTAAAAATACTCCGCTTCTGCTTAATTTATATTCCATCTTTTCTCCACATGTCGGGCATGGAAATTCGTCCGGACCGTCTCCGAGAGAAGTTGCTTTTGGAAGAGATTCTTTTGCCTCGATAGCTTTTTCAAAAGGTGCGTAAAACTCCTCGAGAGTATCTTTGTATCCGCGCTCTCCACGTGAAATATCATCAAGCTTGTCTTCCATTTCTGCTGTAAATGAGTCGCTTATATAAGACGGGAAATGTTCTTCAAGCCATCCGGAAACAACCATTCCCGTTGCGGTCGGCACAAGGGTGCGTTGTCTTTTTTCTACATATCCACGTGCTTGAATCGTGTTCATTATGGAGGCGTATGTGGAAGGACGACCGATGTCTCGTTTTTCAAGCTCTTTTATTAGTCCGGCTTCGGTATAGCGTTTTGGTGGTTCAGTGTGTTTTTCCGTATCTTCAAGAGAAAGGAGTGAAAGAGAATCGCCTGCTGTGAGTTTCGGAAGCTCTACATCTTCTCCGCGAGCGGTTGTATCAAGTGCGAGCCACCCGGGGAAAAGTACGCGGGAGCCGTTTGTTGTAAAACTTGGAATGTCAGCATCAGCTTTTGAAGAAACACTGGTGCGTTCTATTTTTGCGGAGGCCATTTGTGAAGAAAGTGCGCGCGTACGAATAAGTTCATACAATCGTTCTTCGTCAGAAGTTTTCCCGGCGCTTGCACGAGACGGTTCTGTGGGACGTACTGCTTCGTGCGCTTCTTGCGCATTTTTGCTTTTGGTTTTGTATACACGAACTTGCACAAATTCTTTTCCAAATTCTTGCTCGACGGTGCTTGCCATTTTTGCGACAGCTTCTTTCCCCAGGTTTACAGAATCAGTACGCATGTATGTTATATGACCGGCTTCGTAAAGCTTTTGTGCTGAGCGCATAGTGCGAGACGGTGTAAATCCGAGACGTGTCGAAGCTGTTTGCTGAAGTGTCGATGTTGTAAAAGGCGGGCGCGGTTTACGTTCTTCTGCGCGTATCGAGACTTTGTCTACGAGCCACACGGCTTTTTTGCCTTCGCGCACAATCCGCTCAGCATCTTCTTTTGTTTTCGGTTCTTCTGTGCAACGCGCCGGAAATGTTTCGTTATGTGCTTTGAAAAGCGCATCGATTATATAATATGTTTCAGGGACAAATGCTTTTATTATTCGTTCTCGTTCTGCAAGTATACGCAGAGCGGGAGATTGTACTCTTCCTGCCGAAAGTCCGTAGCGTACTTTTTTCCAGATAATTCCGGAAAGGTCATATCCGACAATTCGGTCGAGTACACGTCGTGCTTCTTGAGCTTCGCGCAGATGCTGGTCGATACTTCTCGGGTGTGCAAGAGCTTCTTCCACTGCGTGTTTTGTTATCTCATGGAAGACGACACGTTTTGGTTTTGTGAGCCCCGTTGTCTTTGCAATGTGCCACGCAATAGCTTCACCTTCGCGGTCAGGGTCGGTCGCCAGAAAGACGTCGCTCGCGTTTAGAGATGCTTTTTTTATACGTTCAATAATGTCGCGCTTTTCAGCCGGAACGACATATTTAGGTTTGAAACCGTGCGTAATATCGACGGCGTCTTTGTTGCTTTTTGGTAAATCGCGCACATGTCCGACAGAGGCAAGTACCTCGTATTCTTTTCCGAGATACTTGCTAATCGTGCGTGCTTTTGTCGGAGATTCGACTATGAGTAGTTTCTTTGTCACTCCAACACTCATACCGCATGTACTATGGTGCGGTCAAGAGTGACGGTGTTGGTAGCGTGTTTTGGATAGTTATTTTTTATGGACAATTTTGCTTTTTATGCACGTCGCCACGCACCGTATTCTTCTTTTATAAGCCCGCGCAGTTCAAGAGATACAAGTGCCGTAAGTGCATCGCTCGTCGGTATTTGAGAAACGCGGATGACTTCGTCTCGAGAGCGCGGTTCTGAAAGTGCGTTGTAAAGAACCGATTCTGTTTTAGAGAGATCGTTCGGTACCCGTTTTTCGGAGTAGTATTTTTTGTCTGGTGGGATTCCGAGTGCTTCAAGAATGTGTAATGGTTCGGTCACAAGAGTTGCTCCGAGTCGCAAAAAAAGATGAGCTCCGAACCCGTGTGAATCTCCTATGCGATGGGGGATACATAAAAGGTCTCTGTTATATTCACTTGCCAGCCTTGCAGTGATAAGTGTACCGGATCGTTTTGCCGCCTCAACAATAAGTACAGCGTTTGCGAGCCCAACCATTATTCGGTTTCTGGACGGAAAATCGTATGGGTGCGCGCGGTACTTTGGTTCGTGTTCTGAAATCAGCGCTCCGCCGGATAAAAGTATTCTCGAAGCAATGCCACGATTTGCTCTCGGATAAAGTACCGACTCATCCAGTCCGGAGCCGGGAATGGCGATTGTGTGTATTCCGGCATCGAGAGCGGCTTCATGTGCCGTGGCATCTATGCCGAGAGCAAGTCCGGACACTATTGAAATCGGATACCCGGTGAGACCTTTTATGAGTGAAGACACAGCTTCTTTTCCGTAGCCGGTGGCTGCGCGTGAACCGACCACCGCCAGTACTTTTGTGTTTTTCGTCGGCATGGTTCCTTGCACCCATAAAGCTTTTGGAGGTTCCGGAATCTCACGAAGTGACGGCGGGTAATCAGAGGGCGTGATTTGTGTCATTTCGTATGGCATACTATGCTATACATATTAACATTATGTTGGACATCAAATTCATTCGAGAGAACGTAGCCCTTGTAAAAGAGGGGGCAAAGAAAAAACATATTAAAGTAGATGTTGGTCGTTTGGTCGAGCTTGACGAAGAGCGACGCCAAATACGCAGTTTGCTTGACGATAAACGCGCTGAGCAAAAGCGCATGAGTAATACTATTTTGCTTGCTAAAGGTGAGGAGCGACAAAAACATATCGAGAGCATGCGTTATTTAAAAGACGGTGTAAACGAGCTTAATGAAAAATATAAGAAAATCATGGAGGAGTGGAAGGCTCTCATGTTAGAGGTTCCGAATATACCGGATATTTCTGTGCCTGTCGGTGACGGTGATGAAGATAATAAAGAGATATTCGTATGGGGAGAGAAACCTCAGTTTGACTTTAAACCTTCCGCGCATCACGAGATTATGACGAAGCTTGGCATGGCGGATTTTGAAAGGGGAACAAAAGTCGCGGGTTTTCGCGGGTGGTTTTTGAAAGATGACGGAGCACGTTTAATGTGGGCTATTCGACGTTTCGTCGAAGACCGTTTTATGAATCGAGAAGGATTTACTCCGATGATTGTTCCGTCACTTTTGCGCAAGGAACCATTTTTTGGTACAGGATATTTACCACAAGGTGAAGACGATTTATACAAGACGCAGGACAAGGAATATCTCGCAGGCACTGCAGAAGTTGCGACAATGAGTTTCTATATGGATGAAATTATCGAAAAGAGTGCGTTACCTATAAAATTTTTCGCATACTCTCCCGCATTTCGTCGTGAAGCCGGAAGTTATGGAAAAGATGAAAAGGGAGTTTTTAGAGTACATGAATTTGAAAAATATGAACAAGTTGTTTTGTGTGAAGCGAGTCATGAAGAAAGCGTTAGCCAGCACGAAGAGCTAACGGCGAATTCGGAGGCACTTTTGCAAGAGCTTGGTCTGCATTATCACAAAGTTATTAATTGTGGTGGCGACCTTGGTTTGGGACAAGTTAAAAAATATGATTTGGAAGCATGGATGCCTTCCGAGGAGCGATTTCGTGAGACTCATTCGTCTTCTTATTTCCACGATTTTCAAACAAGGCGTTTGAATATTCGTTATCGTGATGATGACGGCTCACTTCGATATGTTCATTCTTTAAATAATACTGCGCTCGCAATGCCACGCATCTTGACGCATATTGTGGAAAATTATCAGCAAGCGGACGGCACCGTTCGTGTTCCGAAAGTGCTTGTCTCTTATATGGGGAAAGAGGTGATTGGCGCACATGCCGAATAAGCGCAACGTAGTTTTAAATGCGCGCGAGCGAAGCTCGCGCGCAAAAAATGTTCGACTCAGCGAACGCAGACGTGTTGCACGCCTGAAGCGTTACGGTATTTTCGGTATTTTGTTTGTGTTTCTAGTCGTGCTTTTCTTTATCGGGATACGGCAACCGGCTGTGCGTATCAGTCGAATTGTTATAACTTCCGGAAGTGGTATAAACAAAACAAAATTAAGACCGATTGTAATGCGGGCGCTTTCCGGAGAGTATGCATACATAGTGCCACGAGATTCTATTTTCTTTTTTTCCGTTTCGGGTATCAGAAACGCGATACTTTCTGCACGACCGAGAGTTGCAACCGTTTCGGTTTCGCGTGTTGGGTATAATTCTATTTCAATATCGCTTGAGCCACGAACACCCCTGGCAAGGTGGTGCGGTGGAGTGTCTACAAGCACACCGACAAATAATTTTTTACATGAAGTGACAGCTGTATCAAATGGCAGATGTTATTTATTTGACGGAACGGGTTTTTTGTATGGCAAGACAAAATCACATCTTGCAAGCTCGACGCTTTTTGTTGCTACAGATACACCGCTTGCTCCGTATTTGATATACGCTCCTCTCGTAGGTGCTGTAAACATTACGGCAACAGGTACTGATTTTGTCGGTAACACGGTATCGCATTCGTCAGAGTTGCCACATGTTTTTGATTTTGCACGAAAGATACGTTCATTTGGAGCAACGGTATTTGCTGTTGTTCTGAGAGGTGATGAAGTAGACCTTTTTCTAAAAAACGGAACACGCATAACGTATGTGCTCGGTGACGAGTCGCCAGCTTTTTCATTGCTTTTCGCTGTAAAAGATAAAATCTCGTTTAGAGATAATTCACTTTTATATGTCGATTTGCGCTTTTCCGGCAAGGTTTATTTCAAGAAGCGTGACCTTATGATGCGTAAAATGGTGGGAAAGACAAGCTTTCAGAATTTTTAGTATTTTTGATTAAAACTTTATCCGGTACAAGACGAACTCGTCCGCTTTGTTTCTATGTTTTGTCTTGCGTTAGAGACTCTAGACAGCTACTGTAGTAATATGAATTCATTTTGGCAGAAATTGCGCACACCGTTTTTTACACTTGCTCCGATGGCGGATGTTACAGATGAAGCGTATCGTAAACTTATCGCAGAAATGGGGAAGCCGGATGTCATGTGGACTGAATTTGTTTCCGCGGACGGTTTGTACCATACACGAGAAATTAAAAAAATACCGGACGCTGAAAATCCACTTATGCGAGAATTGTTGTTTTCCGATATTGAAAGACCGATAGTTGCGCAGATTTTTGGAAGTAATCCGGAAACGATTCGATACGCTTCAAGACTTGTAGCGAATCTTGGATTTGATGGAGTCGATTTGAACATGGGATGCCCGGATCGTTCAATAGAAAAACAAGGAGCCGGAGCATCACTCATAAAAAATCCGACATTAGCCGTGAAAATAGTTGCATCTGCAAAAAAGGGAGTGGCAGATGCTCACAGTGATATTCCTGTTTCGGTAAAGACTCGCGTTGGTTATTCGCACGAAATCATTGATGAGTGGATTCCGACCATACTTGCTACGGAGCCGGATGCGTTGACTGTTCATTTACGTACGCGCAAAGAACTCTCAATCGCGAAAGCTAACTGGAGTTTGATGCTAAAAATTGTCGCACTTCGTGATAAATCCGGTATGAGCACTCGCATTATAGGCAATGGCGACATACGCAGTGTCGCTGAAGGAAAAGAAAAAGCACTTGAAAGCGGGGCAGATGGAGTAATGATAGGTCGCGGAGTATTTGGAAATCCGTGGGTCTTTTCCGGACGTGTTTATAGTGAGATACCTAAAACCGAGCGACTTGACGCACTGGTTTCGCTTGCGCACGCTTTTGAAACTCTCACGCCACCAAAACATTTCAATATTTTAAAAAAGCATATCAAAGCGTTTGTTAACGGTTTTAATGGAGCATCAGATTTGCGAGCAAAACTGATGCAAGCTGAATCCGCAGATGAGATTACGGATATTATCACTGCGTATGATAAGCAATCTCATGTTGAGACGCAGTAGTTTATCTGTATAAAATCAATTCGTACATAATAAAAAGTGTGCAAGTTTAACCAATATATTAAAATCGCGCATGAGGTGTATTTTGCGCTATTTTGAATAGCGCGGTGGATATCGTGGCGAAAGTTTTTTCCATGTAACTTGTACGGCATCCTTTATCATCTGTTATACTGATGAAATATTATTTATGTCGTATCAATCTTTGTACAGAACATATCGTCCAAAAACTTTTGCTGAAGTTGAAGGGCAACCGCAGGTGACAGGACCTCTCGCAGAGCAGATTAGCAGTAAGAAAATCGGGCACGCATATCTTTTTTCAGGGTCGCGTGGTTTGGGAAAAACCAGCGTGGCGCGCATTCTTGCACGAGAAATCGGATGCACTGAAAAAGATTTATATGAGATAGACGCGGCAAGCAATAACAGTGTTGATGATATACGTGCACTTTCGGAAGGTGTGTATACAATGCCGTTTGAGTCTCCATATAAAGTTTATATTCTCGATGAAGTGCACATGCTCTCAAAATCTGCATGGAATGCTTTTTTGAAAACACTTGAGGAGCCACCGGAATACGTAGTGTTCGTACTTGCAACGACTGAGATTGAAAAAGTGCCTGATACTGTACAGTCGCGATGTCAGGTATTTGATTTCAAAAAACCTACACGCGCTGTGCTTGCACGTGTTGTTTCCGGCGTAGCGAAAAAAGAAGGATATGAAATAGAACGCGGAGCTTCTGAGCTTGTGGCGATGCTCGCGGACGGTTCGTATCGTGATGCACTTTCTGTTTTGCAAAGAGTTCTTGCAACCGCGCACGACAAGTCACTTTCTCGTGATATTGTGGAAGAAACGACAGGTGCTCCCAAAAGGGAGTTTGTGCATTCTCTCGTATCAGCGATTTCAGGAGGTAGTCGAAAAGACGCACTCACAGTACTGGAACGTGTACGAAAAAGCGGTGCGGATATCTCACTTTTTTTGGCACTTCTTATAGAAGCACTCCGCAATACACTTTTATTGCGATATGCTCCGGAGCTTCGAGATACCATTCTCGAAGAAATCGGTTCAGATGAAGGTGACATTCTTTTGGAATATGCAAAGGACAGCTCGGCATCACGTGTTACGCACTCTACACTTCTTGCTTTTCTAAACGCTTCAGACCGTATTCGTTTTTCACCGATTCCGGTGCTTCCTTTAGAGCTCGCAATACTGGAAATTTTTCCTGACGTATAATCTATGGCTGTAAAGCATTTCTATTTTGTGCGTCATGGAGAAACTGCGGATAACAGAGCGCTTGTGCATCAATCTATAAATGTTCCTTTGAATGAGTGTGGAAAAAAACAAGCAGAAGCGGCCGCTTCAGCGCTCTCTTGCATTCGTATTGATTCTATTCTCACGAGTGACGCTGAGCGTACAAAAGAAACAGCCAATGCCATTGCATCTAAAGTCAATACAAAAGCAGTTGCAGAACCGCTTTTGCGAGAAATGCATCGCGGAGTGCTTGTGGAGGGAGAGCATCATTTTAGTTTGCGGTCTATGAAAGCCGGTGTGCTTATGTTTCTTTTAGCGGGTAATGGTTCGTGGCACTTTGGTAATGGAGAGAATGTTAGTGAATTTCGTAAGAGGCTCGTAAAAATGCGCACACTTTTTTCAGAAATGAGCGGGACACACAATGTGATTGTAACGCACAGGGGAGTCATAAATGGATTGTGTTTTGATATCGTGCATAACTTTTTCGGTTCTTCGTATGCTTTTTTGCTAGCGGTTGTATTGATTAAAACAAAAAACGGAAGTATTACAGAGCTTACGTATGACCCTGAACGAACCACTCCTTGGGTTATTGTTCGCGCGAATGATACGAGGCATTTGAATGATATTTCTTGTGAAAGATAAAGTGAGCACGTTTGTGATTTTTTGGTATCGTTAGTTTGTGTGATATATATTTACACATGTCTTTGCGGGATCGTCTAACGGCAGGACAGCGGGTTTTGGTCCCGTCAATCTAGGTTCGAGTCCTAGTCCCGCAGCAAAATAAAATGCATTGATATTTGATGCACAATAGAAAGTGATGAGAGACGTTTATGTTTTGTTGTATTTATAACCCGAGAGATTTCAGAAAATCTGACAAGTCGTCACCTTTTATGGGGCGTAGATTTCCGGGTTTTAGATTTTGTACAGTAATATTCATTATCCTGATGCGCTCAAGAGTTTCAACATCGTTTTTGAGTGCGGAAACCATGCGTCGTATCTGATGTTTTTTTCCTTCGCTAAGTACAATTCGAAATACACGACCACTTTCGCGTTCAACCTTGCATGTGCGAGTTACGTAACCACCGATGTCAACACCGGAAGCTATTTTTTGTAAGAAGTCGTTACTTATGCGTTTGGTGGTTGTGACGCGATATTCTTTTTCGTGTTCTTTGTCCGGGTTTAGGAGGCGGTCGGTTATACGACCATCATTGGTTAGGATTATTAGTCCGTAGGAATCTTTGTCCAATCTTCCCACAGGAAAAATATTAGTGTTTGCAGTCTCCGGTATTTTTGTAATATCTTCTCGAATATCTTTCTCGCCACTCTGTGGTGAGTGAGTTATTACTCCTCTCGGTTTGTAATATGCAAAATATTTATATGTAACCGGTTTTCCGCTACGGAGTACTTTTACCGTGTCGCTTTCGTTTACCTTGTCTCCGAGTATAGCTACATTGTTATTTATAAATACACGTTTTGCCATTATAAGTGTATCGACGCCACGTCTCGTATCTACGCCCTTTTGCGCTAAGTATTTATTTACACGCATAGGAAACTTATTTTTTGTAAAGATTTCATCTTTAGAATTGATTTTATTCATCTCGGCACTATACCTTTTCCTGCGCAAACTGCACGCACGTACCTTTTGATTTTGGTTTTTTGTCGGTTGAGAATAGGTGTGGAGTTTATCCGGTGATCAGGTATTTTTAGAGTATTGCTTTATGTTACTTTTCGTATATTGTGGCGGTAGAGCCGAAGTGTTCGGCAAAAGGTACCTTTATATTTGTTGAGACTGCATTTGTAAATGTAGTAATTGATACAAACTAAAAATAAATTAAGGGAGGTGTTCTCATGATTGTTTTATCAAATGGTCATTCATTTGAGTACATTGTTGCCAGCGGTGCTATGGGGTTTGATGGAAGAGGCTGGTTGTGGGAGCGACCTCTCGTGCGTCTCGGTTTCATTAAGCCGGAACTTTTTACAACAGTTTTGAAAACGCTTACATGGTATCCACGTAACGGGAATCTGCGGTGGTGGAAACCGTGGGAGTGTATAAAAAGTATTCCGGGAGGTTCGGTAAATAAAGTGTCGTTAACAAATAAAGGAATAAGACACTGGATAAACGAAATTGCACCGAATATCGATTTCAAAAAGTTTCCTATCGTTGGATCGGTTTTTGGTGATGTGGGTAAAATTGTTGAGCTCACAAGAGAGTTCAATGCTTTTGATTTTGTGGCGCTTGAAGTGAATGGTTCTTGCCCGAATGTTGATGATTCGAGTGAAATACAACAAGCCGAGTCAATTATAAGGTGTGTGAGGATGGCGAAAAGCGTGTCCAGACACCCTGTAATTGTTAAAGCTTCCGTATCTCAGAATTATCTTGCCATAGCGCGTGGACTGGTTGGAGTGGCTGAAGCCATCTCGCTAAATAGTGTGCCGTGGGAGGTAGCTTTTCACAATGGAGAAGAAACTCCGTTGTGGCGACTTATGAACAAAACAGGAGGCGGTGGCGGAGGAGTTTCCGGTAAGCCTGCACAGAAAGAAAACTGGAAGGCAGTGAAAGCTCTCGCAACGCAAGGAGCGTTGCCTGTTATCGCTCCCGGCATTATGGAGTTTTCAGATATGGATTTTGTGAGAAGTATCGGAGCCAGTGCTGTTAGCTTTGGTGCGATTCACTTGCCAACAAAAGGAAAGCCGTGGACATTATTTACGAACCCGTGTAAACCAACTCGATATGTCGAGTTGGAAAGGCGAGGGGAGAGATAATAAATTCAGTTAAACAAAATACACAGCCTCGGAATGTCTCGAGGCTGTTTCTATTTGTCGGTTGCAAAAAATGCGAGATTTTTTGCATAACATGTTTTCGTATTTTTATATTAAAGTTTGTCTAAATAATTTTAGTGTATATGTACACATTTTTAATATCGGTTTTGTAATCTGTAGGTTAGTTTTCAAAAAAAACGCGGGCGG
>DRNP01000035.1 GCA_011322135.1 Candidatus Kaiserbacteria bacterium | reverse complement strand
CAACATTTTCAAATATAGATGTATCAAAAGATAATTCAGAGACATATTATACGGCGATATTCCCGTAATTTTTACAGAGAAAAGTATTTATGAACGTAATTCAAAACTTTTTAAAAAGTGCGTTCCGGCGCACATTTTTTTCAGTGAGCTGTTATTATGTAAAACATGAAGAAAGGATTTACACTTATTGAAACAATAGTTACAATCGCTGTTTCCACAATTGTTTTTACAGCTCTTATGTTTGTAATACGCTATTTTTATCGTACAAATGCGTATGTGTTTGAACAAACCGCTGCTGTGGAAAGCGCGCGCGAAGGGGTTATAAATGCAATGAGTGATTTGCGTGAAGCGTCATACGGAGCGGACGGTTCGTACCCAGTTGTTAGTGCGTCAGACAGCGCAGTTACTTTCTATGCAGAAGATAAAAATAATAGTAACGTTATCGATAAAATACATTACTATTTAGATGGTGAAACATTATATCGTGGTACGACGGAGCCTGTTGGCAATCCGCCGACTTATTCAGGACAACCGGAACAAGTAAAAACGATAGCAACGCACGTTGTGAGTACAACAATTCCGGTCTTTCGTTACTACGGTGCCAATGGAGCATTGCTTGCAAGCCCGATCGACGTTGCTGACATAACCTCTGTTAATACTACTGTTACGGTAAATCTAAATCCCGCACGCGCACCGGACAATTTTACACTTTCGGCAGGAGCAACGTTGCGTAACTTGCGTGGAAATTAGCATACGTGTTGTATTATATAAAAATGATTTATACAAAACCTATTCGACACGATAAGAACATTCATTCACATGAAGTTGGATCAATAATGCTTCTGGCGCTCGTTTTCGGAGCTGTTTTTCTTACGGTCTTCTCTGGTCTTTCCGGGTATGTACTTTCGGAAAATAATTTTGAAGTGCAAAAGCGTGCGCAAAGCCAAGCAATATCACTCGCTGAGGCGGGACTTGAGTATTACAGATGGCATTTGGCACACTATCCAAACGACTTACAAAACGGAACGGGACAAGCGGGTCCATATACTGTTACATACAAAGACCCGCAAGGTGGAGATGTCGGTACGTATACTCTCAATATAAAAGGTAACCAGTCGTGTGGACAAACGACGTCAATTGATATCAGTTCCACCGGAGTCCCGGCAGATGACCAAAAAGTATCAGAGACTTTGGTTGCACGCTATGCGCAACCAACTGTCGCACAATATTCATATATAGTTAATGCAAGTGTTTGGGCGGGGGGCGACCGTATAATTAACGGTCCTTATCATTCAAATGGAGGTATTCGTATGGACGGAACGACCAACGCTCCTGTTACAAGTTCTCTTTCAAAATGGACATGCACAAGTTCTTTTCATTGCACACCTAACAGAACAGTCAATGGGGTTTTTGGTGACGGTTCAAATCAGAATCTGTGGGATTATCCAACACCGCAAGTTGATTTTGGAGCAATTTCTGCAAACTTTACTTCTTTAAAAACAATCGCAGAAGCGCAGGGTTTATATTTCCCAGCTCTTGGTAGTGGGAAGGGGTACGGGTACCACCTTATTTTTAACGGAGATGGCACCGTAACTATAAAGAAAGTAACAAGAGTATATGTATTATGGTCGATTCCTATTGACGGTTCTTCGGACGGTAATTTTGCACGAGATTATACACTCATAAGAAATGAAGTGACTGTTGGGACATATGACATTCCGTCCAATTGCGGACTTATTTATATTGCAAATAATGTATGGGTAGAGGGAAAAATATCTCGTAAGGTCACTCTCGTAACAGCTAATACAAAACCGTCGAGTGTGGCTACAAATGCAGTGTTGCGTGGAAACATTGTTTACACAACACCGGATGCAGGATTTACATTACTTGCACAAAATGATGTACTCATTGCTCCGGATTCTCCAGATTATATGAATATAGATGGGGTTTTTGTTGCACAAGGCGGAGCTTTTGGACGTAATTTATATACTTGTTCTTACCCGAGTTACAGTATTAAAAATACTCTGACAATACTCGGCAGTACTATTTCGAATAAACGCACGGCTACAAAATGGGGTTACTTTACTTGGTGGTGTGGCTACAATGTCTCGGGATATATGACGCGTATTGACTCGATTGACAGGTCGCAATATTCAAATCCTCCGCCATTTACTCCGACGATTTCAACAGATTATAAGTTTGTTGATTGGAGTCAGAAATAGTGTGGTGTGCGGGCGGAAATGACATGTGCTCGGGCGGGTTACCCGCCCGAGCACATGTCATTTCCGCCCGCACTTTTTCCGACAGAATGTTACAATAATTGTCATGATTATCGCTACAAATTGGAAAGCGTATGTAGAGTCAGTCGAGAAGGCAAAAAAAATAAGCACACTCGCAAAAAGACTCGCGTCACGCTCAAGTCATGAAATTATTATCGCACCGCCCGCAACTTTTTTGGGATTACTTGCTGAAAAAAATCATTCGAAGGTTTCTTTTATGGCACAAGATATTTCAAGTATGACCGGCGGAGCACATACCGGGGAAATAACAGCATCGATGGCTCGCAATTCCGGAGCATCGTATGTGCTTGTAGGGCATTCAGAACGTAGAACAATGGGAGAAAACAACGAGCTTGTTACAAAAAAACTTCAACATATTCTAGCGCAGGGTTTAACCCCCGTGTTGTGTGTCGGCGAGAGCGAGCGTGATGAGGACGGGAGTTACCTCACTTTTTTACGTGAAGAAATTACAGATGTATTTGAACCGCTTACCAGAAAAGAGCGTCTGCAAGTTGTCATTGCGTATGAACCGATTTGGGCAATAGGAAAAAAAGCGTCCGAATCCATAACCGTTGCAGACCTTACGGAAATGGTGCTTTACATACGCAAAATACTTACAGAGTTTTTGTCCGGGCGTGCCACAAATAATGTCCGCGTGCTTTACGGAGGGTCTGTTGAGCCAAATAACATTCGCACTCTTGCAGAGGGAAGTGGCATAGACGGGTTTCTTATAGGGCATGCATCTGTAGAGCTCGAATCATTTAGCGCGCTCGTAAAAGAACTCGAAGTATGATGAAAACTGTTCGTGATATTCCGGAACTTTCAGGAAAGAAAGTGTTAGTGCGCGCCCCTTTAAACGAGCCGGTGGAAGACGGAAGGATTACAAGTGATTTTCGTTTGCGTCGCGCTATTTTGACAATTGAGTTTCTCACACAAGTCAACGCTCGTGTTGTTGTTATGGGACACATTGGTCGTTCTCCTGGCGAGACGCTTGAACCCGTGTACAACGCGCTCGAAAAAAAACTTCACAAAGTTTCGTTTGTAAAAGATATTATCGGAGCGGAAGCACATAAAGCTATTGATTCTTTAAATAGTGGGGAAGTGCTGTTGCTTGAAAACTTACGAAGCAACCCCGGAGAAATAGAAAACGATCAAGATTTTGCGAGAGCTCTTGCCGGTCTCGGTGACGTGTTTGTGCAGGACGCTTTTGATACATGTCATCGTGGTCACGCGTCTATCGTGGGAGTACCGAAGTTTATTCCGTCGTACGCCGGACTTTTGCTTGAAGAAGAAATTAATGCATTAAATATCGCACGTACGCCCAAACACCCCGCTCTCGCTATTGTCGGCGGTGCCAAGTTTGCAACAAAAGAGCCCGTACTACATACGCTACTTTCGACATACGACAAAGTATTTGTCGGCGGAGCTCTTGCAAATGATTTTCTTATCGGTAAAGGGTATCAGATGCAGAGGTCTCTCGTTTCAAACGCGGAACCGTCAGCGATAAAAGAGCTTCTGACGTACGACAATCTGATACTACCGAAAGATGTTGTTGTTGCTCCGGAAGGTGCGGATGTGAACCAGAGTCGAATCAGTAAACCGGACGGACTTTCTTCCGGAGATTCTGCATACGATATCGGTACAGACACAATCGACATGCTCGATGAACTTTCAAATGAAATGAAAACAATTCTTTGGAACGGACCGCTCGGTAACTATGAGAAAGGATTTAAAAATGACGCTTCTCTTGCGCGCACAATAGCAAACAGCTCGGCTCATTCAATAATCGGCGGAGGTGATACGGTGGCGGAGATAGATGCTCTCGGACTAAGCGAAAGTTTTTCATTTGTTTCAACCGGTGGTGGAGCGATGTTGGATTTTTTGACAGAAGGCACATTGCCCGGTATTAGTGCGCTCGGATAGCTCCGGTATCTTACCGCGCTTTTGTGTAAATTAAGATTTCTTTATTGTCCCAGCTCAGCGCGAAGAATAGATGCTTGATTTTCGAAGTCGTCTTTTTTACCGCGCGCAAGAGCAGGACTTGGAAATACCCAAACATGAGCATGAAGTATTTCTTCGCCCAATACTTTCATATGGATTTCTTCAACGCCCGATGTTTTTTGGAGTGCTTTTGCTATTTTTTGTACAACGGAAAAGTATCCTCCGATGTCCGGCACGTCCCATACAAACTTGTAATGTTTTTTAGGAATAATCAGAGTGTGCCCTGGTGAAAGAGGACGAATATCCAAAAATGCCAGATAGTCATCATCTTCATATACTTTGTGTGCGGGTATCGTACCGGACACTATTTTGCAAAAAATATCATTCATACGGATTTAGAATAACATGATGCGAGAACAGACGCAGTGCGCGGGCAAAAGAGGCGTCGCCTCTTTTGCCCGCGCACTGCGTCTACTCTATATTCTGATACAATCACTTCCAATGGTTCCATTTCACAATCCTATAGAAGAAGAGCTACGCAAGGAACTTTCCGCATACGATGACTTAACGTCAGCGCTTCTTTCCAGACGTGGTGTAAAAAACGCTCGGGAAGCAGAAGAGTTTTTGAACCCTGTATACGAAGAGCACACACATGACCCGATGCAAATACGTGATATGCAAAAATCCGCTGAGCGACTTTCACGGGCAATAAATGAACATGAACATATTGCAGTGTGGAGTGACTATGATGCAGACGGTATTCCGGGAGCCGTAGTGCTACACGATTTTTTAAAAAAGGTCGGTGCAAATTTTACGAATTATATTCCGCACAGACATTTAGAAGGATACGGGGTGAACAAAACAGGCATAGAAAAACTTGCAAAAAAAGGAGTGACTCTTGTCATCACTGTTGACTCGGGCATCACAGATGTCGAGCCGATTAAGTATGCACGCGAACTCGGAATGGATGTGATTGTTACAGACCATCATGAGCCCGGTGAAATATTACCGGACGCGTATTCCGTAGTCGATCCGAAACGGGCAGACGAGACGTATCCTTTTCGTGACCTGTGCGGAGCATCACTTGCATGGAAACTTGTGGTAGCTACTCTCAAACAAGGTTTTAAAGGACGAGAAAAAATTTCAACGGGGTGGGAAAAATGGTTGCTCGATATGGTTGGCATTGCGACTGTCGCAGACATGGTTCCGCTTGTGGGAGAAAACAGAGTACTCGCAAAGTACGGAATTATCGTGCTTCGAAAATCACCGCGGAAAGGACTTAACGCACTTTGTCGAACAATGCGCGTTACAAAACGCACTCTCACTGAAGACGATATAGGTTTTATGATTGCACCGCGAATAAACGCAGCTTCGCGCATGGGAGATCCGTTTGATGCGTTTCGACTTTTTGCGACTTCGGACACCGACGAAGCAGAGACTCTTTCAAAGAAACTGGAATCTGCAAATCGTCGTCGCAAAACCGCGGTAGCCACAACTACGCGTGCCGTAAATGCGAGGCTTGCGGAGCGCGGAGAACGTGAAGATTTGCCCGGTGTCATTGCGATGGGTGACCCGGAATGGCAACCCGCTCTGCTCGGACTCGTGGCAAGCTCCGTTGTTGAAGAATACGGACGTCCTGTTTTTTTGTGGGGACGCGAAGCAACCGGAATAATAAAAGGGTCATGTAGAAGCGAAGGCACGACAGATGTTTTCGCGCTCATGAGTGCGACCGCCAACACTTTTACGCATTGTGGCGGACATTCCGCGGCAGGCGGTTTTGCGGTACTTTCGGACGAGATATTTTTTCTTGAGGAAAGATTAAACATGGCGTATGAAAAACTTTCTAAAGACAAATCAAAAGAGCTACCGCTTCTTGCAGACGCTGAACTTTCACTCGAAGATGCCACACTCGGGCTTCTTTCGCGACTCGAGCAACTCGCTCCTTTTGGCGAAGGTAACAAAAAACCGGCTTGGTTACTGCGTAAAATCGAGGTCGAAAAAGTTTCATGGTTCGGAAAGAACAAAGAACACCTGAAAATATTTTTAATTAAAAAAACGGGGACAGTAGAAGCGATAGCGTTTTTCGCAAAACACGAATTGCGTGAGCGTGCGAAAAAACTACAACCGTCTACGCATATCACACTCCTTGTACATATTGAGAGAAATACATTTTTATATAAAAACACATTACGATTACGCATTTTGCGTTTGATGTAATTTTGTGCGATGTGTTTCTAAAAGATAATCGGCGCGCCTTTAGGCGCGCCGATTATCCCTGTGAAGGATTTTAACCATACGAGAAAAATACTGTATACTTTTTTGCATGAACTACATAATAAATACAGACGGGGGGTCGCGCGGTAACCCCGGAAATGCCGGAGCGGGAGCTGTTATACGAGATGATACCGAAAACACAGTGGCTACAGTTTCTAAGTTTCTGGGACATCGCACAAATAATTTTGCAGAGTATGAAGCGATTATTCTTGCGCTAAAAGAGCTAGCAAAACTCGTACCTGAAAACAAACTCATGCAAACAAAAGTGCTCGTAAAAATGGACAGTGAATTGGTTGTTAAACAAATGCAGGGAGTATATCGAGTGAAGCATCCGGTTTTGCAATTACAAAAAGCAAATCTTAAAAAACTTGTCGCCATGTTTGAAGAAGTTTCTTTTACGCATATTCCTCGTGCACAAAATAAAGACGCGGACTTGCTTGCAAATGAAGCGATGGATAGAGGAGAGTAAAAGCTCATGATGGGGCGCGGTATTTTTTTATCACTCGCCGGATTTACTCTCGGTGTTTTTGTACGGTCATTTTATGTACTCCCGTGGGAAGTGTCGGGTTTTGTTTTTGTCGCCACGTTTATATTTTTCGGAGCATGGTTTTTTGTACGTCCTCGCAGGAGGGCGTATTTATTTTTTGCAGTTGTATTTTTGTCGGTGTTTATCGGAGTTGTCAGAGTTTCTTTTACACCGCTTTCACTTCCCGGAACATTTTCAAAAATGCTTGGAACAGATGTAACACTCGATGGAACTATTGCGGGAGCTCCGAGTGTGCGTGATACGAGTCAGCGCGTCATTGTGAAAGTGTCGCACGGAAATGAGACCACGCGAGTGCTTGCTGTTGTTTCTCTCGCTACGGATATTTCGTATGGCGAGCGCGTTCGCTTACGTGGGAAAATAGAAACTCCGAAATCATTTGATACGGAATACGGTCGAACTTTTCGATATGATAGATACCTGGCGGTCGAACATGTATTCGCAATAATGCCACACGCCACACTTGTAGAAACTGCTCCGGCTTCCGGCATGTTGGACAGAACGTACGGAGTGCTTATCAGTGTAAAGAATATTTTTCTTCGTGCGCTTACAGAGGCGCTTCCGGAACCGGAAGCTTCGCTTGCCGGTGGAATTGTCGCAGGAGGCACACAAGGGTTGGGAAAAAATCTGCTTAGCGATTTTGTTCGGTCGGGTCTTATTCATGTCGTCGTGCTTTCCGGATACAACGTGATGATTGTTGCAGAGGCGGTACTTTTCGCACTCGCTTTTTTGAAAAGAAAATGGGCGACCGGAATTGCCGGACTTGTTATCGGAGCTTTCGTTATTTCTGCCGGAGCCGGAGCTTCAAGTATTCGTGCGGGCATCATGGCGTGGATTGCTCTTTCCGCACTCGCAACAGGTCGGACATATGAAGTAACGAGAGCGCTGGCGGTTACTGTGTTCGTGATGCTTTTATGGAACCCACTACTGTTGGCTTTTAGTTTCGGTTTTGATTTGTCCGTAGTGGCGACAGTCGGTTTAATTTTTGGCGTGCCACTTATTGTGCCCAAACTGCTTTTTGTTAAAAGTGAATTTTTACGAGAAACAATTGCATCGACTATTTCAGCACAGCTCGCAGTGCTACCGCTTTTGCTTTACGTAAACGGACTCTTTTCGATTGTGGCTCTTCCTGCAAATGTACTTGTGCTTCCTCTCGTGCCTTTGGCAATGGCAACCTCGGCGGTCGCAGGCGTCGTTGCACTTTTTTCACATACGTTTGCTCCGGTAGTCGGATTGCCCGCGTACATTTTGTTGAAGTACATTATCTGGATTGTGCACTATTCTGCAACGCTTCCTTTTTCAGCATTTGCAGTGCCGGTTTTTTCTTTTCGGTGGGTCGTCGGTTCATACGGCGTCCTCGCTTTTTTAGTATGGAGACTTGTTTTACGGAAAAAGACGCTCGCACTTTTGCCACCGCAAATATTGTAAATGAAATAATAATGCCGATTGATGATTTGCGCGTATGAATCGCGCTCTATAAGTAGAAATTGGAAGTGTTTGGGTAAAAATGCAGAACGCGCGTGTTCTGCATTTTATATATAAAAAAGTTCCACACACTATATATAGTGTATATGCAAAAACTCACGTACATATTGCAGTCTTTAATAATTAGGGTCTATAATAGAAATGTAGTATATAAATTAATGAATTGATTATGACTGAAGGGATACCATCAAACTCTGCTCCGCGCACAATGTCCGGAGATATTGATAATGTAAATGAAAACGCAGTGCTCATGCATGGCGTGATAGAAAAAATGCGCCAAGATAATATCGGAGAAGAAGCTCTTTCCGACAAAGAGCTTACAGAAGCTGCAGAAACATACATTTCACAAATGCATGAAAAAGGTACCACAATAGACGTTGAGCAACTTCCTGTAAAAGATATGATTAGTGCGCGTAAAGGACTTCGAAGCATGAGTGTTCCGATAGTCTCTCCAACCGGTGAAGTAATGCGTGCGGACTCCGATGAAAACGTGCGTGAAGTTATTACAGAGCACAATAAGGAAAATCGCGATAATTAGTCTTTATTTAAATAAGCGAATAAACACATTCGCGAAGTTTTATTAAAAAGCGCCGTCAACGAAAGTTGACGGCGCTGTGCGCGAGTTTGTTTTTTTAATTATCCATACCACCTCTTTCAATCGAGGAGATAACTTTTCGAAGGACTCGCAGTTTCGACTGCGGAGAACCCACGTTATTTTCAAGCATGGTCATTGTTTTTTCCCCAATGGCATGCGTTTCATACAGAGAAAAAATTTCGCCCCAGCAATCTGCGTCCGACATTTTTGATGCCGGACAATTTTGTGTATTCATGCAATCCTCCTTTAATTTAAAATGTGCGTGCGAATGAATGTTTTGTTTCTGTCTTTTGAACTAGCCTGATAAAAATTATACAGTATAATTGCAGTTAAGGCAAATTATGAAACAAAAGCGATATATTGCATATTTTGGAGTAGGCATCTCACTAGTTACCATATTTTTTATAATCAGTGCATTGTCTTCGTCCGGAGACGGAACACTCAGAGTTTCATTTTTACGAGCCGGAGAAGGTCGCGCTATTTTTGTGCACACTCCTTCCGGTGCAAGTATTCTCATTGACGGCGGAAAAGATTCAGAAACACTTCGAGCACTTGCAAAAGAGCTCGGACCATTACAACGCACAATATCAATGATTATAGAAACGAATACGGAGGCAAGTAATTCGGGAGGAATATATGAAGTGCTTGATAGGTATCAAGTGGGAGCGCTTGTTACGGCAGGCATGCCAAACAAAAGCGTCGGCTCTCGTTTGGTTGCACGCATTGCCGGAAAAATTAAATACATGGTTCATTTTGAAGCTTCTCGCGGAACACGTATTTTGTTTCCGAAAGGTACACAGATAGATGTGCTTTTTCCGGATAGAGATGTTTCCGGAACAAACGCAGATACAGGTTCGCTTGTGTTGCGCATCACGTATGGAGACACTTCTTTTCTTTTGCCTAGCGATGCTCCCGTCGGAGTGCAGAGGTGGCTTACAAAACTTGATGCAAGTACGACACTTGCGAGCAATGTTCTTTCAATAGGGCATTTTGGTGCGGAAAAATCACTTGATAAAAAATGGTTGCAGGCGGTGCATCCGCAGTTCGTTGTGATTTCGGCGGGAGAAAATTCGTACGGGTATCCGGATGTCGGGACTGTTAAAGACGCGCGCGCCGAAGGCGCGCGCGTCTTTACGACAGCATCAAGCACGATTACTTTCGTAAGTGACGGAATACATGTGCGAGTATTAAATACACAATAATTTTTGTCTAGATATTTAAAACATGTGCACATATAAAAAGTGCGCGAGTTTTTTGTATTTTATACGCGGTGCATGTGAGCAATCGGGCATGTGTAATGTGTATATATAAAGCGCTCGCTTCGCTCGCGCCCACGTTCGTGAAGATATGCTTTACAAAAAAAGGCGAAGCGGAGCTTTAGCTCCGCTTCGCCTTTTTGATTACCGTAAAACTACACCAGACCCGCTTTTTTCAGGGTTATGTAAGCCCCGTTCTTTTTGATATTGCGCAGAGCTTTTGTAGAGGCGTTTACTATTACGGTCTTATCAAGCTCCGGCACAAAGATGCGTCGCTTTTGCAGGTTCGGTTGACGACGCGTTTTACCTGTGGGGTTAAACTGCGTAGCACGCGTGCGGTTGCTGTACCGTCCGCCCACCTGAGAACTCTTTCCTGTAATATCACAAACTCGTGCCATATGTAAATCGCATGTTACCATGTATATACTACATTATGCAACTTACATTTAGCGCGTCGGTTTTTGCGATTATCATTTTAATACTCTCTGTTATTGTACATGAGGTGGCGCATGGCTATGCGGCAAATGCACTCGGTGACCCGACAGCTCGACTTGCAGGGCGACTAACGCTCAATCCATGGCCTCATATTGATATAATCGGCTCGGTGCTCATTCCGCTCTTCCTTATTATATCGCAGTCGGGCTTTTTGTTTGGTTGGGCAAAGCCGGTGCCTTATAATCCGTACAATCTAAAAAATCAACGCTGGGGTGAAATGCTCGTTGCTGTGGCGGGACCTCTTTCAAATATCTTAATCGCCGTTTTGTTTGCAATCATCGCGCGTCTCACTATTGCGATGGCGCTGCCGGTCGCCGCCACCTCTTTTGCTAAGCTGGTAGTATACGTGAATATTTTTCTCGGGCTTTTCAACCTGCTCCCTATTCCGCCTTTTGACGGATACGGAGTGATTGCAGGAGCTTTGCCATATCGATATGCCACAAGTGTACGAGCATTTGAGCAACGCGTGCGCTCTTTTGGACCAATAGGACTTTTGGCAACGCTTTTTATTTTTGTCACCATATTGTCAGGTCCTTTTTATGAGCTGGGGATTTTTGTTTTCAGGCTACTCGTAGGTGGCTAGACTTGCAAAATCATTTGTATTATTATAAATCTCACATAAAACATGACACAAAAAGAAACATTGAAAAATATTTGGACGCTCGTATCAATATCTTCCTCCATTGACCGCGACAACAACACACTCTCGCTTTTTGACATACTGGAAGAACTCACAGTGCAAGTTTCTGGCACAATGCCGGATCAGGCTGTTGTTCCTGTAAACCACACACTCATGAGTGTTTGGTCTCGCGAAGATGCATCGAAGCCCATGTCTTTAAAGTTTAAAATACTCTTGCGTGACTCGCATGGAAAAATACTTCATGAAAACGAAGCGGAAATAAAACTCGCGGAAGGAAATAAAAATGCACGCTTCCGAGCGCAACTAAACGGATTTCCCGTTACAAGCGAGGGACAATATCGCTATGAAGTGATTAGCCTGGAACCGGAAAAAACAGGAGGTAAAGAACTCGTAAACACCGTAAATATAGAAGTGCACTTTGCACAACAGGCTGTGAAAAGCCCTCTTTCACCGGCATGAATATAATAAAATACGTTGCTGGCAGGTATAGTGAACTGGTTTCCGAGCAATATTTTTACTATACGACAATAGTCTCGGTGGGGTTTTTCCTTGCGAGCATCGCCACCACACAGTTTGTGAGTGCTTACGCTTCGCGTATTGCGAGCAACCCTGTAACCGACATTATCCTTTCAAACACACCGGTATATAATACCGACGGATGGATAGTGTATGGAGCGCTTGCCGTTGCCGTGGCTATAGCCGTGCTCATTTTTCTCCACCCGAAGCGAGCGCCTTTTATTTTCTATAGTCTCGGCTTGTTATTTTTTATACGCGCATTTTTCATGTCGCTCACACACCTGGGACTATATCCGCTTCATACGGAAATCAACTTTCAAAGCCGACTTGCTCTTGCCATGTTCGGCGGAGGAGATGAGTTTTTCTCGGGACATGTCTCCGCACCTTTTTTGATGGCGCTACTTTTCTGGAAAGACATGCGACTGCGCTTCAGCTTTATATTTATGACGTTTGTGCTTGGGATTGCAGTCCTCCTTGGACACGTACATTATTCAATAGACGTCGCCGCAGCATTTTTCATAACATACGCTATTTATCATATTTCCAGAAGATTTTTCTCGACCGAATACGAGCTTTTTATGACAACCATAAGCCGGCATACTCTTTGGAATAAGAAAGATTAAAGGTACAAGACCAAATAACCCGGTAACATGTTTCTAACATTAAGTGATGCAGGGGTTAACCAATCATAATGCCCTGACAGGAGGCACGTTTTGAAACAAAATTATGTAATCCACTGAAAAATGATACGGAGGATTGTGCTTGTGGAGGAGTCTGCTACTCATAAATTTATGAGCCAATTTTACTCTTTTGAAAAATTGTCTATTTGTATAGAATCTTTGTCGGTTTAGGTGTACAGTGGCGATTAATAAGGCAAGTAGGGCTGTTATTGTTGTAAACAACAAACAAAATATGAAAAACCTAAAACTTAGTGAAAAAATGAATAGTGTACTCGTTAACGCAAGACGCGCCCAAGTATATCTTTCGAAATTAGATCCAAAAAGTAAAGCCCTCCTTGAAAAAGAATGGGATGTTGAGCATGCTTATTATTCAAGCGCTCTTGAAGGAAGTATGCTTGATAAAAGGGAATTTGGAGAATTAGCTAAAGAGGTGAAGTAGTTTATACTTAGAAAAGTGAATAAACGACCTTGTTCAAAAGAAGAATTACAAAAACGAGAGGCAATCGGAGTAATCCGAGCCTCTCGTTTTGTTAGAAAATATGCGCAATCCCGTGGAGATATCAAGGGGTAGCAGTGAAGCAATATAGTTAATTATAACTAAGTATGACGACAGCCCAAAAAAATAATAAATTAACAAAAAAAGAAATTGATTTTATTGAATCAATGATTTGCCCGATGGAGTTAAATAAATAATTAGATTATGAAATTAATAACGCAAATAAAAGAAAGTATAATATTTTTGGGATTTTTAAAAGATAATAATCCCGTATATACTGGAACAGGTTTTTTAATTCAGGTTGATAATATATTTTATGTTGTCACAGCAAAACATGTTGTAGAAAAGGATTTTAAAAATATGTTTATATTCAGAAATTCAAAAAACTTTGGTATAAACTATAGACCAATTGCTGAGATTTTACAGAAGGGGTTGTCTTGGAAAGTGCATCAAAATAGTTCGGTAGACATTGCCATGTTGCCATTTATTATGTCGGATGAAGATAGGGTAAAATTTGTTCCGAAAGAGCTATTTATTGATAATGAAAAAGAAATATCAGAGTTAACAGAATTATTTTTTGGTTCATATCAGCCAGGAATAAATGATCTAGATAAACAAATCAATTCTGTAGTTAGGAAAGGCGTTGTATCAAGAATTAACCCCGAAAAAACATTTTATATGGACGGCTTTGCCTTTCCTGGTAATAGCGGTAGCCCAGTTTTCTTGCTACCGACTTCGATTAAAATTGATGATAATGGTAGTGTTCAGATTGGCGCACCTATGCAAGTTAAATTAGCAGGTATCATCGGAGCCTATGTTCCTTATGAGGATGTTGCCATTAGTCAACAAACAGGAAGAATAAAAAATATATCAACTGAAAATACAGGCTTGGCTTTAGTGCATTCGACAATTTTGTTAAATGAAATTACTCGATCTGATTCTTTTCAAGAACAACATCAAACAATTTTACAAGATATGAGAAAAAATCAGAATAAAGAATATGGAGAGAAACAAGTAAAATCTTCTGAGGATAAAAAATAATTATGAACAAAGAGCAGATACTAGAAAAATTTAATGAATTGATGAGCCTGCCTGGTGAGACAGAGGTAGCAGAGTGGAAAGAAGCTAACGAAGGTTTTGATTTTAAAAAACTTGGCAAGTATTTTAGTGCGTTGAGTAATGAAGCAAATCTTAAGTCTAAAAACTCGGCTTGGCTTATCCTTGGTGTCGAAGATAATAAAAATGTTGTTGGTACAAAATACAGAGAAAATAGAGTTGGTTTGGATAGCCTAAAATCAGAGATTGCACAACAGACAACCACCAACATTTCTTTTATAGAGATTTATGAGGCAGAGCCAGAAGAAAACAAGAGAGTTGTTTTATTTGAAATCCCACCGGCACCACATGGTATACCAATTGGGTTTAAGGGGCATTATTATGCTAGAGAGGGAGAGGCTCTCACGTCATTAAGTATTGAAAAAATTGATCGAATACGGAATCAAAAAGCAATTAAGGATTGGAGTATTGGTATTTGCTCGGATGCAAGTATTGAAGACTTAGATTTGAGAGCAATTAAAAAAGCCAAACAAGGATTTGCAATAAAACACCCCAAAATATCAAAAAAAGAAATACAAAATTGGAGCACTGAAGTTTTTCTTAATAAAGCTGGTTTTACAATAAAAGGGCAGATAACAAGAACTGCTATTATATTGCTTGGAAAACCAGAGGCAGAATATTTTATCAATCCCAGTACATCAGAGATATCGTGGATATTAAAAGATAGTGAAGGAATAGAAAAAGATTATGAGCATTTTACATGCCCGCTTATATTATCGGTGACAGAGATATACAAAAAGATTAGAAATTTGAGATATAGATACATCTCTGACGGCACACTTTTTCCAGATGAAATTGATAGGTATGACCCTGTAACAATAAGAGAAGCATTAAATAATGCTATCGCTCATCAAGATTATGAAATGGCTGGCAGAATAAATATTATTGAAAATGAAGATGACAGTCTCGTATTTTCTAATCTCGGTGTGTTTATACCTGGTTCAATTGAAAATGTTATTGATTCTAACTCCCCCTCTGAGCATTATAGGAATAAATTTTTAGCGGATGCGATGGTAAAAGTGAATATGATTGATACGATTGGCAGCGGTATTAGAAAAATGTTTCTTTCTCAGAAAAAAAGATTTTTCCCTCTACCGGAATATGATTTGGCAAATAATAAAGTTGAACTAGAAATTATTGGCAAGGTTCTTGATATTAAATATGCAAGAAAGTTAGCACAAATACCAAATTTGGACCTCAAGATTATAATGGCTTTGGATAAAGTACAGAAAGGAAAAGAAATAACTAAAAAAGAAAATAAAGAATTAAGATCCAGAGGCTTAATTGAAGGGAAAAGCCCAAATCTATTTATCTCATCTGTTGTAGCAAAGAAAACTAAAGAACAGAGTGATTATATGAAATTAAAAGGAATTGAAGATAGTTACGCACAAAAGATGATTGTAGATTACATTAGAAAATTTGGTAAAGCAAAAAGGGTTGATTTAGAGGATATGATTTTAGACAAACTCCCAGATATTTTAGACGAAGACCAAAAGAAAAATAAGGTTAAAAATTTATTACAAAAACTTAAAATAGAAGGAATAATAGCTGTTTCTAATGACAGAAAGTGGAGTTTGTCTAAATAAATTTTAGACGAACTAAATAAATTTTAGACGAACTTTTAGACGAAAAACAATCTGACCCCGCTCACTAAAGATAATAGAGAGCATTCCTTATATATAGTAATCTCTAAAATTGTTCAGCACGGGGATTTCTTTTGGTGTCATATTTGCCAGCTTCCTGTTAGAAAAATTTTTTTCGGCAGAAACGGAAACAGAATACGAGCTTTTTAGGGCAACCATAAGTCGGCATGCTTTTTGGAATAAGAAAGACTAAACGACAAATAAAAAGTGATTTTTATACCACATATTTAAATATATACTAGAATTGACGGTATCTAGACACTGCGAGACAATGAAGCTACCACAAAGCACAGGGGCGACGTGGTCTTTACGGGTAATTTGACATCACAATATTATGAAAAGTTTATACAGGCGCGTTTCGCGCAAAGCGATTTTTGTTATCGCTCTATCTATTATCACGGTCATAACCGGCGGTGTTTTTGCTAATCAAGCGTTTGCTGAGAATACCGCGCCATCGCATACAGGAATGCTGATCTCACCTAATGGTGGAGAAAATCTAAGTGGGGAACAACCAATAACTTGGGACACTACCAACTGTGTATTGGGAGACACTATTAATCTTGTTTTGGCATATGCAGGAACTGCTGTTACACCTCCTGTAGCACTTCCACCATCTACAAAAACAATTGCTATAGGATTAACTTGTCTTGATGGCAGTTATACCTGGAATACCAATGACTTTACCAGTGACCCTAGTATTGGGGACCGAACAGATTTTTTGATCGGTCTTGAGCATTTGAACGCCGATAATGTTCAACAAGATACAGACCATTCGGATAATTACTTCATAGTAGACAACACGCCACCCGCTTTCACAGTAAATAAAGGAACCGACTCCGGACCGGTAAAAACAGATACAATAAATGTTACGGTTGATGCGTCAATAAGTGGCCTGGCTTCAACAGCGTATGGTTTTAGTACTACTGATAGCAGTTGTTCCTCTGCAGACTATACAAGTGGTGATGCGGGAACATTTGATTCAGGAGTAGATTTTGACATTAGGGGTAACCATACTGACTACCTCTGTGTGAAAGCAACGGACAATGCAGGAAATACAGGATACAAACAAGTAGGTAGACTCAACACAGACAACACAGCCCCATCAATCTCCAATGTCGTTGGTACAACAATTCAAGGAAGTGGTGCAACTGCTGCAAATGATACTATCGCAATTTCATTTGATGAAGCGGTAAAACCTGCAGACGGAATATGGTCAGCAAATGAAATTTCATCTATTAAAAGTCCGGAGGGAGCCGCGGTAAACCTTACTGGTGCTACTTACGCGTATGATTCAACTGCACGCACACTTACTATTACACTTGATGAAGCACACACTCATTTGAAAAATGGAGATGCAGTTACTGCAACTCCGGCAGTCGAAGCTATTACGGATATTGCAGGAAATCCTCTTCCAACAACTCAAATTATCGGCCTTCACGGAATAACTGGTGATGTTACAAAGCCGACAGTAGCTATAACTTATTTAAATAGCGGTCCAGTTAAGAACGGAGATGTAGTAACGGTAACAGCTACATTTGATGAACTACTTGAACCTGCAGTAACTCCAACAATTTCTATTGCAGTGCCAGGAACAGGTGATGTTTCTTCTACAGCGATGACGCCAACATCTGCCAATCCTCTTGTTTGGACTTATAATTGGACAGTAACAAACGGCGGAGATGGAAATGCCTCCATTACTATTGCCGCTGAAGATATGGCTGGAAATACGAACGCATCGGCGACGAATAATACGATTGTGGTAGATAACACCGCGCCAACAATTACGTCATATACCTTGAACGGAAATTCTACCAATGTGTACTTTAATCCGAACAATTCAAACAATTCAAGTATAGATATAAAAATTAATGCGAGTGAGCTAGTAAAATTCACTGAAATATATGTGTGTCCTGTGAGTGCTACAACTTGTGATGGCTCAAACGATATCAAGAATTTTACGGATATCGGATCCTTTATGACTGACTCCACCAAGTCGTGGGATGGAACGAAAAGCGGTACGAATGATTTTGCCATAGACGGAGCGTATAAGCTGGGGGTTAAATTGATTGATGAAGCCGGTAATACTGCTTCAATTGATTTGTCTTCACTTACGACACTTTCTTCACACCCAACGATGACCGTAGACATGGCAGATCCATCTATGAGTATTTCGGCACCAACAACTGGTTTGGTTGTACACAACACAAACGGGAACATTCAATTTACCTTCGCCACAAGTGATACAAATCTTGATACTTGCGCGTATGAAGTAGATGGCGGAAGTTACTCGAACATTCCGTGTACATCTCCAGATACGTTGACACTTGGAGATGGACGACAAACAGTAACACTTAAAGCGACCGATAAGGCTGGAAATTCTACAACAGACTCTGTTAATTTTGTTGTAGACACCAACAGAGTACTTACCGTTGCTAAAAGCGGAACCCCAGACTTTGCAACTATTCAAGGAGCCATAGACGCATGGGTTTCGGGAATTGCTACAATTGATGTAGCGGCAGGAACATATCCAGAAAGCGTAACAGTAAACCAAGCACTAACAATCAAGGGTCCAAACTATGGAATTGATCCAAATACTGGTACTCGTACAGGTGAAGCATTTATAGTGAGTCCAAACACTGGAAGTGTCGTAACAGTCGCAAGTGATGGTGTAAAAATTGATGGATTTGATATTCAAAATGGTGCCACGGATGGAACGGGAATCTATTCTTCAGATTACAGCAATTTGGACATTAAAAATAACATTATCACCAATATTGGAAATACTAACGACGATATTGTCGGTAGAGGAATTGAAGTAATTTCTAGTGCGAAAGCGGTTGATACTGTTTCTATCACAAACAACAAGATAAATGACATTACTTCGGGTAAATACGTCAGCAGACCTTCTGGTACAAGCGCCTCAGGAATATCAATAGGTTGGAGCACTGGAACTAAGGATATAACAAATCTTTTAATTCAAGGTAATGTAATTTCTGATATTGATGCTGACACAAGTCCTTGGGGAAGTGGTGGATATGGCGCATACGGTATACTTATCAACCACAGCACAGGTAGTGGCGGACAAACTCCAGGTGCGGAAATCAAAGACAACACAATAGGCGACCTTGAAGGACTCTGGGCTCACGGTATCGGACTTGAAGGCGATACTCCGAATGCAGTTGTTACTGGGAATACTATAAGTGGTTTGATTGATCATAAGGGTGGAACAGACGGTATCGCAATCTTTGCTCAGGATAATCCAAGTATTTCAACTATAACTATATCTGGAAATAAAATGAGTAATACACCGCTTGGTGTGGCTATTCACCCAGACCTAGCAGCTACTTCAGCAGGTGTGCTTGATGCCACAAACAACTGGTGGGGAGACGCGACCGGTCCGTATAGCGCGACTTCAAATCCAAATGGTTCAGGAGTAGCAGTATGGCCATCAGTTAATGATGGAATGACCAGTTATGTAAAGTTCAATCCGTTCTGCGCAGATATGCCAGTATATGACGAAAGTTCTAGCGAATGGTCGTGTTCTCTCGTATCCAGTAATCCAATTGCATCATTTGGTTTGAGTTTTGATCCTAGTTCACAGACAGTAAATAACGATTCAACTCTTACAGTTACGGCAAAAGACGCAGAGGGTTATACAGTGGTGAACGACACTACGACCCCCGTATCTCTAAGTGTTGTATCTGGCACCGCTACATTGAATGATCTTAATCTTACGATGGGTGCAAATGGAACCACAGCAACAACTATTACCAGTAATGTCGCTGGTACTGCAGGCGTTCGAGCAGTGGACCAAAACAAAACATCTGCGTTTGGTACCGGTTCAATTACTTTCACAGCTGGCGCACCTGTTGACACAACACCGCCAGTGGTTACGAACTTCAGTGTGAGCAATGTCGCATTAACATCTGCTACGCTTAATGTAACAACTAACGAGGATGCAACGTGTCACTACGCTACGGTTGATTCATCGTACGCTAATATGACTAATGCATTCGGTACGACAGGAGGTACAACGCATACAGAAAACCTTACTGGTCTCACGTCAAATACGCCATACACCTATTATGTGCGTTGTGAAGACACGGTTGGCAACGATATGGTTGCTTCGGCAAACGCTTCGTTTACCACTACTACTGTAAACACAACGCCACCCGAACTTCTGAACATTCAGACTCTTGATATCGGAACCAGTACAGCGACAGTTTCGTGGACGACTAACGAAAGCGCAACGTCTGAAGTCGACTACGGACTTACCTCGGCATATGGAACAACAGAAGCATCAAGCACTGCGTTAGTACACAAAGTAGTACTTACAGGGCTTATGCCGAACACGACGTATCACTTCATCGTGAAGTCGGCTAACTTAGCAGGGTATATAGCAACTTCTGTTGATGGAACATTCACAACTGTGGTTGATGATAGTACGGCGACATATGGTGTAACAGGAATTACTGCAATTAAAACTTATGCAACGACAGGAGGCGGTTTTGCAGAGGGTTGGCAGTGGATTTTCCATGTTACGGTTCCGACGAATGAAACGAATCTTAGTATGAAGTTTGGTGACTTCCTCGGTAACGATGGTAGTACGATTCCAGTGGCGAGTAACTTGCGCTTCTACTCAGCACAGTCTAGTAACGCAAACGCTTCCACAACGGCGATTACTGTTAATGGTTCAAACGTTCCTAGTGCAAATATGGCGCTAACTGGTGATATCACACCTAAAAAACCGGGACGACAAGTGGACATTACAGTAGAGATGAAAATCCCAACCGGCACGACAGGGGGTTCATATTCAACGAGTTACGGTATTGAAACGACAGCACCAACAACAACCATATAAGTGCTTATGACAAAACAAATTATAATCGCATCCATTTCTCTTGTGTTGTTTTCGGTTGCCATGCCAGCGATGGCGGCATCTACCTTCACAGGAACGCTTAGCACAGGTGTGCAAACAGGGATTTCCGGAGTGCTCGTAGTTTCTCCGACGGCTTTGCCTGTTGCCGGAACGTATGATAGCGCTCAGAGCGTAAAGCTGTCGGCAAGTGGAGCTAGTTCAATTCATTACTTCCTAAACACGACAGATTTGAATGACGCACTCACGTGCTCTACAGGTTCCGTGTATGATTCATCTACCCCGATTCAGATGACAGGTTCAGGTCTCATTCGGGCGATAGCATGTTACGGTTCGCACGCTTCACCGATTGCATCTTTTACTTATGTAATCAATACAAGTAGTACACCGGCACCGTCTTCGGGCGGAGGCGGAGGCGGTAGCGTCACACCGCCTGCTACGACAAATCCGCTTATCGGCGACATCAATGGTGATGGAAAAGTTGATATTCTGGACTTCAACGCGCTTCTAGTGCAGTGGGGGATGACCGGTTCAAACCTCACAGCAGACCTTGACAATAATGGAAAAGTTGATATTCTTGACTTTAACATTCTTATTATTCATTGGACATCTTAATTTATGAATCGTATTCTTTTAACTTTTGTTATTGCGCTTGCTTTTGTCTTTCCGACAGCGACATTTGCTTCTACTGTAACTCTTTCGCCTACAAGCATATCTGTAACACCGGGGAAGGTGTTTACAGTGAGTGTAACGGCAAATCCGGACAGTGGGCACCTTTATACTGTACGAACGAACTTATCCTTTAATCCTGCATTGGTGCAGGTTACAGGTTTCAAATTCGCACCAAAATGGCTCGCGATTTCCGCGACCGGGTATGATGTAACAGACAATACGAAAGGATTGATTGTGAAAACAGCTGGTTATCCGGGAGGCATCACTTCGCCGACTATTTTCGGAACGGTAACATTCAAAGCGAAAAAAGCAGGTACTGCGTATGTTAGCGTAACGACAAAGTCGATGACATTGGATGAAAACAGCAAGAACACGCTTTCCGGTACGCAGGGTGTAACGGCAGTAATGGTAAAAACTCCGGTATACAAGAAACCGGTTACAAAAAAGCACGTTACAAAGACTGTAAAGAAAGCTGTTGTAAAAACTACGGCAGTCAATATAGATGATAATGTAGCGACGACTTCTGCAACGACCACGAACAGCGATGCAACAAACACGCAAGCAGAGGTGCCTGCTCAGCCGGCGGCGGCAGAGACGGGAGCATCAAGCGGTGGTACAAATCTGCTGTGGTGGATTATCGGTGCTGTGGCTGTTGTGATAGGGGGAGTATGGGCATTTCTATCTCGCAAGTCTTCTTGATAAAAATTCAAAAGAACGAGTTTTGGGATGATGGATAGTAAAAGAAACGCGCGCGCCTTTAGGCGCGCGCGTTTCTTTTCTGTAGCAAGGGTTTCTCAGTATAAGTTATTTATTTACACCACACAGAGCGCTCGCGGGCGCTCTGTGTGGTGTAGTGCTATTGGTTTGGGGTTCTTGTTCTCACTTAGGAATATAGAAAAGCAATTAAATAATAATAGGTGTAATTACACTTATATGGGTAACTTCCTTGCAATAGGTGTAGTTTAGGTGTAGTTTAGGTGTAATTACACCTATAAAATAAAACTATGTTTAAACTAGATAAACCAGACATGGCAGAGATAAAGGAAGAAGAGATGTCTCTACTCTTCTCTACTGAAAGTCAGAATAAAGTACTTGATTTTTTTAAGAGGGTTTCAGAAAAAAAATATATCTACTGGGACAAAGTAAGACTACAAGAACCATCACCAGAAAATATTTCAAAAGAAACCTTATGGAGGTTTATAAAGATGTTTAGGCGAGGTAAGTCAATTAAAACAGAAATAAAAGATGAACAGAATAATTCATTTTCTTGGGTCAAATTAGATTACTTTGAAGAATTTGAACATAAATTGGACTTCAACACTGGTGGTGGATTATTTATAGATAAGGCGAAAGAGAAACAAATAGGACAAACTCTAATCAGTAGAGGGGTTATTGAAGAAGCAATTGCATCTTCTCAACTCGAGGGTGCTAGTACAAGCCGTGTCACTGCAAAAAAAATGCTTAAGGAAGGGAGGAAGCCATCAAATCACTCTGAACAAATGATTCTTAATAACTATAATTCACTACGTGCTATCGAAGATCATTATCAAAATGAAGAAATGTCTGTTGATTTATTGTCCGAGTTACACGCTCTTATAACAGAAGATACTCTTGATGACCAGGGGGAAGTTCCTCATCTGCGTAGAGAAGGTGAAAAGATTTGCGTTACAGATAAGCGTACAGGAGATATTTATCACAATGGTCCAAATACAGTGTTTGTAAAAGAACAACTTATGGTATTGGTTGATTTTGCAAACAATAAAATAGAAACAGAGAGATTTACACACCCTATAATAAAAGCAATTATGTTGCATTTTTGGATTGGGTATTTACATCCGTTTACAGATGGTAATGGGCGACTAGCTCGTTTGATATTCTATTGGTATCTTATTAAAAATGGTTACTGGGCATTTATGTACTTACCAATATCAAAGATAATTAAAAAATCTCCGCAACAATATGCTATGGCATATATATACAGTGAACAAGATGACAATGACCTCACATATTTTATAGACTATAATTTTAAAAAGATAAAAATGGCACTTGATGATTTTCAAAAATATGTAAAAAATCAATCAGTAGAGAATGTAAAAATGAAGAGCAAGGCAGAAGAAAAGTACAGCTTAAATGTGCGACAGATTCAACTCCTGCAATATTTATATAGTGATAAAGACGCTCGTACAAATCTAAAGGCACACATAAACATCAACAATATTTCAAATAAGACTGCCTCAGTTGACTTAAAAGACCTAGTACAAAAAGGATTATTGACTCAAAAGAGACAGGGAAGACATATATACTATTATGCTTCGGAGAAGATAAAAGATTTGTTTTAATTTATGACCAAAACATAGACCATTCCAGATGGGTGGAGAGAGCATTTTCGCAGGGAAAATAATACACAAACATTAGACTCTAAACTTATATTTTGAGTGAGTGAGGTTAAACCTCACTCACTTTTTGATGTGTACGGGCTTGTTTCTGTTGAACATGCCACAACCCATAAGGTAAAGAGTTTATGGTAATTAAAGTTAAGATACGACTTTATTGAACAGTACTTTAAATAATAGTATTGACAAAGTTATTCACATTGATAGAATAATATCATCAATACGAAAAGGGTCCCGAACGGCTAATTACCTAAGGGCCCCTTTTCTTTTTACCTATTTTATTTCTAAGATTATCTAAGTAATCATAGTAAGTCCCGGTGATTTTTTTATAAAGAGAGGATGCAAATTTTCTATTTGGGAATAGTATTTTCTCAAATTTATTTTCAGTGATTAAAAAATCAACTAGCATTTTGTAATCTCCGTCACCTGATACTAGTATTATTTTGTTGAAATCGTCATTTTGGTAAAGTTTTTTCATTATATTAAAAATAATATCGGAATCTACATTACCTTTTTTCTTCCCAAGCATTACAGTGTTATGTTCTCTAAATTTTAGAATAAACCCAGCTTCTTGTATCTCGTCATACAAACCAGAAAGATCTTCATTGATACAGCCCAAAAAATAATAAGCTTTTTTAACCCCATATTTCTCGTTTAGATAAACACGGAATTTTAATAAATCTACTTTCCATGCGTTATTACAAGTACAGTCAGATAATTTCATCTTTTTTACATCCAAGCCCAATTTTTCAGCACAGGTATAACATTTGGTAGTACCAAAATGCAGATTTTGAGCGTCCACAAATGCAAGATTATTCTCTTCTTTTTTCATTGAGACGAATTATAACATCATCAATGTTCATAAAGCCTCTAAAAATAAAGGTTTTATGGGCGAAGAATGCACCGTTCAAAATAGCAGATGTTAGCAGAGAGCATTTTCGCAGGGAAAATAATACACAAACATTAGACTCTAAACTTATATTTTGAGTGAGTGAGGTTAAACCTCACTCACTTTTTGATGTGTACGGGCTTGT
>DRNP01000034.1 GCA_011322135.1 Candidatus Kaiserbacteria bacterium | reverse complement strand
TTTGCCACGTACTTATAAATGCAATGAAAAACATAAATGGAATATAGAAGCTGTTGATAATAACGGTAATAAGACTTCATCTAATGAAAGTGATTTTTCCATTCCGTGCGGAGCTATATCTATTGTTGTAAATGTTCCTCGCAACGATATACGAACTCAGTTTACAAATCAAAAAACAGCATCTTCTACACACAAAACATCCCATGTTAAAGATGTAACGAAACAACAAAACCTAACAAGTACACAAGTTTCAGCAATATTATCACTTCTTAAATCTTTCGGTGCTGATAACAATGTTGTAAAAGCTGTACGTGAAGCGCTTGATAGTGCAACAACTCCAAATAAGAATGTATCTTTTGTTTTCACTACAAATCTAGAAGTTAATGACGTCGGCACTCAAGTTAAACTTCTGCAAGAATACTTGAACGCACACGGAGTTGCAGTATCTTCAAAAGGATATGGCTCACCCGGGAAAGAAACCATGTATTTTGGACAAGCGACATACCACGCTCTTGTGCGGTATCAAAAAGAAAACAGGCTCCCGCCTACCGGGTGGTTTGGTCCTATGACACGTAAGCTGATAGAGGAAAGGGTTGGAGCGTAGGGGAGTTTGAAACTGATAATAAAGAAACTATAAAGTTTGTTTGAAAGTAAACCGATAACGGTTTTTCTTGAAAAGGTGCGTTGTGTGTGGTTTGCTGGTATCGTCTCTTTATGAACGCGATACGTTTTGATATAGAAAAGCGAGCGACACGCAGTGTCGCTCGCGCAGGTGTGCTTACAACAAATCACGGCATTATAAAAACGCCTGCGTTTATTCCGGTTGCAACAAAAGCGAGTATAAAAGGTGTTTTACCACAGCTTCTTCCAAATCTTGGAGCGCAAGTGGTGTTGGCAAATACGTATCATCTTTATTTACAGCCCGGTGAAGGAATTGTAAAAGATGCGGGTGGAGTTGGGGCTTTTATGGGGTGGAGCGGTCCTACTGTTACCGACTCGGGTGGATTCCAAGTCTTTTCGCTAGGCGTAGCTTATGGAAAAAATATCACTAAAATAGCACATGGCGATGAACCACCTCGTGACCAAGATATTTCAATTTATGATGAAAGCGTAGCTTCGCAGCATGGACAGCTTGCGGTTATTGACGATGAAGGGGTAACTTTCACATCGCACCTGGACGGCTCTTTGCACAGGTTTACTCCGGAGCGTTCTGTAGAGATTCAGCACGCTCTCGGAGCGGATATTTTCTTTGCTTTTGACGAATGCACCGCACCGACAAAAGAAAAAGAATATCAAAAAGAAGCTATGGAACGCACACACCGTTGGGCCAAGCGCTCTCTTTATACTCATAAACAAAACATTGAAGCGCGAAAAAAGCAGGCGCTTTTCGGTATTGTGCAGGGAGGTCGTTTTGAAGATTTACGCAGGCAAAGTGCGCGTGAAATAGCGAGTATGGATTTTGACGGGTTTGGAATCGGCGGGTCGTTCAGTAAAGAAGATATGCAAGGAGTTTTGCAAGTCGCGGTTGCGGAGTTGCCGGAAGAAAAACCACGACATTTTCTAGGTATCGGTGAACCAAGAGATGTGCTCGAAGGAATCTCGGAGGGCATGGATTTGTTTGACTGTGTTTCTGCAACGCGCATGGGACGTCACGGTACTATTTACACAAAAAGAGGTCTGGTACATTTGAGAAACAGCAAATATAAAAATGATTTTACTCCACTTGATTTTGAAACCGCTGTGCCAGGCACGGAATCGTTTACTCGAGCATATGTTTCGCATTTGTTTAGAGCAAACGAGATGCTGGGTCAGACAATAGCTTCAATGCATAATTTAGGTTTTATCATTGCGCTTGTTGACGGAGCCAGAGAAGCTATTATTGAGGATAGATTTGAAACATACAAAGAAGATTTTATAAGAAAATATTATGCGTAATTTTAC
>DRNP01000033.1 GCA_011322135.1 Candidatus Kaiserbacteria bacterium | reverse complement strand
GCATTCTGCCCGCGCCCGCCCCGCTGTCTCTTTCATTTCAAAAAATTCGCATTTCGGAGGAAATGCAAATGAAACATGATTTATTTACCGTTTTTAATCAAAAAAAGCACACGTGCAAGATGTAATGTATCGTACGAAACTCGCCCACCGAGTTTTGAAAAAACCGGAGATAATTTTTCCGTGCCCAGTGTCTTAAAAGCACCAAATGCCGTATCAATATCCGTATCAATATCGCGAGCAAGATGCGAAACATCGCTAAACGATATATGCCCACTCTCACGCAATTTATCCAAATGAGTAATTATGGTACCCGGCTTTCTGTCTCTCGCTTTCGCTATTTCCTCAATACTTTTTCCTTCTCGCAAAAGAACGAGCGTTGCTTTTGTCGGGTCCTCGCGTGCTGTTTTCGCATTATGTTGTTCGTCTTCAGAAAGTACTTTGACACTTCCTCCGACCGCTTTTAGAAAACGCGCATGCAAACCTGAAAGCTCTTTTTCCGGCATTTCTGCAAAAGTACCTATTGCCATGCCTGACTGCTCTCGAAACACTTCGTCTTTTTCCAGCACTTCCGGATGCACTTCGAGGGCACGTTTATTAAAACCTGAAATTGTAAGACCGTTTAGCGAACGTACTCGCGACAAAGCAACATATCCTTGACCATATTCAAACGCGTGAGACAAATCAATATGTGCCGCATCGAGCGACATGCCTTGGCTTTTATGTACAGTGATAGCCCACGCCAATCGAAGCGGTAACTGTATTATTTTTGCTCGCACTTTGCCGTTTTCTTCTATTGCCCACTCCATTTGGTCAACAGTTATCGTGCCGTTGTTGTATGTTTCAACCGTAGGCTGACCGTTTTCAAAACCGACAACAGTACCGAGAGTACCGTTCACAAAACCCGCAAATGGATTATTTTTTGTAAACATTACCCTTGCTCCTTCTTTAAGCGAAAGGGTTTCGGGAGAAAGACACCCGCGCACAAGTGCGTTTGTAAGCACGTCTGGTCCGACTCTTTCCATGGCGAAATGCCGAGTCGTGCCTTCTATTTTTGAAAGTTCATTTTCATTTACACGGTCAACATTTTTATTATGAGGAAATAATACAGGTGTTCCACCTTCCGGCTTTACATTCCTTTTTTCAAGTAACGCTTCATGTTTACTTGTAACGGAACCACTGCGCATTGCAGATAAAATATCTTCAAACGCTTTATCTTCCTGACGGTGTTGCTCTGTGAGGTAACACACTAGCGGGTTAAGCCGTTTCCACACATCACCGGAAAAGGCAAAAACACTTTCGTTATTTTCATTATCAAAAAGTAAATCTTGTGTCTGGTGATTTTGCCACGACGAACGTGTAATTGGCGGGAGCTGAAAAAAATCTCCGACAAGTACCACTTGTATGCCTCCAAAGACATGCGCGTCGTGCCGAACTTCACGACACACGGCATCAACCATCGCCAGAGTATCCGATGAAAGCATTGATATCTCGTCAATGATAAGCACTGATGTTTTTTTAATCCTGCGTGCGACATGTTCTTTTTGCGCAATAGCATCTAAATCTTCCTCGGATAACCATTGCTTCACTCCTATACCGCTCCACGAGTGGATTGTCATGCCTCTGACATGCGTTGCGGCTATTCCTGTTGATGCCGTAATTGCAGGCTCAACACCATGCTCGCGAAGCCATACGACGTATTTATTTACAGTATATGTTTTTCCACTACCCGGCTCACCGGTTAGGAAAACATTTGCTCCCGTCTTTAAAATATCGAGTGCTTGTTGTTGCGTCATATAAAATTATGAAAAATATTCATCAATTAAAACAGCGTACCACAATCCGCGTACGTGAGAGTGCACGTAACGCACGCGAACTGCGTGCGTGGTTTTATATATAAAAAACTCATTTTGCAACCGCGACAGCTTCGTCAAACTTCACAGAAAGCAATTTTGAAATGCCGTCCGCGCCCATGGTAACACCGTAGAGAATACTCGCACGACTCATTGTCTCTCTGTTGTGTGTTATCACGATAAGCTGTGAACGTTTCGCAAGATTTTCTATCATGTCGCCATAACGACGGCTGTTTTCTTCGTCTAGTGCGGCGTCTGTCTCGTCCAATATCAAAAATGGTGGCGGGTTTACCTGACTCATTGCAAAGATAAGTGCTATTGAAGTAAGGGCTCGCTCACCACCTGAAAGTTGTGTGAGAGATTGCAATCGTTTTTTCGGCAAATGAACGGAAATATCGATACCGGGACGAGATTGCGAACGCGACAAACCGTCAGTGTCTTCGTCCTCGTTAATTTTAAGCGAATCTTCAAGTATAAGTTCTGCTCCGCCTCCGTTAAACATAAGTGAAAAGGAATTGTTAAACGATGCATTTACGCGCGCAAGACCATCTGAAAAATGTTTTGCGAGCTCACTGTCTAAATCTTTTATAAGCATCTGCAATCCGTCTGCAGATTTTGTAAGGTCGGATAACTCTCTGGCGAGAAACTCCTCGCGCTCTGTTGCTTCTTTATATTCTTTGCGAATATCTTCTCCGGTACCGCCGGCTTCCTCGAGACGAATTTTTAGTCGTTCAATATCTTTATGAAGTGATACTTGTCGAGCGACTTCTTCATCGGATACGTCCGTAATAGCATCATATGAAACAGCTTCCGATCCGGCTATCGCCAATAGCTCCGCTTTGTCTTGTTCACAATTCTCACGACGCACGGCAAGCTCCGCAAGCCGTGCCGTCGCGCGCGTCACCGTAGCTTCTTCTCTGGCTTTCGTCTCCGCGTTTTCAAGCAAATGTCTGCGCTCTTCACGATTTGCCTCTTCATGCGCTACGACGTTTTCGCGCGCGCGCTGTAAAGCATTACGAAGTTTTTCAATATCTGACGCAAGCGCGGCTTCACGCGCACTAAGTACCACTTTTTCTTTTAGAAGTGTCTGTATTTCTTCATCGCCATCATTCGCCTGCTCGAATTGTTTAGAATCTTTATCAGATTGCACAAAATGATTTACAAATGCCTGCACTGTTTTATGTATCGCTGTCAATGCGGCAGAAATAGATGCGGGGTCTCCACCTATATCATTCACTTGTTTTGAAACTTCATCACGAAGTGTCAAAAGGTCTTCACGTGATACGACTATACGAGAATCTTTATGCATTTCTCTAGAGCGAGCTTCCGCTGAAGCAAGTGTTCCGTCAACACGACCTATTTCGCGTGCAAGCGCGGTATGTTCTTCCGTAGCACGTTCAAATGCCATTTCCGTATCACGAACAATCTGCATTCGACGACCGCTTTCTTCATCGTTTGTTGTGTGTGCTTCAATCTTTGCAAGGTCTGCAGACACATCGGCAAGACGCTTTGACGAAGCGTCTTTTGT
>DRNP01000032.1 GCA_011322135.1 Candidatus Kaiserbacteria bacterium | reverse complement strand
CATTAATTTTGATATGCCGATGACGCAAGAAGATTATATTCACCGAATCGGTCGCACAGGTCGCGCAGGTAAAAAAGGTATTGCTCTTACATTTGTAAGCTAAGCGTACACACAAAAAACACCGACCGCGCGCAGGCACTGCCTGCGCGCGGTCGGTGTTTTTTGTGTACCCCGGTTTATAAGTTCAAATAGCACGGCATGCTACACTATTTTATAAGTATTTTATTTACAATAAAAATTATTTTCCGTGTCTGCAACTCTTCGTCATAAGCGCCAATTACGCAAGAGCAAAAGCGAGAAAAATGTGAATAAGTCACGAGTTATAAACACTTTAAGTGTAGTCATTGCATGCGCATTTGTATACGGAGCTTTTTTTGGACCAAATACTGCTTCAATAGATATGTTCGGCACAATTGATGCACACACACCAATACAAAAAACGACACTCAACAAGACAGTATATAACGCGCGTATGCTAGCGCTTGCTCGTGGAGTCGCATACGCTCCGTTTCAAGCTGTTTTTTCTTCTATCACAAGCACGTCTTCAACATCATCTTTAAAATCACGAGCGTCCGCTATGTCTGCGAGACAAAATACAAATACACAATTATGGCCTCCCCGTGCCGTATATCCAAAGTACGGTGCGATATTTCCATTTAAACGAGTCGTAGCTTATTACGGGAATTTTTATTCTAAAAATATGGGAGTATTGGGAGAATATCCAAAAGAAGAGATGCTCGCAAAACTTGAGCGAGCTGTTAAGGCATGGAATATTGCAGATCCTACCACTTCGGTTGTTCCGGCGATTGATTACATTGCCGTTACGGCGCAGGGAAGTTCAGGTTCAGATGGAATGTACCGGGCGCGCATGCCGGATTCTCAAATAGAAAAAGCACTTTCAATCTCGCGCGAAGTGCACGGCGTTTTGATACTCGATGTACAGGTCGGGCTCAGCACTCTTGAAAAGGAGTTACCACTTTTGAAAAAATATCTCAAGCAACCGGATGTGGAGCTTGCTATTGATCCGGAGTTCTCAATGTCAAAAAGTAAAACACCACCGGGTAGAATAATAGGTACCGTTGATGCAAAAGATATAAATTATGCAATAGAGTATCTTGCGAAACTCGTTCGTACATATCACTTGCCACCGAAGTTTTTAGTGGTGCACCGTTTTACGGAAGCAATGGTCACAAATTATAAAAAAATAGTACCGCTTCCGGAAGTGCAGGTTGTTATGGATATGGATGGTTGGGGGTCTCCGTCTCGTAAACGTCGTACGTACAAGGACGTCATTTATAAAGAGCCTATACAATTTACGGGCTTTAAGCTCTTTTATAAAAATGACATAAAACCACCGAGTGACCATTTAATGACTCCGAAAGAAGTGCTCCAGCTCATACCGCGCCCGGTATTTATTCAATATCAATAGCGTAAAACCGACACGCATGATGTTAATCTATTTATAGAAATCAGTTTAATTAGAGTGGCATGACCGCACAAATGATTGACCGAAAGCGTACACTCTGGTATTGTACTTTGCATATATGTTAATGATTCGATTTCAGCGCATTGGTCGCAAGGGCGACGCAGCGTTCCGTATGGTGGTAACCGAAAAGACAGCAGGTCCGAAAGCCGGCAAATTTGTTGATTTGGTCGGTACTTACAATCCTAAAACCAAAGCAATGACTGTTGATGCGGAACGCATCAGCTCATGGGTAAAAAACGGCGCACAGCTTTCGCCGTCTTTAAAAAATCTCCTTATAAATAAAGGCATCATTGAAGGTAAGAAAATAAACGTACTTCCAAAGAAAAGCCCCATCAAAAAAGAAGAGGACGAAAAGAAAAAGGAAGAACCTTCAGCAAATGAAGCTACGGAAGTGAAAGATGAAAAAGAAGCTCCAAAAGCTACAGAATCTCCGGAAAAAGAAACGGCAACGGTTACTGCATAACTAAGCATATCCTTTGTTGTGTTTGTGCTATGCTAAAAGATATACTTTTTAAATAATTTTTATTGATTATGGAACACGATCAGGCATTTCTTGAATACGTGGTTAAGGCAATCGTCGACAATTCGGACGCTGTAGAAGTTACACGCTCTGTAGACGAAATGGGTGTTTTACTGACGCTTATGGTGAGTGCTGAAGACATGGGAAAGATAATAGGTAAAGACGGAGCGACAGCGAACGCCCTGCGTATACTTTTACATGTTGTCGGTATGAAAAATAATGCGCGTGTAAATCTAAAAATAAAAGAACCAATCGGCGGGAAGCGTGAGCGCGAATTCAAATCGGTCGATGAGGCAGTCGATGAAATTGATTAGCATTTCCGGTGAAATGGCAACAAAAAAACCTTTTATACGTTTTCATATAATCACTCTCTTTCAAGAGGCGTGCGAATCATATTTAAGCACGTCGATTTTAGCTCGTGCACAGAAAGAAAAGAAAATCTGCGTTGATTATCAAAATCCGCGTGATTTCGTAACAAACAAATGGGGCAAGGTGGACGAACGACCGTATGGCGGAGGTCCGGGAATGGTGATGACCGCACTACCTGTTGTTAAAGCTGTTAAAAAAGCTCTTGTACGAAGAAAAAAAACGAATGTTGTAATAGTTTGGTTTACTCCGGGAGGTAAAGAGTTTACAAATAAAGAAGCCGAGAAGCTTGCAAAAAGTGATGATATTGTGCTTGTTGCCGGTCGTTATGAGGGTATTGACGAACGAGCTGTGAAAATGTTGAAAACACTCGCCCCCGTAAAAAAATATTCTACCGGACATTATGTACTTACAGGAGGGGAACTGCCCGCAATGACCGTTGTAGATGTTGTTACGCGCAGATTACCCGGTGTGTTGGGGAAAGACGCTTCCATTGAAGAAAGACGAATATCCTCGCACGAAACATATACTCGTCCTGAAGTAATAGAATGGGAAGGAAAAAAATACAGAGTTCCAAAAGTATTAAAAACCGGGAATCATGCGGATATAGATGCGTGGCGCAAGGATAGATAGTAGGCGCTTATGAGTGTGTTTAATATTTAATTTAGATGCGATGAAGTTATATATCGCGTTTTATGTTAGTTTGCAAATTTGATTATTACGTACAATACCAGCACTCCGAGAAGTGTTGAATATGTGGTCCAGCGTTTCGGGTGTGCATGATAACTTTCCGGAATAAGGTCGCTTGCACCAAGATATAGAAAGAAACCTGCAAACAGTGCGAGCAAAAGTGCGAGAGTCTCTTCTTTGACTGCAAAAAATAGAGTAACTATTATTCCGAGCACGGGAGTAATAGCATCTACAAAAAGCCAGCGTCTTGCTTTTGCACGCGAACCGCCTTCTTTAAGTATGAAATTGACAGTGTTAATTCCATCGGAAAAATCATGAGCGAGTACCGCAACGGCAACAACGAGACCAACCGCAGGAGATACTTGAAATCCTAAACCAATTCCAATTCCGTCTAGGAAACTGTGCAGTGAGAGACTCCCTGCTCCGGCAATTCCGCGAACATTTTTTGTTGCAAGATGATTTTCATGAGTATCATCGTCTTCGTGTCTATGTCCTCCATGTAAAAGGAAAGTGCGGTCAAGAAATAAATAAAGGATAAAACCAAGAGCCGTTACAGAAAGGACGGTGGAGCTGTCATAACTGTTCCCGGCGAGTTGTATTGCTTCCGGTAACAGATCAAAGAAAGCGATTGCCACGACGGCTCCGGCACTGAACCCGAGAATAAGATGCAGGTGGTCTTTTAGTCTGAGTGCGAAAGAACCGCCAAGAAGTGTAGAAATAAAAACCGATATAGCAATGATGTAAAGCATGTACGCTTGTAAGCGTACGGCATAAGAAAATATCTGCAAGCACTTGTACTTAGTCCACCGCATTTGGCACTCCTCGTCTGATAAATCCTTCACAATAAATTGCAATAATGCAACATGCCGAGATTTTGTTACGGTCGAAGTGAGTGAGGTTTAACCTCACTCACTTTTTTCTTTAAAACTTTTTTTAACTTGTTCAAGCTAAACTTAAATTATCGTATACGTGTTTTCGTTGTAGCTTGCGTGTGTTTGTGCAGGTAAAAACACACAATTAACGGAAATACACACGCGCAAGTAATGGTATAAGATATGAACATGCCTTATAGGAAAAATATTTTATACGGAGTCGTGTTGTTTGTCCTCGTGCCGGGGTCTGTTGTCCTTTATAATAACTTTTATAGGACAACAAAACGCATGGAGCCGGCGACGACATATGTCGTCGCCGGCTCCATGCGTTTTGAAATTGCGACGACAACAAGTGCGCAAGAGCGCGGACTTGGAGGAAGAATAAATATACCGAATAACTATGGCATGCTGTTTGTTTTCAAAACACCTAAGAAGTACGGATTTTGGATGAAAGATATGAAAGTTCCTATTGATATTATATGGTTATCGGACAAGGGTGTTATTTTGGGAGTAGAAAAATCAGTGTCTCCAAAAACATATCCGCATGTCTTTTATCCTCCGAAATCGGTACGTTATGTCCTTGAGACACGATCGGGAGAAACTACAGAACGAGGATGGTCGAAAGGTGATGTCGTACAAATGCCGATTCTTCAATTCTAAAAGATATTCGACGCAGTGTGTTTTTTAAAGTAATTCTTGCTTTATCGCAAGTAACGTTTTGCATTGCGATATACACAGGACGTATGAGCGACATGGGAGTACAATCGTAGAACACCGCGCCACAGGCGTAATTATCACAACTAAAAAATCTTCTCGACTTATGGCAAAAGCAAAACAAACGACTATTACTTCGGCACGTGTCGTTACACCAAACAAGAAAGAAATTGACACCGTTGAATCTAAAGAAACGAAACGGTATCGTGAGCTGGTTCCTCAGCTTGAAAAACGAGACGGACGTATTGTTCCTTTTGAGTTTGAGAAGATTGTGAATGCTATTCATAAGTCAATGTTGGAAACAAATGAGGGAAGTGTTGAAGATGCGTCGCTTGTAGCACATCAAGTTGCCGGAGAGCTCGCGCAATTTTCAAAAAAGTATAAAAACTTTCTACCGACTGTGGAAGGAGTGCAAGATGCTGTTGAAAAACAATTGATGTTGAATGATTTTACAGCGAGCGCAAAATCGTACATTCTTTATCGAGACAAACGCTCCAAAATGCGTGCAGAGCAACGCGAGATTCCTGATCGTATGCGTGAACTCGCAAAAGAAAGTAAGAAATATTTTAAAGGTAATCCGTTAGGTGAGTTCGTGTACCTGCGAACATACTCCAGGTGGGTGTCGGAAGAAGGTCGCAGAGAGACATGGATTGAAACTGTCGACAGATATATAAATTTTATGCGCGAGAATCTCGGTAAAAAACTAACGGAAAAAGAATATTCAGAAGTGCGTGAAGCGATACTTACACAGCAAGTAATGCCTTCAATGCGTCTAATGCAATTTGCCGGTGATGCTGTGCGCAGATGCAATGTAGCCGCATATAACTGTTCGTACATTGCACCGTCAAAAATAAAAGACTTTGCTGAAATCATGTATCTTTCAATGAGTGGTACAGGTGTAGGGTATTCTGTTGAAAGTGAAAACGTGCAAATGCTTCCTCAAATTGCATATCAGACAAAAGAAAAACTTCCAACTTACGTTGTTGGTGACTCAAAAGAAGGGTGGGGAGATGCTCTTACTTATGGTTTAAAGGCATGGTATGAGGGCAAAGATGTAGACTTTGATTTTTCACAAGTACGTCCTGCGGGAGCGCGCTTAAAAACAATGGGAGGTAAATCTTCCGGTCCGGAGCCTCTTCGCTCGCTCTTGGCTTTTGCTCGAGAGAAAATACTTGCGCATCAGGGGAGACGTTTGCGAAACATAGATGTGCACGACATTATATGCAAAATAGGAGAATGTGTTGTTGCCGGAGGCGTTCGCAGAAGTGCGATGATTTCGCTTTCAGATCTTGATGATGAAGCTGTGCGCGATGCAAAAAAAGGTGCTTTTTATACAAGTGACCCGCATCGAATGATGGCAAACAATTCCGCTGTGTACTTGGAGAAACCGAGCAATGCTGAGTTTATGGATGAGTGGGTGGCACTCATGAAAAGCGGTTCGGGTGAGCGAGGTATTTTTAATCGCGGAAGCCTTATTAAACAAATACCCGCACGTAGAGTTAAACAATGGGAAGATACAAAATATATTCAAGGAGGACGAGTTGTAGGGCAGGCAGGCGCAAATCCTTGTGGTGAAGTCATTTTGAAATCAAAGCAATTTTGTAATCTTTCGGAAGTTATCGCTCGCGCTGATGACACAAAAGAGTCTCTTGTTAAAAAGGCACGTATAGCTACAATTTTAGGTACTTATCAGTCGACACTTACGAAGTTTAATTATCTTTCCAAGGGTTGGAAAAATAATTGCGAGGCGGAACGGCTTTTGGGAGTGTCTGTAACCGGTCAATGGGATAGCAAAAATGTTCGAAATGAGGAAACACTTAAAGCGATGCGTGCTGAAGTTAATAAAACGAATAAAAAATATGCAAAACGTTTTGGTATTGCAACTTCTACAGCAACGACTTCCGTGAAGCCCTCAGGAACAGTGTCGCAGACATTTGATGTGTCGAGCGGTATGCATCCGCGTCATTCTGCATATTATATTCGACGTATCCGCATCAGTGCCACTGATTCATTATTTAAAATGCTTAAAGACCAGGGCGTGCCGTATCATCCGGAAGTTGGTCAAACTATGGAGAATGCAAGCACGTTTGTGTTGGAGTTTCCTGTAAAAGCACCGGAAGGAGCCGTTGTAAAAAATGACTTAACGGCATTAGACCAGCTTGAACATTGGAAGCTTGTGAAAAAGAATTACACCGAGCATAATCCGTCTGTAACAGTATCTATTGGTGACGACGAGTGGATTCAAGTTGCAAACTGGGTCTATGAACACTGGGATATTGTGGGTGGACTGGCGTTTCTCCCGAGGACAAACCATGTTTATCGTTTAGCTCCATATGAAGAAATCTCGAAAAAGCGATATGAAGAACTTATGTTGGAGTTCCCGAAGATTGATTATGCAAAGTTATTCCTTTATGAAAAGCAAGATGAAACGGAAGTGAAAAAAGAGTTGGCATGCGTTAGCGGTACGTGCGATCTCATATAAGATAAGAGCGACTTTTAGCACAAAAAATGCAAACGGCGCGGGCGACCCTTAAGGTCGCCCGCGCTGTTTGCCACACAATATTCTATATTGTTATATTTGTTGCACATATTTACGCATTGTGTCATAATGGAAACAGACCGAGCAAGACGACCGCGCGCAATATTTATTTATTGTGTGAGGAAAGTCCGAACACAGGCGATGCTTTTTGTATCGCAGAAAGGTAGCGGGTAACGCCCGTCCGCTGTAAAGCGAGAGGTGCGAGCAGTGACGCCAAACCCGAAAGGGAGAGGGCTCCTATATGGAGTAATCATGCGGAAACGTATGGGTGAAACGGCAAAATCCTTATCCCTGTGCAAGGTCGTGCTAAACCACGAATCTCGTGATTTAGAGTGCCGCTAGAAGGTGTCGGTAACGATACCTCAAGATAAATGGTCGTCCATGTCTCTTTGAGACGTGACAGAATTCGGCTTATCAGTTCGGTCTAAATTGTGAACCGGTCTTTTGACCGGAACACACACATCCACAACCCGCGCTTACAAGCGCGGGTTGTGGCGTTTCTGTGCATAACTGGTGATTTAGACAATGCTTCTTTAAATAATGTGCGGTATAATAAAAAATGTAATCTTATTAAACGTTAGTAATATTCATACTTAATTGAAATATGCGATTCCCAGGTTTTATTTCCCCACGCTCATGGTCATTTGAAACAGCGTCTTTTTGGTCATTATTGGTGACGATTATCATTGCTGTTATCGTGCTTATTCCATTGGCATCAGTACCATTTTTGTATACAAAAGTATCAGTACTTGCTATTGGAGCAATAATTACTCTTGTATTTTATATACTTGCTCGCTTAACTATCGGAAATATCGTTACTCCGCCACTTACGCTTCTGGGAGCTCTTTGGCTTGTGCCACTTGCGTATGGAGTATCAACAATCTTTTCAAGTGCTCCTCTGTCAGTGTCGCTTTTTGGGAGTTCGTTTGAAGCGGACACACTGGGATTTATATTATTAGCCGGCGTGCTCGGGACATTGTCCGCACTAACAGTTCGTCGTATTGAACAACACCGAACGTTCTTAAAAATCGGTTCATGGCTTCTCGGGTTTGTTTTGTTTTCGCAAATAGTTATCTTGATACTCGGCTTATTTACATCTTCTGTAAATCCGGGAGCATCTATTGTGGGTTCGTTTGCTGATTTCTCAATACTTGTGGGGCTTGGCGTAGTTACATCAATCATCGCATTGCGATTTATGAATATGTCAACACGTACAAGGATAATGCTAAATACAATGATTCTTGTCGGGTTGTTTTTCTTGATTTTGGCAAACACGACTCTAACATGGGTATTGGTAGGGCTTACCGCACTCGGTATTTTCGTTGAAAGTGTGATGCGTCAGACTTCGCATGTCACGGATGAATCCTTTGAAATAGATTCCGAAGATTCGGTAATAGCAGAAGAAGTTTCTGTGCTCGATAATACAAATTCTCGTGCAAGTATAGGTATGCCATTGTTTGTACTTGCTGTGTCTATTTTCTTTCTCATTGGAGGATCAACTATCGGTGGATCTACAATTGCGAGTTCGTTGGACAGTGCATTGCATGTAAATGCTTCATTAGTTCGACCTTCGTGGCAATCTACAATTCAAATAGGTCAGCATACTTATAATAATCATGCAGTATTTGGATCCGGACCAAATACTTTTGGTAAGCAATGGCTCGCGTACAGAAATACATCAATCAATACGACACCTTTTTGGACTACTGACTTTACAACAGGTATCGGTTTTGTACCGACATCGTTTGTAACAACAGGAATCATCGGAATGGTTGCATGGGTGTTATTTATCGTATTGCTACTGTTTTTTGGAATGCGTGCTCTTTTAGTTAGAAATACGGAAGATTCTGAAATGCGTGCAATAGCGATAGTTGTATTTGTTGGTATGACATACATGCTGTTCCAGCTTGTGTTTAGTGTGCCTGGTCCTGTTTTGATAGCGATAGCGTTTGTATTTGCAGGCGTATTTGTTTCTGCGCTTCGGTATTTTGAACCACGCGGTCAAAGAGGAATAATATTCTCTCAAAGTCCGCGTATCGGATTTATTATCGTGTTTGCACTTACATTACTCCTTCTCGCTTCTGTCGGCACAGCGTATGTCGTAGTTGAAAGATACATTGCGCAGGTAGATCTTGTCCGAGCAGGGAATGCACTTTCGGTAGGTAATCTTACAGAAGCAGACTCTGCCACTTCGCAATCGTTGCTCTTTGTTGCAAGTGATGATGCTTATCGTATGGAGGCGTTAATCGGTATCAACCATATAAGGAAAACTGTTCAAAACATGAAGTCGAAACCGACGAGTGCAACGCAACAAAAATTGCAAGCATTCGTTTCCAAAAGCGTCGCTGCGGCTACGTTTGCCACAAGACTAAATCCGTATGCGTATCAAAATTGGTATATGTTAGGTAATGTGTATCAAACTGTCGTTCCGCTTAAGGTTCCGGATTCATACAAGAAAGCACAAGAGTCATACAAAAAAGCCGAATCTCTGAATCCGACCAGCCCTGTTATTCCGTTTACTCTCGCACGTTTGGCAATTGCAAATAAATCATATAAAGAAGCGGAACCACTTTTGAAAAAAGCCATAGCATTGAAGCCGGATTACACACAAGCGATATTCCTTCTTTCACAGCTTAATGTTCAGCTTGGTAAAGCAGATGAAGCACTAAAAGAAGCTGAGGCGGCAGCGTATTTTGCACCGAGTAATCCATATATACTTTTCCAAGTCGGCGTATTGCGTGAGGAAACCGGAGATTATAAAGGAGCTATCGCAGCACTCTCGCAGGCTGTTGCATCTAATCCGTCGTATGCAAATGCGAGATATTTCCTAGCGTCTGCATATGCACATCAAAAAGAATATGGTAAAGCATTAAAACAAATGCACGCTATCGCTAAACTCTCAAGCGCAAACGCAAAGGCAGTTAAACATTATATCAATTCACTCGAAGCCGGAAATAATCCGTTTGCAGGTGTTACAAGTAAGAAAAGTGCTCCAAGTACAAGTGACCTGCCAGCACTTTCACAGAGCACAAAGAAATAATTTTCAGGCATGGTGCGAGGATTTTTAAAACGCATCGCAAAGCCAATACGCGGCCTTCATCAGGCCGCGTATTTGCTGGCAACTCTTACTCTTGCTTCGCAAGCATTGGCACTGGTTCGTGACCGTACATTTGCGCATGTTTTTGGAGCATCACAAACGCTTGATTTATATTACGCTGCGTTTAAGGTGCCGGATCTCGTATTCACACTTGTAGCATCGCTGGTTTCTGCGTATGTGCTTATACCGCGCATAACCAGTGATTCACATGAGGAGTCGCATAAAATCATATCAAATGCTGTATCGTTTCTGTTGATTTTTGGCGGTTCCATATCTGTTGTACTTGCGATTATGGCTCCGCACGTTTTGTTTGTGATTTTTCCAAGTTTTGCTTCTTCTCCGCAAGCGTCTTCTTTTGTGACGCTTGCGCGACTCTTGCTTTTACAGCCAATACTGCTTGGAATTTCAGGCATTTTAGCAAGCGTCACGCAAGTTCACAGGAGGTTTGTTCTTTATGCTCTTTCGCCTGTTTTATATAATCTTGGAATTATCTTTGGAGCGCTTGTGTTTTACCCCAGATTCGGTTTGGTCGGTATAGGATACGGTGTAATACTCGGAGCCGTTGCATATTTGGCAGTACATGTCCCGGTCGTTATAAATGCAAAATTAATGCCAAAGCTCCAGCTACCTTCATGGAAAATTATCGGACCTGTTATGCGAGAATCTGTTCCGCGCACGTTGGCTCTCGGAGTCAATTCCGCAGTTATATTTGTAATTACGATTCTTGCCGCGCGCGCGGGAAGCGGTATCATAGCAGTGTTTACATTTGCGACGAATCTTGAAGCTGTGCCACTTGCGTTAATAGGTTCATCATACGCGGTTGCGGCATTTCCCGTTCTCTCAGAACTGTCCGGATCCGGTAATAAAAAAGAGTTTACACGTGTGCTTTCTGCGGCTGCACGCAATATAGTTTTGTGGTCTGTTGTCGTGTTTGGTCTTGCCGTAGTACTTCGTGCTCATTTAGTACGCGTTATTTTGGGGTCGGGTAACTTTAACTGGCATGATACTCGATTGACTGCAGCCGCTTTTGCAGTGCTTGTTATTGCTCTTGGAGCTCAAGCACTGATTTTGCTTCTCTCGCGAGCGCTGTATGCATCAAGACAATCATGGCGACCTTTTATCTATCAAATTGTTGGTGGAACAGTATCAATAAGTACAGCTACAATAGGTTTATATTATCTGCATAGAGCGACTGGTACGCTTAACATGTTTGGCTCGTTTTTGCGGGTAGGTGATGTATCAGGTAATATAGTATTACTTTTTGCACTTGCGATGGTGCTCGGACAGTTGATAACCGCAGGACTTTTGTTGTGGGGTATTCGTGTTGTTGCTCCCGGGTTTGGGAAAACACTTGTACGACCACTACGTGATGGACTACTGGCAACCATAGGCGGAGGGGCATTTGCATATTTAACTTTGACGCTCATGGGTAACATTGTTCCGTTAACAACATTGGCATCTGTTCTTACACAAGGATTAGTGGCAGGATCTATAGGAGCTGTTGTTGTTGCGGGTATTTTGATACTTCTACGTAACCCTGATTTTCTTGAAATGCGAGATGCACTGCACCGCATTATAAAAAAGAGCAATGTATTACCTACTTTTGGAGCTTCATAATGGAAACAAGTATGTTATACCGAGTGCTTTACGTACCGGTAACAAATGATAGAGTCAAATGATGAATCAAAAGCATATTCGTAATTTCTCAATCATTGCACATATCGATCACGGTAAAAGCACATTAGCAGACAGACTTTTGGAGCGCACCGGGACTATTGAAGCGCGCAAGATGCGCGATCAGGTGCTTGACAAAATGGACTTGGAGCGCGAAAGGGGAATCACGATTAAGATGCAACCTGCAAGAATGAAGTATCGTGCAGGTGACTCTGGAGATGAGTATGTGCTTAATCTTATCGATACTCCGGGACATATTGATTTTGCATACGAAGTATCGCGCGCATTAAAAGCTGTAGAGGGAGTACTGTTGCTTGTTGATTCTACACAAGGAGTACAAGCACAGACACTAACGACTCTTGCAATGGCAAAAGATGCAGGATGTATCATTATACCTGTTATTTCAAAGATAGATTCTCCATACGCAAGACCGGATGAAGTAAAGACAGAGCTTGGGAAACTACTTGGTGTATCTTCTGATACTGTACTTTCAGTATCGGGACGAACAGGGGAGGGTGTAGATGAACTTTTTTCGGCAATCGTATCGCGAATTCCACCGCCAAAAAATTCTGACGAAACAGAGTCGAGAGCACTTGTTTTTGATTTCTCATACTCGACACATAGAGGAATTGCCGTGTTCGTGCGAGTTTTCGATGGGGAATTGAAAAAAGGAGATACTCTCTCGTTCCGTGGTGCGGGGAAGAACTTCATAGCTCTTGAAGTTGGTATTTTTGCTCCGGACGAAACGCCGGTTGATAAATTATCTGCCGGAGAAATTGGTTATATCGTTACAGGTATAAAAGAGCCGGGGGTTGTTGCTGTTGGAGATACGGTTGGAGTTAATAGAGGAAAACTACAAGCGCTTTCCGGATTTAACAGACCGAGACCTGTTGTATGGGCGTCGATTTATCCTGAGAGTCAAGATGACCTGCCAAATTTGCGACAAGCGCTCGAGCGACTACGATTGACAGACTCGTCTATTTCGTTTGAAGAGGAATCGTCAGGGGTTTTGGGTAGAGGATTTCGGTGTGGTTTTTTGGGTATGTTGCATCTTGAGATTATTACCGAGCGACTTCATCGTGAATTTGATTTGCATCTTATTGTAACTATACCGACGATTTCATATACAGTGACCACGAAAAATGGTTCTGTAGAAACCGTTTACACACCTTCTCGGTTCCCGGATTTCGGTGATATTATTGCCGTTTCCGAACCGTGGGTTCGTGTTGTTCTTATTACACCGCCAGCAGCTCTTTCTGCGCTTATGCAACTTTTCCATGATCATGAGGTTGTGGTCATGGCTACTGAAAACTATGTCGATGGACGCACTGAGCTCACGATAGAAATGCCACTTCGTGAGCTGATGCGTGGTTTTTTTGACCGTGTTAAAAATGTGTCGTCAGGATATGCTTCACTTTCATATGAGTTTTTAGATGACAGACCTGCCGATGTCGTAAAACTTGATATCTTGGTAGCGGGAGAAAGTGTCCCGGCATTTGCACGCATAGTTGCACGTCGTCGTGTACAAAAAGAAGCAGACAGAATGGTGGAAAAATTAAATAATATTCTACCCAAACAGCTCTTTGTCTTGAAGATACAGGCGGAAGCTCTCGGACGGATTATATCTTCCCGCACAATTTCAGCTATGCGGAAAGATGTAACAGGTTATTTGTATGGCGGTGATGTAACGCGCAAGAAGAAACTTCTTGAGAAGCAGAAACGTGGTAAAAAACGCATGGCGGAACGAGGAAGAGTGGATATACCGGAGCAGGTTTTCATGAAAATGGTGCAAGATAGCGATAGATAGCTTTTGTGCAAAAACACAACAGTCGCTTCAATTTTGCACAATGTGCCACGGATGTTTACTCCGCTGTCGTCCTTTGTGACGCTCCGTCTAGTCGCGATACATCGGACAACAGCGGGATATGTGACATTTGTTCGTAAAAATTATAGCTATGCTATAGTTTTTATACGCACAAACGCCGCCTCATCCGCGTGACATTATGAAATTATTGTTTTTAACAATTTAATGATTAATCTATAAACCCCCAGCACAGCTGGGGTGTACGTTTGAAGACGAAGTCGTATGCTAAAGCCGCCCGAAAGGGCGGCTTTAGCAATAAACACATACGTCTATGTCACAGCATAAACGCACAATTAGAACTTTATCGCATAGCT
>DRNP01000031.1 GCA_011322135.1 Candidatus Kaiserbacteria bacterium | reverse complement strand
TACCTTCAAAAAAATGTCTCATTACATCCGCGTTGATAGATCCGTAAAAACGCGCATTCGATGTAAAGGCAATAAAAACTTTCTTTTTTACGTTTGTTGTTTTTTTGCGCAAATCACCACGTTCCTTCATGGTTTGTTTAATATTCGCATACAATTCGCTGATGTCTACATAAAATTTCTGATTTTTCTGAAACTCCGCACGCAAGCGCCCGAGTCTCTCGACGCTGATATCGAAAAGAGCAGAAACAACAAACTTCACTGTCTCCAAGTCTTCTAGCTTATGTTGTTTTGTACCTACGGCTGTTGACATATTTTTTCAAAATAAGGAACTGTTGCAGAGAGCTTCCGCAGAAATTGCTCTGCGGAAATAGAACCGCGCTGTGCACTTTCTACAACAGAAGCTATCTCTGCATTTTTACCTGGTTTCAAAATCTTTGCGACAATTGCATCACGATTACTGCGTGCAAATGAAGACTCTTTTCCATCAAATAATTTTGTGAAAACCAACGCGAGTAAAATTATCTGTACTTCCATTGAAATAAAACTCATCTGTTCTTGATCGAGAAAAACAGATAATGTTTCTCCTCTGGCAATTGTCCTGCGTGTATTTTCGGATAACTGGGTACCGAATTCAAGATACCGACGTTGGCGTTTGTATTCTGCTACAAGAGTTTGCACACGGATAGAAAGCTGTTTTGCAAGCCTGCTTTGTGTTTTTCGACCAACACGCGTTACTGATTCTTCCGGAATGACTGACGGGAAATGGCCTTCTGCGTGAGTGAGTGGAGAAAAGAACAAATGCCCGTCTGTTGCAGAAACAAGGTTTGTCGAAATAAGACTGGAGATGTCTTCTATGTTTGTTTCAAGTACCGGCAAAATGGTTATACTTCCTGATCCAAAACTCTTATTAAACCTCCCTCCGCGTTCCAACAAGTGAGCTTGCTGGTAAAACATATCTCCAGGATACGATTCACGTCCCGGAACCTGCCCGGACATAAGAGCAATTTCACGTAAGTATTTTGCATGACTTCCCAAATCGTCAAGAATAAGCAAAACATCTTTCCCTTCCCATGAAAATGATTCTGCCAGTTCCAGTGCAACTGTAGGAGCAAGGTAAATCATTGGTGCCGGTTCATCTGAAAATGCTACAACCATTATAGAATTTTTATTACCTTGCTCACTAAAAATACGACCAATTGTATCTTCAACGTACGAAACAGGCTTGCCTATAAAAGTATAAATACATACGACATCCGTGTCCGCTTGATTTGCAACAACACTTTCAAGAAAAGCCGTGGTACCGCTTGATATTGGACCTGTAACAAGCTGACGTTGACCTTTTGCTATTGGGACTAAAATATCAATCGCAGGCATTCCTGTAAACAATTGTTCTGTCATCATTTCACGAGCACTCATCGCCGGAGCTCCTCCTTCGAGATTAAGAGGAGTATCGCCCTTCGGTAGATCACCCATCCCGTCTATAGGCTCTCCAAGTACATTTACAGCACGTCCAAAAAGAGTCTCACCAAACGCATACAAAACACCTTCTTTATTCAAGACAAATTTATCTCCTGCTTTTGGATTTCCACGATCTAACAAAAGCGCTTCAATACGGTCTTCACGAAGAGCCGTGACAATCGCACGCTGTCCGCTTCCATTACGGATAATATTATCGATACGTGCCGAAGGAAGACCTTCCAGTGTGAGCAAATATCCTTTCGCTTGAATAACGAATCCGATTTCTCCTTCTTCTGCATTAATTATTTCTTTTGTATCCATAATATTATTTGCCATTGTCTATAGCGTGCATAAAATTGTGCACTGTATTCTCTATCTCTGTCTGATGATTTTTTATTTGCCGGTTAAGTCCGAAATCATACAAAATATCATTCCATACTATTTGACATCCAGCTGATATAGTAGGGTCAACATCAATATCCAATAAAATATTGTCTAGTATCTTTTCGCGTGCCCACGTACCAATTTCAGATATTTGTTTTGGTTTTAATACAACAGGAACAACAAGCGATAACGTCGGTAAATTTTTTGCTTCGTCTGCAAGTTGCTCAAGTTTTTTGTAAAATGATTCTTGTGAAAAAACTTTGAAAAAACTTTCAGGGAGTCTCTCCAAAAAAAATGTATCTTGTTCTCCATACTCTTTTTTTTGTGCAAATGAAGCGATTGTATCTTGGTTAGGACTGGAAACATGCTCTGTAAAAAATAGATACTCAAGAAACTCTTTTAGTACGCCGATATGATATGCGACATCTGCGCGATTGTATGTTTGCGTCCCAAGCAATGTTCGTAATTCGTCCGTCATGGTTTTTGTGTAGAGAAAATATCCTCTTGTTTCGCTTCCTGTAAAGCCTTCATTATAAGTTCTCGATGCTCATCAAGTGTGAGCACTTTACCAAGAGTAATACGGGCAGTCTCCTCGACCATTGATACAATATTTTTATTAAGAATTTCAATCTGTTGCGAACGATAAGCACTCAACACTTCTCGAGTTCTTTTAATATCTTTTTCTATATTTTCAGATAACACTTTTTTCGTTTCCTCAATAAGTGCATGGTACTCTGTCTCTGTTTTGGTTCCCACACCAACAAAAGATTCCTTTAGTCGTTCGCTTTCGTTCGCAATAACTTGCTTAAAGCGTTCTTCCTCTCGGTCTAGTGATGCTTGTATTTCTGTAATATGAATTTTAAAATCTGTAGCTACAGTTTCCACAGACTGCGTAATCGCTCCCATTTGTTGAGTAAGTATTTCTTTCGATTGAGAAGTTAACTCTTCCAAATATTTTTTCTGGTCTTCTTGGAAGGAAATTGTTTCCTTTTTATGCTCGTTGAGCATATTTTTTGCTGATTCTTCTGCTGTTGCAATAATAACGCGACTTTGTGCTCTGGCTTGCTCGAGTATCTGTTCTGCATTGTGTTCTGCGTCACCGGCAATTTTATCGTGTATTGGAGTAGCAAAATATTGAAGTTGAGTTCCAAACTGCGCTATAACAACAACCAAAACAACAAGAGCAAAAAGAACAAGAATAAATATTCCCAGGAATACTGCGCTAATCGGCGATGAAAAAATTGTTTCAAAAAAAGTAGATATCATACGTAAATATTATATTGGCAAGAAAATAATCATAAATCCGATAAAAAGACCGAACGCACTTACAAAAACAATAAGAACCGTGTCGAGTATCACCATAGATTGAATGGACGACTTCGCGAGAGGATTACGACCAACTGAAATTACACTATTGTGTATGTTTGATCCGAAATTTTTAAAAGCGATAATGACCGAGCCCACTCCTATTACAGCAGCTATCATATATTTAATAAAGATTGGCACCGGAAATGTTTTTTCATTATTACCAGTCATATCTTTTTTTTTGTTGATAGGGTTATTTTTAGTTAATCCAAGTGTAGATACAGATTGCGTTGTACTTGCTGATGAGGTCACGCTTCTTGGACCTACTGCCAACAAGACGTTTATTGACCCGGAGTAAATAGTTCTGGAAGTTGTAGATGCTGTATTTGATGACGTGGAAGCCATTCCGATAAACGGCTCTAGAGCCGTCCCGATAACAAAAATATCTTTATCGCTTGCCTTCTGCCCTTTTCCGGCAATAGGAGACGACGTGATTAAATCGCCTGCATGTATAGAACCGTTCAATGTAGTAACGTTTACAGAAGCTTCTCCGGAACGTGAAATCGGTACGCCTCCATTTGATAAACGTAATACGACTACAGGATCATTTGTCACAACGCCAAAAATATTTGGGTCTGAAGTTTTTTCAGTCAAATGAAATTTCTGTGTTTTTTTACTAAACGATACAATATCTCCTGAAGAAATATTTTTTCCGTCTACAGAATAAGTATGGGCAATAGAACTCTCATTAAACATGCCTCCCGAAGTCTGTGCTTGTGTTTGCGATATCCCAATCCCAAACAAAATAAAAATTACCACTAAAATATACGCGATTCCGGTTTTTTGTATTTTTATTTGTGGCTGTTTAATCATATCGGAATAAAATTTGTACTATGCACAAAATCTGTCATTTTATGCGGTGTTTTAATTTTAGAAGCATCTAAATTATGATGCGTTTGTGATACTGCCCACTTCATAAAAGTATCTTTAAAAGGTACCGACATTACACCGGTAGCCACGTTTGCTGTCATTCCAGCGCGTCGATACAGCACAACAGTAGCGACCGTACTCATATTTGTAGCACTCATGACAGAATTACCGAGCGATAAAATTGCACGTCCGGTAGCTTTAGTAATGTGCGGAGATATATTTACAAACGCATATATCCCTCGTGTATACGCACGTATCGGAACGTATGCGGATTGCCTAATCAACGTACCTGTAAAAATAGCTACTTTTTTACCGACATCTCTTGTCGCTACTCCTACAGAAAGAGCTGTGTCGCCACTTTTTAAAACGAACAACTTATACGTATCTAAGACTTTTATAATTCCACCGTATAACACAACACCTGTATGAACATATGTATATCCGACATCAGAGTAAGCATGTAGAGTGCCCGTAAACATTTCACTATTTGTATTTTCATTCATTTCAGACTCTGTCGAAGGAGCTGAAGTTACGGAAGCCAATTCCAAAGCATGATCTCCGGAAACTAATTGCGTCAATGCCGTATACGCAGAAAACATACAAACAAATGCCAACGTCAGCGCCACGGCACTTGCAACGCTACTGTGAAGCGAGACTCTCGGCACTTTCTCTATTTTTACAGAAATATCTCTTTTTATTTTTGGAATAAATATATGCGTTTGATTAGTGTGTTTTTCTTGCACTTGTTTCTGAATTCTTTTTTGTGCTCGTTTATATTCTTCGCAACGGAGTCTCGCAACTTCTCTCGCATGCTCTTCTTTTCGAATAGTTTGTGCATGCATAAAATCTTCTAGAGAGTCACTGTAAATTATCAATTTATTATTTTTGCCACGTTCACTCTTAATTTCCCCCAAACGACAACGACTCGCAATATAACTAGTAGTGTATCCTGTTTTATTGGAAGCCTCACGGGCAGATAATTTTAGTGGAGTTTTGTTCATGTAAGAAATTGAAATATATATTTATAATATCGTTTCTTCACAAGAAACACAGTAGTCTGCCTTTAATTTGTGTGGATAAATAAAAAAATAAATACACAAATACTGTTCTTAATCTTTTAAGAAAAACAAACACCCTAAAAAGGTTATTTAAATACAACTGGGTTATCTTGTTATAACTGTAATTCCCGAAACATAATGACTTATTGATTGCGGGATCATAAAATATGACAACAGGTTAGAAAGATTAAAAATATTCGCCAATAACACAATTAAAATAGCTACTGCACACGAAACAAAAAATCCATTTACAACATAAGAGATATAAGTTCTTGGTATTCGTTCATCTAATAAATATTCTTTACTGTATTCATCAAAATCTCTTGAAGTCTTTTTATTACTAATTCCAATGGCAATGTCGTTGTATAAAATGTCTTTTTTTGCCATTTCCATATTTTGCGTAGACGATATTTTATCGATTTCACTATTGTTCAATACGTCTGTATTTTTCTTATCATTTTTTTCGATTGTGCATGTTCCATCTGCCTGCGGTATGCGCGATATCGCTATGTTATTAACAGTATCTTTATGTACATCTTCCTTAATTTTTGTGTCTGGAATCTCAGCAACTTCTTTCGATTCTTTTTCTTTTTTTATTACAATAGGAGCATTTTCAAATGCAGATTCACCATCACTATGTATTCCGTGTACCACGTCGTTTTCGCCATTAGAGTCTTCAACCGCAGGTGAGACACCGTCTCTCGAACGGCGCTCTATTATTGGTAGCAACGTTACTTTTTCCGGTATATAACGAATTTGTTCTTTTACAAGAGGTGACTTTGAAATTTTTATCTTTTTTTCGGTTTTTTTATGCTTTACATCTTCTTTTTTTTCATCACCACCAAAACGTTGTCGCTTTATAGACTCTTCTAATACGTACCAGTTTCTTCCAACGAGTCGCGCGGTGACTCTGCCCTCACGACAAAGCTGTCCAACGTAATCTTTTGCATACCCGGTAACCTTCGCTGCGCGTTTTGAAGAAAGATATTTTTCACCGTCAAAAGTTATCTCGTCCATTTTATATACTTTTATTATACGCATACTCGTCTCGTTTGAAAGAGTAACTCTGTGGAAAAATGTTCCCAATTACATACCGCGATTTGTCTTAAATTAAGAATAGTTTTTTGTGAAAGAACCTATTGCCTAAAAATTAAAACTCAAAAAGCGTGAGTAATCCCGTAAATTTGCACTCTTTAAACTGCATAGAATTGCGCGTCGAGATAAGCCTTTTAATGTTTAGTACTTGTTCTGTACGCCAAAGCATATGGATGCTTACCGCTGGTTTCTGTAAACTCACTTCTATACTAGTGGCTGTATACAATTCCGAACACGCTACTTCTGTGCGGAATTTAAATATTTGAATCGTTACCAATTCGTTCAATAAGTATTTTTCGTAAAAGCTCCGGATTTCCTGAACCACGAGACTCCTTCATACTCTGTCCAATTAGATATTGGAGTGCATTCTCCTTCCCAGACCTGTATTCATCTGCAACGTCACTGTTGGCGCGAAGCACCGTGTCAACAACCAACACGAGCGCATCTTCATTCCGTTCCTGAAGTAGTCCATGCTTATCAGCAATCTCTTTAGGGTCACCTCCGTTTTCTACCATATGCACTAATATATCTTTTGCTCCTCTAGACGAAACATCCCCCGACACTGTCATTCTAATGAGTTCCGCGAAATGTACCGGATTTATGTGCTCATAGGATTCTCCTCCGTTTTTTGCGTACCAACCTGCCAAATCTGAAACAATGTAATTTGTTGCTCGTTCAACTAGTTTTTTATTGTGTTCAAGCTCACTTGCAACAGCATCAAAAAAAGTAGCCTTCGCCTCAGAATCAATAAGGTACTCGATTGCGTCATCTTTAATCTGATAATCTTTTTTATAACGATTTCTGCGTTCCCAAGGTAACTCTGGTAATTCCACATCAAGCACTTCCGGAGAAAATTCTTTCATCTCTGACAGAGACATTTTTGGCAAATCAGGTTCAGGGAAATAACGGTAATCTGCACTACCTTCTTTTGACCGCTGACGAAATGTCTTTTGTGTACGTTCTTCCCAACCACGCGTTTCTTGTTCAAGATTCTCACCTTTTTCGATAACTTTGATCTGTCGTTTAATTTCAAAATCTATTGCCCGCTCTACAGACCTAAATGAATTAAGGTTTTTTATTTCTACTTTTGTTCCAAGGGTCTTATCTTTTGACACTGACACATTTGCTTCTATGCGCATCTCTCCTTTTTCCAAGTTTGCATTTGATGCTCCCAAAGTACGCAAAAGTCTTTGCAACTCTCGTGCAAAGCGTCCTGCTGTTATGGCATCATGTATAACAGGCTCTGTAACCAATTCCATAAGAGGTACTCCGGCTCTATTAAAATCAACAAGGCTTTCACCGTCCGAATGAGAAGAACGTGCAGTATCCTCTTCAAGATGTATACGTGTAATTTTAACCCCTGAAAGCTCCCCATTGGAAATAAACGGGTACTCGTATTGACTGATTTGATACCCTTTTGGAATATCCGGATAAAAATAACTTTTACGGTCAAACTCACTGTATTTCATTGACGCGTCTCCTCCTATTGCACGACCGATACGCATCACGTGCTTCACTGCCATTTTGTTTATTGTAGGAAGCGTCCCAGGATGCGCCATACATACAGGACATATGTTTGTATTCGGTTTTGTTTCATCAGGATCATTCTTGCAACCACAAAACATCTTTGTGTTTGTATCCAGCTCTGCGTGTACCTCAAGTCCTATTGTTGGTATGTAATCCATAAACGCCACGATAACATATTCACGACGTAAACGCCTGTCATTATAAGTGAATTAAAAATTATTTGTCTGCAAATATTTGCGCGAGCTTATCTGAGAATGTTTTCAACGACTCGCTATTTTGTATAGACACGGAATATACTTCGTCTGATGATGACTCTTCTTTAAGCATATTCATACGCTCTGAAATCTCTTTTTCACTTATCAAATCTGTTTTTGACAACACAATAACCTCTCTTTTTTTAGAAAGCTTACTCTCGAAAGTTTCAAGCTCTTTTCTAATGCTTTTATAGCTTTCAACTGGATTTTCTTGCTCTGACGAGACGAGATGTATTAGTATTTCAGTCCTTTCTATATGCTTTAAAAAACGCGTCCCCAGCCCTTTCCCTTCGGAAGCTCCTTCAATTAGTCCTGGAATATCTGCAAGAATATATCCGTAGAAGTCACCAAGGTTTGGTTCGAGTGTTGTAAATGGATACGCACCTATTTTTGCATGAGCATGTGTGAGTGCATTAAGTAGTGACGACTTCCCTGCACTCGGAAGACCTATTAGACCTGCGTCAGCTATTAGCTTAAGCTCGAGACTAACAATTCCTGACTCACCTGTTTTGCCTGGCGTAGCCTCAAGCGGATTCTGATTGGTCGAACTTTTAAAGTGATCATTCCCAAATCCTCCTGCTCCTCCAGATAACAGTACTATTCTCTCTCCCTCTTTCATTACCTCTATTTCACGCTCAAGCTCAGGTATACGAGCAACAGTTCCGATTGGTACTCTCAAGACAAGAGACTCTCCGTTTGCTCCATGTTTTTTATTATAACCACCGCCCTGACCATTTTCAGCAGAGAGTGTCTTTTTGTATCTATATGAAGCGAGTGCTGAAATATCACGTACTCCTTCCAACATAACATCCCCACCTCGACCTCCGTCTCCACCGCAAGGACCTCCTCTTGGTCGTCCACGTTCTCGAATCCAACGTACAATACCAGACCCACCACTCCCAGCAGATACTTTTATTCTAATTGAATCAATCAATGCCATATAGACGGACAATAACACATATTTTGTTGTAAATACAGTGTATATACCAACCGAATACTACGTTAAATTGTAATGTTTTAATTATGGTAATTTCATCCTATTTTATTTATCAACATACTTACCGGTTTATAGGAAAAAACACTTCATTCAATGGTATCCTAATAATTAGGTTCTAACGTGTTTAAGAACACATACCGTAAAAAATTATTCCAATGAGAAAAATACTCCCTGCTATCATTTTTGTGTTCTTTTTCTTTATCTCTATAAATACTGCAAAAGCAGCTACAAAATCAATTTCAATAATAAGAACTGATTGCTCTCTAAAATCAATCCCGACAGCGCGCTGTTACAATTCTCTTTCTGCTTGGGAGTCTGGAGAACACAGAGACTTAGTTGCTTCTAATGAAATAGCTGTTGCTCAGATTGAAGGCCCTTGGACAAAACCGGATACAACGTCTGTTAAATTGACCGGCTGGGTAACTGATAAGACTCATTACATTAAAATATACACTGCTCCTGACGCACGACATAGAGGGGTATGGAATAATACAAAGTATAGACTAGTTATCTCACGCCCCGGGTCTGCAATTTATTTTCCCGCAAACGGACCTCTTTTTATCACAATAGATGGGTTGCAAATATGGAATAACTACTCTGGAAATTCATATATAGGAGCAATCGACTTAGCAAGCACAGATAATACTGAGATTAACATCTCTAACAACATATTAAGAGGACCTGATACAAACTCCAACAAAACAGGCTTAAGTGGTATCCAAT
>DRNP01000030.1 GCA_011322135.1 Candidatus Kaiserbacteria bacterium | reverse complement strand
CGTATGCCGCAAAAATGAAGTCTGTTTGATACTGCGGTAAAAAACGCAATTTACTTTGCGTCCCATATCCGATACCTTTTCCAAATACTTCTCCGGAACCAACGGCAATCATTGCTTGATACGCGTTATACCCGGCTCCTTGTCTGTTTGCCGCCGGATTTACAAACGACACAATACGGTCTCGCTGATATGGTTTCAAACCGCCAAACCATAATCCGGTTGCACCTACCAATAAAAGCAATCCTATGACTGCAAGCTGTTTTTTTGAAATACCTGACACAAGCATTAAGCCAAGCCAGATAGATCCTAAAATCGTAGCAGTTCCTAAATCCGGCTCAATCAATACCAATAAAACAAGCAACCCCGTGTATGCTCCCGAGACTATAATATGCCTCCAATCCGCAATCTCTACATATCTCCTCGAGAGATATTTCGCCAAAAGTATTATGAGCACCAATTTTGCAATGTCTGCAGGCTGAAATGAAAGTCCTCCTAAAATAAACCAACTTCTCGCACCCATAACGGGATGCACGGCTATTAAAAGTAAAAACAAAACTACGAGTACTGAAATATACCCGGTCATAATAATAGGAGTACGTTTTATAAAACGTAAATCTGAAATTGCCAAAACTACATATACAACAAACGCAACTCCGACCCATATAATTTGTCGCGGTGCAAGAGATACACCAACTCCGAAAGTATGCATCGTCAATATTCCAAGTATTGACAGAACTAACGCGGGAGCGACTAGCGACCAATCAATAGCGCGGAAAATCGAGTATGCGGAAAAAATAGACGTGTTGCGACCCCTCATGAAGGTGTAATGGGCATAATCGGCCAGATTTCTTCTTTCACCGGCAATGACGGAAACGGCTTGTTCCATGTAAAGACAATCTGTACATTTTCTTCCGCGGGAATACGATGTACCAAAGTTTGAGATGCTCCTATTACATTTCCGGACGCTCCAAATACAGCTATAATGACTTTTACATTTGTCACATCGGAACCTGTTGGATTAGCCAGTGTTGCGGTAATCCTTGGAGTCGTTGTTCCTATTATTTTTATATTTGTATATGGCAATACTTGCGGAGATTTGTTTGCTGTAAACCAGCGCATCGATGTTGTGGAAAAAGAAAGAAAAGAGTTTACGATGTGTTTTGTTCCATCATATATATTTGGTACAAAAATAGGAACTTCACCATGTGGAGGCAAATCAACAACGCCTTTATATTGCGCGATTTGTTTTGCATCCGCTCCATACAATTCTATTTTATATGGAGCATTTATGACCGCCGCATTTGTATTCGAATTATCGACATACGCTATGGCATCAATACGATTTCCAACATTCTGAAGCATGGAGACAAAACGCACTGTCGGTTCTTTTATCTGCATACTGCAAAGGTATGGACACACTCCACCGCAATCCACTCCGACTTCATTTTGATTTTGAATATTGTCGGAACAAGACGGTGATTTATATAAAACAGAAATAAGAACCAACGCAATAATCGCAATAAAAAATGATGCGATTATACTTAATATAAACGTGCGCCTGCTGGTTGCCCATGACATGTTTATATTAAACCACATACGCGCGACAATAACATGACATCATCAACAAAATGCATAAAAACTCACACTGGAAAGCAAGCACATACATGCAAATAAAATGACTAAGACATGGGCAAGCGCCCCGGAGTGGTCATTTTATTTGCGTGTGTGTGTTTGCTTTTTATTGCCAAATACTCCACTCATCATCTTATTTCCAATTCTCCAACAGGTTACATGTGTAATGTAACTATTTACAAACATACTAAAAGAGTAAGCATGTGCCGGTAAAAAGATGACTAAAACATGGGCAAGCGATCGGGAATGAACATTTTGTACATATACGCTTGCTTATATCGCCACACTTGGGAAAGCAAACATGTGCGTGTAGGTAAGATGACTAAGACACGGGCAAGCGATCGGGAGGGATAATTTTTTGCGTGTATGTGTTTGATTTTTATCGACACACGGGGGAAGGCAAACATGCGCATGCAGATAAGATGACTAAGACATGGGCAAGCGCCCCGGAGCGGTCATTTTATTTGCACGCGCATGTTTGCTTTTGAATTAAAAACACAAAACGCGTCGGGCTGAACTTGTATGTTTGAAGCGAGTGCAGGGAGAAAGAAAAAACAGCACATGGGCTTGTGCTGTTTTTTCTTACCTACTCTCCCCCTTGCGCGTTTACAACGCGCATTATAAAACGCAAAACGCGCACACAGTGTTGGCGACTACCTACTCTCCCCCTTGCGGAGTACCATCGGTTCAAGAAGGCTTGACTTCCGTGTTCGGAATGAGAACGGGTATACCCCTTCCGACAAATCACCAACACTGTGTGCGCGTTTCGCTACCACAGAGAATTTTGAATACGTAAAAAATATGCACAACGAGATTGTATCGCTATTGTCGCGAACAAATCTCCACGCAAGAGACTGGACATATTAGTACTTCTCGGCTAAACACATTGCTGTGCGTATACCTAAAGCCTATCAACCTGGTAGTCTTCCAGGAGTCTCATAACGATTCCTAATCTTGGGGCAAGCTTCCCGCTTAGATGCTTTCAGCGGTTATCAAAACCCGACATAGCTACCCTGCGATGCCGTTGGCACGACAGCAGGTAGACCAGAGGTCAGTTCATCCCGGTCCTCTCGTCACGTTCTTCCCCTGTTTTCAGGAGCGCAGACTATATCTTCATCCGTTCTGCAATAAATGCAGACGAGGATGGTGGCATCTTACCCATAGGAGCTGTCGTTCTCTATTTCAGGAACGATTCCTCAACCTATGAGTCCACGTATCTTTCAACGTAAGTCGTTACGGGGTCAAACCAAGCAATCTATCATTAAAATTTGATAGTACTTGATCGACTTCCCACGGTATTATCATAGCGTCATTCCGGTCCTCAAGCGAATGTAGTATTCCTTTGGACTATGTAGATACTACACTCTTCGGTCCGGATGGGCTTTAGACTTCACCGTTATAAGCCACATTGTCATCACAGATCTCTCTGTGAAGTAGCAATTTTTTACTAGGGACGAGCCCCCTCAAGAATCAACGCCTGTAGTAGATAGGAGACCAACCTGTCTCACGCACTTCGTTTACTCCGATTACTCGGAGGGTCGGACTGTAACATCATCCTTCGCCTATTGGCGGATGGGATGTTCAACATTCAGTCTCTAGGGGCGCGCATAAGCGCTTCCCTCGGTATTGCCCGGAGCATTACTCCCGGGTTTCACCGATATAAGTTGAATTGCGCACACTGTATTCCTACAATGTGCCGCCGTGAGTTGTCGTTATATATTTATATCGTGCGTCTCCACACACGCAGTTTTCCTCGTGGGTTCAAACAGGTCGAGTATCCGAATCGTTTACACAATTCAGGTACTCGACGGTTTGAACCCAGCTCGCGTACCTTTTTAATTGGCGAACAGCCAAACGCTTGGGACCTGCTTCAGCCCCGCGCTAAGGTGAGCCGACATCGAGGTGCCGAACACCGCCGTCGCTATGGACGCTTGGGCGGTACTAGCCTGTTCAATCTTTCATACACAAAGCAAAGCTTTGGGTACTATGGAATGGCTAATGATTAGACTATATCTTCACCCAACATTTTAAAAAATATTGGGGACGGCGTATTAGCGATGAAATCCTTGTTCGACGGAAACCTGTTTCCACAGGTTTCGGATTTCATGCTCTGCGCGCAATAAGCGCGCAAGTCGTTACGGGGTCAATGAGTATCACTTAATTTATATGCGAACAATGGTAGTAACATATGCCGTCGCACTAAAGCATGCATTTTTTTCGTTTCTGCGACGCCAAAAAACAGGGCGAACCCTTTTGTTTTTTTGTCATATACACGCGGTGCAAGCCCAAAATTTTGAACTAACGCATCGCGCGCACATTCCGCTTCTTCACGAAAAACTCTTCCAAGATACAAGAAACTATTTTTGTCTTTTTGGTAATAGTATCCATCGTCCATATACCAAACAGCAAGTGAAAGCGGATCCGTAAGGATTTCCGCAAGATTTGCAGGTACTCGTTTCTTACCTTCAGGGTAAAAAATTGTACGCCACTTTCCGAGTTCCGGCGTCGCATTTGACTGCGAACGCCAATACTCGTATGTTGCTTTGGTTTTGGGATGAACACGCGAAATATGAGTAGCCTTCCCTTGAAAAAGTCGCGGAAATGCGTTCGTTTTCCAAAGAAGGTATTCTTTTTGTTTCGCACCATGTTCAAACCGTAGTCGCGCATTGCGCGTTCCGGTTTTTTGAAGGAAAGCATCGCCAAGGACGCTTCCCACTAAAATAGCTTTTTGTTTTTTTGTTAGATGCATACTTTTTTTAAGTGTATCACTCACGACTTCCCACGGTATTCCGAAAACCTAAAACCCGGTATGCAAGAAATACTCACATACGGGAAAGATCAGTTCCCGGTTCACCGTTATAGCCGTTATTATATCCGCGGATTACTCCACGGGAGGACAACAACCCTTCTACCGTACGAGTATTTAATACTCATACGGGCAGGGTTCATCCCCAGGGTAACTTTTATCCGTTAATCTCTGGCCGCTTCTAAGGCGAACCATCGGTTCACTATGCTCTGCTTTCGCACCTGCTTGGGATGTACCCCTCGCAGTTAAGCCGGCTTTTGCCATTGCACTATCGGCACGGTTTCCATTCGCGCCTAGCCGACCTTAATAGACTCCTCCGTTACTTTTTAGGAGGATAGCGCCCCACTAAAACTGCCTGCCACGCACTGTCCCGTCGGGGTTCCACCCGACGGTTAGGAACTACACAATACGAGAGTGGTATTTCACTGACGACTCCACATATCCCAAAAGATATGCTTCAAAGTCTCCCACCTATGCTACGCACGTATCACGTAGCCCCAATACGAAGCTGCAGTAAAGCTCCTGGGGTCTTTTCGTCTAACTACAGGTAACCGGCATCTTCACCGGTATTGCATTTTCACCGAGCGAGTCCTCGAGACAGTTTCCTAGTCGTTACGCCATTCGTGCACGTCAGAACTTACCTGACAAGGAATTTCGCTACCTTAGGACGATTTGTCAATGTTAATCTGTTCTCAAGAAGGTAGTAAAGAGAACAATTCTCACAGTCGCCTGTGAGGCCGGACTATATCATCTCGTTGTTTTCAATTAAGAAAGTCGAGTTCAGCGTATAGTCTCTGAGGATTTCCAATGTATACCTTTTTCAATATCTTTCACGGTATACTTCCGTCTTCTGCCACGATTTTCATTCAGACGCTCGCGTAACACTGCAATCTCGTGGAGACCTTTTCGTGTAAGATGCTCTTTATCAAGCATCTTGCGAACAATTTGTTTAAAAATCATGAAGTTTCTTTTGGATTTTGCGGAAAGAAACTTAAACCGCGTAAAAAACGGTATGACACGCTCATTAATTGCTTGCGGGTTTGAAACAACGTAGTACCAGACTCCGTCTTTTCTTGCTTGCAATCTGCCACATCCAAGATGTTGCTTAATTAGCGCCAACACCGTTTTATCTCGTTGCGCAACATTAAATGTTAGCGTCGTCTTCCACATGTTTTTATGATCGGGACGATTGCAGAAAGAAACATTGAAGCTCCCTTCTCCATCAACAAAACCCGCTATGTACCAGCCAATATGTACTGGTATGTCTTTAATGTTTTTCATATTTTATTTTGGATCTTTCCTGCGGATTGTCTGGCGAATCATCTTGATTTCCACTCGTACATTGTTACTTGGAGTATTGCATCCCGAGTAGTACGTAGTCCTAACCAGAGTTTCCCGCATATGGCTGAATTTTATAACTACGATCATCCATAGTTATCGCCGACATTCACCGGGGCTTATACAGTCCAGCTAGATACCGAAGTATATAACCAACCGTACTTAACCTTCCGGCATTGGTCAGGCGTCACCCCCTATACATCCTCTTACGAGTTCGCAGGGAGCTGTGTTTTTGGTAAACAGTCGCTAGGAAATCTTTCGCTGCGGCCCTGATTGCTCAGGGCAGGCCTTATTCCGAAGTTACGGCCGCTGTTTTGCCGAGTTCCTTGAGGACCTCTCACTCGTTCATCTTAGTCTTCTCGACCAGACCACCTGTGTCGGTTTTCGGTACGGTCGAACACACACTGAAGCTTAGAGGTTTTTCTTGGAACTGTGCTCCGTACGCTTCATCCCCCCGTAGAGGAACGTTGCGACTTCGCTTGGAGTATATGTGTTCCGGATTTACCTGGAACACCTCCTTACGAAACCGGCCAAAATCCAATAATTGGTCGTACGTACTACAGTCCGTCACCCCTTCGCATGTGTGTCGGTCATGGAATATTAACCATGTGTCCATCGGGTGCGGCTTTCGCCATCCCCTTAGGCCCGACTAACCCCGGGCTGATTGTCATGGCCCGGGAAACCTTAGTCTTTCGATGTGCAGGGTTCTCACCTGCATTGTGGTTACTTGTGCCTGCATTCTCACTTCTGTACGCTCCAAGATGGGTCACCCCTTTCTCTTCATCGCGGAACAGAACGCTCTCCTACCGCTTACACACTTCACAGGAGAGGCGAACATAAATTATCTTTAATATATTCGTCTCAAAATTTCTTAATCACCGCTTTTATACGGTGGTCGGGGTGAGAGGATTCGAACCTCTGACAAGATTGTCCTATAGCACCCCGAAAAGAACTTTATTTTTTGGAAGTTTCCTCCCCTGTGAAGTGTGCAAACCCGCAGTTTCGGCACGACGCTTAACCCCGATTATTTACGGCGCAAGGACTCTCGATGAGTGAGCTGTTACGCTTTCTTTAAAGGGTGGCTGCTTCTAAGCCAACCTCCTCATTGTCTGAGAATCCTCACCTCCTTGTTTTGTACTGAGCGTCGATTTTGGGGCCTTAACTGGCGATCTGGGCTGTTCCCCTTTTGAACGACGGAGCTTCGCCCCCGCCTTCTAACTGCTGCGCTATAACTTCCGGTATTCGGAGGTTGATAGGAATGACGAGGTTTCCCCCTATTCATCCCTTCCAGTGCTCTACCCCCGGAAGGATCACGCAACGCCAACCCTAAAGCTGTTTCGGAGAGAACCAGCTATTACCAGATTCGATTAGCTTTTCACTCCTTACCACAAGTCATCCCAAGGCGTTGTACGACCTATGGGTTCGGGCCTCCACGTGTCTTTCGACACACTTCACCCTGCTCATGGCAAGCTCATCTGGCTTCGGGTCATATACCTGCTACCTATCGCGCTATTCACACTCGGTTTCCCTACAGCTCCGCCCCATAACGGGCTTAGCTATGCAACAGATATATACTCGCAGGCTCATTCTTCAATAGGCACGCCGTCACCGAAATATCATAAAGATACTCGGCTCCGACCCTTTGTAGGTACACGGTTTCAGTTCTATTTCACTCCCCTCACCGGGGTTCTTTTCACCTTTCCCTCACGGTACTAGTTCACTATCGGTCTTACGTAGTATTTAGCCTTACCGGTTAGTTCCGGCAGATTCATTCGAGCTATTCGTGTCTCGAACTACTCAAGAACAAGAGCAAAAGAGTCATTCTTATTTCAAATACGGGGCTATTACCGTCTAGGGCACTGCTTCCCAACAGTTTCTTCTATAAGAATGATTTGTAACTCTTCCAGTACAAGTACTGCGCTCTTGTCTTACAACCCCTGCGTTCGAAAACGCAGGTTTGGGCTGTTCCCGTTTCGCTCGCCGCTACTTGGGGAATCGCAATTGCTTTCTACTCCTCCGGGTACTGAGATGTTTCACTTCCCCGGGTGCGCTCCGTATAAAGTTACTAATACGGTTCCTGTTCATGACAGGAGGGTTTCCCCATTCGGAAATCTCCGGATCAAAGGTTATATGTCACCTCCCCGAAGCGTATCGCTGACTAATCGCGTCCTTCATCGCCTACGTAAGCCAAGGCATCCACCGTGCACCCTTAATGTCTCCTGCATGGAGACCTATACACCACAATAACGATTTTTACTCGCTGTGAATTGTCCCGCCCGAAAGCGGGACTTGTTTGCACATTTGATTACCTGTTTTAGGACACGCGTTGCCACGTGTCCGATTCTTTACGTATTCAATTTTCAAAGGTCACGTGTTTCTGAAATAAAAAACCGCCTGTGGGCGGGTATTAGTGCATAACACTTTAATAGCTTTTTACAGCTTACCCGTCAGCCGTTGTTTTTTTATTCGTAAACACGTATCAACGAGGATACTAGAAGCTACTCTTATAGTCAAGTTTTTATACTAATCCACACATAAAAAACCGCCGGCATGCCGACGGTTTTGCAAAAAGAGATTATGTTTTTTATCTTAATTTTTTTGAAACATCCTCAAGACTTCCATCCCCTCTTTTGAAAGTTCTTCTTCTGAGGAAATTTCGTCTCTCGGTTTACGATTTTTGTTTCTTGAATTTCTAGCGTTGCTACATCCTGCGTTTAAGAAATCCAAAAGTCCTTGCCCGTCTATTGAGATTTTCTTTGTTACAAATTTAAACTCCTCCGGATCAAGTTTAAAAAGTCTTTTATACTTTTCCATCTCTGTTCCTCCTTTTTTAAATTAAACATACAAAGTACATCCCTCTTAAACTGCTACGAACTATTTAATATCTGATTTTAGATATACCACAACCTTTACAAATTGCCAAAAAATATACATATAAAAAACACGCAAAGAGCTACGCTCTTTGCGTGTTTTTTAATTTTCGAAGAAAAGAAACCTAGTCCTTTATCTGCTCGCGCACGTACTCAATATAACGAGCCGCCGCCTGTTGACCGCCAAGCCCGAAAGCAAGCCCTATCGCAAGCGAGAGAGCTATAACGATACCGGTGAATAGCGTCTGCACAAAGAGAGGTGCTACATGCAACTGGCTAAGTGCCGCAAGAATGGCAAAAATCCAAATTGCCCAACGAGCAACCGAACCAAGCAATCCAGCCGAGGCAAGTCGAGCTGCTTTTGCAGAGCCGGTAACAATGCGGTGCATGACTTCCGCAAGCACAGCCGCCGCCAGCAAAATAAGTACGGCAACAATTACTTGTGGCAAGTATCCCAACACTACTGTGCGAAGAAAAACATTCACTTCATCGAGGTGCAACACATTTAGCGATGCGACCAAGAATATAATAATGAAGAACCATTTCACCAAAGCTCCGATAAAAGCTCCTGACGAAAGTTTAAAACCTGCGCGTTCAATTACGCGTTCTGCACCGGCTGCACGAAGTGCGTTATCGAGACGAAGCGAATCGATAATCTGAGCAACAACGCGACCGATTCCGGCACCGATTATCCAGCCGATAATGAAAATAACAATAGCGACTATGAGATTGGGAAGATATGTCATCAACCCATAAAACATATTCTGAAAGGACTGATTTAATACGTCAGCCCAAGTAGTGAAAACCATAAGATTATAGAGCAATTAATTTCGATTAAAGCCGGCGCGAGCCAAGCTATATATAAGTGTATCAGAAATTAGGCTCATGTATAACATGCCTGTGGATTATGAAATACCTATTTTATCTAAAATAGTTCGATGCTCGTAGTCAAACACGTCTCTTAAGAGACGGTCATAAACCCCATAACGATACCGGAAGTCTTCTGTTGAAAATGTTGCGAAACGTATTTCCCTACCAAAATCCGCTTCTATTGTGCGCACAGCAGAAATTAATGCTCTTTCCTCGAGTTTGTCACCGACAATTAACAGGTCTATCTTTGGTTCTATTACACCTGTAAAGATTCCGGTAAGTATAACGAGACGCAACGAACCTGCCTTACCTAGAGCAGTGAGTACATCTTTCGGTCCTATGACGGTTGTCTCTCTCAGGAAAAGTAAAAGCGAATCAAAATAAATAAAATTTTTATCGGCAAAATATTTTGTTGCTCTACGAACACCGCGCTTACGTATAACGCCTACCGATAAAAGTGCATGAAGTTCTTTGCGCGCTACCGCAGTACTTGTTTTTGTACGAAAGGAAATATCTTCTGCTGTAAAGGACATTTTGTCGTTAAACATAAAAAGTCTGAGCAACTTAAGCCGTGCCGATGAACAGAAAAGTTTTGCAAGTGCATCCATATAAAAAGCATTGTACCTGCGAACATGGGTTCACCGCAAGACTTGACAGATTTTAAAAACACGAAACGCGGGTGTTCACCCGCGTTTCGTGTTTTTAAAGAAAAAAGGTTTTGAGTTACTTAAATGTAACTTTTCCGCCCGCTTCTTCTATTTTTGCCTTGAGCTCTTCAGCATCTTCTTTTTTGATGTCTTCTTTGAGCACGGACGGTGCACTATCTACAATATCCTTTGCTTCTTTTAGACCAAGCGCCAGAATTTCTTTCACGGCCTTTATGACCGAGATTTTATTGCCACCGATATCCGACAACTCTACTGTTACAGTGCTTTTTTCTTCCGCGTCACCTGCTCCTGCGGCACCAGGCGCCGCAACAGCTACAGCAGATGCTGATACGCCGAATTTCTTTTCAAGCACTTTCACAAGCTCCGAGAGCTCGAGAACCGTCATGGTCTCGACCTGCTCAACAAGCTTCTTGAACTGTTCCGGAACTTCAACATTTTCCGTTTCCTCTTCAGGAGCTTCTTCTGTTTTTGTTTCCGTAGTGGCTTCTGTTGCCGTTTCTTCAACTTTCGGAGTCGTCTCCTCTGCCGGAGCTTCGGTAGTCGACTCTTCCTTTTTTACTTCGTCAGACATGATACATGTATAAATTATTTAATTAAACTTCGGCTTTCGATTCACGAATTTGATCAAGTGCCATTACGAGACCTTGAATAGGTGAGTTTATTACGTTTACAAACATTCCACGCAATACAGGTACCGGAGGAATTGTTGCAATCTCTTGCATCTTTTCCGCACTCGCATATGAGTTCTCAAAGACACCTCCCACAATCGAAAGGGTATCTTTATACGTATTCCCCTGCTCATAAATAGCTCGTGCCGGAGCAGTTGCATCATCGGCACTCCAAGCAATGGCGATTTCTCCCGGAAGTTCCGGAAGTGAACCGTCATATTTATATCCACCTAGAGCGTGCTTGATAAGAGTCTTTTTTGCAACATAATATCCGATTCCCTGTTCACGTAATGCTTTACGCATTAGTGTTGTGTCCGAAACCGAAAGACCTGAAAAACGAACAAAAACTACGGACGCGGAATCTTTCACCGAGTCCTTAATTGTTCGAACGATGCTTTCTTTTTTTGTTTTGTTTATAGCCATTTTAATTGGTTTAGTACGAAACGAAAACGGTCTCAAACCCACACACTATGGATAATTTATTCTTAATTAAGAAAAACTATCAACCTTTTTGAAATATGGATTTGATGTCTCGTTTTTTAACCCGAGACTAATCGTTTTTACGAGACCGTTTACATGGAGACGCCGACCTGCGTGAAAATGATAATCTATTCACACGCATTTCGTCCCTCGGCAGGGCTTGCTACCCTTTTGGGGTTGCCTGCTGTCTTCAGTTCGTACGCAAAAACTATACCTTATATCTGTTTTATATTCAAATTATACCGTATGTATCTTTCGTTAAGCGGTTGGAGCGAGTCTTTGGCTCGCTCCAACCGCTTAACACTTAACCAAAAATAATTTCAGCTATTTAGTTTTTGCTTCGATTGGAGAGCGTGCGTTTGCCAATTGACCGGACGCGGTAACAGCAACAACATGCAGTGTTATAAGAGCGATGGTAATAACAGCTACAAATCCTCCTAAAAACTTAACGAAATCTATCACGTATGAAAGCTTCTGCGCTTCTTGTTTTGTATTATTCGACATATTTTATTGCTTATGTTGCAATGACTCGATTTTTAAATCTATAGCTTTTTGTTG
>DRNP01000029.1 GCA_011322135.1 Candidatus Kaiserbacteria bacterium | reverse complement strand
TAAATATTTTTACCAAAAATTCAAATCAGGTTTAAAGAAATATTTGGGTTGCTATTTGTCTCTTCCTTCCAGTATTTCTATTTAGTTAGCACACGATTGTGATTGTAATTGCAATTGCGATTGGTGAATGAATGATAGTGATTTTGGACTACGAGATGATGCCGAAATGGCGCAGTCCTTCGATGATGCCGGATGCGTAGTTGCCATTTTGCCAGTAATCCCCGTGAGCTATATAAAGTTTTTCTTTGGGTATGCCAAGTTTTTCGAGTCGTTTGGAAACATCTTTTTGTACATTTTCAGGTGCATTTTTTACCAATATTGCACGGTAGCCGTTTGTGAGCGGTAAGATATCGTTTCCGCTGTCGCCACAATACACAACTTCGTCTTTTGCTAAATGTGCACGTTCTCGTATGAATTCCAGAGCGGTGGCTTTGGTGGCTGTTTTCGGAAGTATATCTATGAGCCCTACGTTATTTTTGAGCGGATCAAAACTGTACAGCACATCTGCTTTTATACCGATATGTTCAAGTGACTTATGTATGTGCCGAAGTGCGATGTTTTTGTCGGAATTTTTTGGAAGATAATAACTGATCTTAAATTCATTTTGTTTCCAGTCTTCTTGCATCGTAATGTCGTGCGCAGTTCCGATTGCATCTGTTATGTCGTTACGGTTCCATTGCGGTTCGTGTGTGCGTATGTAGTTTGTCCACAAAATGTCAGGCACGAGGGTGTTCTCTTCTTTGTGAAAGATTTTTGTGCCTACTTCAGCTATCAGATAATCCGGGGTTGGAATGCCGTATTTTTTCTGTGCGTCCTGAACGAGTGAAAGATTACGTCCCGTTACGTAGGCGAGCATGTATTGTTTATTAGAAAGAGCGACAAAAAGATTGTCGATGCTTTTATCGTCCGGATAAGGTCCGTCCGGCAAAAGTGTTCGGTCTAAATCTGTAGCTATAAGTATCATACGGATTTATTTTCAGAGAGAGCTTCAAAAAGCATCTTTTTGTGCATTATGGATTCGTAAGCTATAAGATACGCAGATGCTGAAAAGCCCAGCTTTTTTGTTCCGAGTGCTTCAAATGTTGTGCCGTGATAGAACTCAGGAAATATATACTCGTCTCTTGCCAGTGTTTCTGCAAATGCATCTAATTCTTGCACGGCAGTTTGTTGCTCTTTTGGTTGTGCAGAAATAAAAAATCCGTGCACAAGTGGCCAAAGACCTCCGTTGTGATATTCGTTTTTCTTATTGCGAAACTCGTAAAGAAAGTCGAGTTTCAAATGCCTCCATTCGCAATCTTTTTCAGTAATTATAGGATGAAATGCAGGCAAAATAGGGAAGCCGTCGTGCTGACAAGATTTTCGCACGTAGTCGCTAATGCTTGAGCGTTCAGAAGCGTTTAAAATATCACTGGACAATAAAAGACTTATTGCAAATGTATCTACTTGAAAGCGAATGCTGTGGTTTGTGAAATAACTCGCCGGTATCGGCGGGCGGTCCATGTTTATAGCATAGTCATAAAGTGCGCGATGATAAACAAAATCACTGTTGCGATTGGATTCGTTCGGAAAATAATTTACACGAATGAGGTTTGCCAGGAGGTCACGAGATTTGAGCGCTTTTTTATCGCCGGTAAGCGTGCCGTAAGCTGTGAGAGCGAAATAGTAAAGCATCTCATCAAAAAGAACATAACCATGATTTATGTATTCGTCTGCCCAGTCACCGCCTTGTGGAATATAAAGAAGACCACGACCGTTTAGTTCCAGACAGCTTAAGTAAAAAAGCGCTTTTTCGACAGAAGCTCTGTGTCGCGAAAAGAAAGTGTGTGCGTTTGCAAGTTTTGTCAGTGCGATAACGCCGATAATATACCAAAGTGTTGCGTCAACGCGTCCAACAGTCGTGCCGTAGCTTGTTGCGCCTGTTTCAGGCGTTACGTTGCTCGGTATGCGTCCTGTTTCGTCTTGGTGTACTCGAAGTGTGTCCAGTGTTTTTTCAAAAGTCTTGATAAGCTTTTCATCTCCGACTAAAAGGGAAGCTATTCCTGCCACAACACCATCGCGTGCCCATACGCGTTCATAGTTTTCTACATTTTCTTTTGATGCCAGAAAGCCGTCTTTTGTGCTGAGTGAGTGTAAAAGCTCGATGCTTTTTTCGTATGCTTCGTCGCGTGTGTTCATTTTTTTATGAGCGATGAGTTGCTATCCAGTGATAAAGATCTTCTGAAGCTTTTACTCCGTCTCCTGCCGCGATATTGTTTTGATGATATATCTCGTCGGTGCAATCTCCTGCAGCCCATACGCCTTCCAGAACAGAATCTACGTTTTTAGCAGAGTACGCTCTTTGCGTTTTAGAATCGACCTTGATGTGATTTGTTTTGTCCAAAGCAAGTATGTCTTTTGCAAAGTCAGTATTTGGAACCGTACCGATTTCAACAAAAACACCGGTAACGGGTAACGTTGTTGTTTCGCCGGTTTCTTTTTGTTTTACAACCAGACCTGTTACGAATTGATCGCCTTTAACCTCGACCGGTTCTGTGAGCGTGAGTGCGCGGAAATTCGGATATTTCAGGAGCTCTTTGACTGTTACCGGATCTGCACGGAAGTCTTTACTGCGATGCACCAATGTAACTGATTTTGCGTATGCCAAAAGCTGTGCTGCCGTCTCAAAACCTGCGTTTCCGCCACCGATAACGGCTACGTCCGCGTTTGTATAAAGAGGTCCGTCACACGATGCGCAATATGTAACTCCTTTGTGTTCGAATTTGTCTGCACCGGGAATATTCAGTTTTCGACGTGAAGCTCCGGATCCGATAAATACAGCGCGAGACATAAAAGAGTCGCCGGATTCGGAGGTAACATGAAAGTACGCTCCGTCTTTTTCGTGAGACAAAGAAGAGACTCGAGTTCCTTCTCGTATTTCGACCACATCGCCTTTGTATGCGTTTAAATGTTCGCTCATTGCTTTTGCCAGATCAGAGCCGGATATTTTTATTGTTCCAATCCAGTTTTCTATGCCTTCTGAAACGACACTCTGCCCGCTTAAAGTTTCTGCGAGTACAAGTGTTGAAAGTTGTTTGCGTGCTGCATATATACCGCAAGAAATTCCTGCCGGTCCGCCACCGATAATAATAAGATCAAAAAGTTTCGTATTTGTGTTTGTGTCAGACATAATATATCTATGATACTTGTTGACGCGCGAGAGGCAAGTGGAGAACGTTAAAACAAGAAGACCGCGCAAGCATAGCTTGCGCGGTCTTCTTGTTTTAAGAGACGTTATTTTTTATGTCGTCGGAGAAATTGTGGAATTGCTCCCCATGCATCGTCGTCTTTGTTGTCTGATTTTGGGGTGTTTGGAGTTGCTTTTAGGTTTGGAGTTGACGGCGGTTTGAGTGGCTCGTCATGTTTTGCGGGGCGAGCTGTTACGATTGGCTCCTCTTTTTTATTTTTTTTTGGGGGCTCTTCGTTCGGTTTTTTGTCTTCCGGTTTATCATCACGTTTTAGAACGTTGTTATAAATCTTTCCGCGCTCTTCTTGCTGACGCTCATCAGGAAGTGAGAAAAGTGATTGTTCCGTGGAAGTTAGTTCATGATATTCAAGTGCGCTTTCCGGGAATCCGGTTGCAATAACGATGATACGAATCTGTCCTTTTTTAAGCTTGTCATCTCGCATCATGCCGAAGATAACACGCGCATTTTGGTCTACCGATTCATTTATAACTTTTGCAGCTTCTTGCACTTCGAGTATTCCCAAATCGTCAGAACCTGCAACTACAAAGAGAATGCCTTTTGCTCCATTGATGGAGACAGAAAGAAGTGGGGAATTAATAGCACGGCTTGCCGCTTCGCGCGCGCGGTTGTCTCCGTCGGCACTTCCTATTCCCATGAGGGCAGGTCCGGCGCCTTCCATGATGGTTTTTATGTCGTTGAAGTCTGTATTTATTTCACCCGGAGTGGTTATGATATCTGAAACACCTTCAACAGCTTGTCGTAAAATCTCATCACACATTGCAAAAGCATTTTTTGCACTTGTGTTTTGTTCGACGATTGATAGAAGTTTGTCGTTTGGAATTATAATGTAAGCGTCGACTTCTTTTTTGAGTTCCGCAATACCGTGGTCTGCAACGAGCGCGCGCTGAGCCCCTTCAAAAGAAAACGGCGTTGTTACTATCGCTACGGTAAGTGCTCCGAGCTCTTTCGCTATTTTTGCAACGGTAGAAGATGCTCCTGTCCCGGTACCTCCTCCGAAACCGCATGTTATGAAAACCATATCTGAACCTTGGAGTGCTTCTTGAATCTCTTGTCGTGTCTCTTCCGCTGCGCGTTGTCCAAGCTCCGGGTCCATTCCGGTACCGAGTCCTCGAGTTAGATTCTTGCCAATATGAATACGGCGTTTTGCGAGTGACTTATGCAAAGCTTGAGCATCTGTATTAACAGCAATAAACTCAACACCTTTTACTTTTGAATTGACCATATGGTTAATGGCATTACCCCCTGAACCACCAACACCGATTACACGGATGCGGGCAAATGTTTCTATTTCGGATTCTACGCGTTTAGACATGAATTATATTGACTATTTTTAATCATCATACCAGAATTGAGCGATATGCAAAGATTGACATTCGTGAGGCATATTTTATGGTTTATGGCAGGAATTGACGTACCGTCTTGCGTATCCACTTAAATATTTTTCCAAGTATGTTTGATGACGCTCCGGTTTCTATATCACCGGTTAGACCCCACAATGCAATACCATACGCGACAGCCCAAATACCGTCTCGCGGTTTTGTGTTCGAACTGCGAGTACGAAACATATCAGCTTGACGCGCAGGCAAAGATAGAACCTTGCGCGTTATGTCGATTGCTGAAGTTGAACCGGACCCACCGCCGGATAATATCACACCTGCCGGAAGTGGACCGCTCCTTGATAGCGACTTTAGATGTTTGTCAATTAACTGGAATATGCGAGTAAGGCGTAAGTTGATGATGTCATCTACTTTTTTGCGTGGATACATAGCTCCACCCAAGCGACCAAGTTTCAATCGTTCAGCATCTTCGAGAGGTATTTTAAATGCTAAAGCAATGTCGTCTGTTATCTGCATACCTCCGGTTGGAAAGACGTGTACTGAAAGAGGTATGCCTTCATCATAAACGGCAATTGAAGTTGTTTCCGCTCCTATGTTTGCAAGCAGGCAACCGCGCATTTTCTGGTCGTTTGTCAGAGTTACATAGCTTCCTGCAAGCGGAGATACCATTTGGTCGATAATCTCTATGTCTGCGTCTTCTGCTGTGGCTACGAGCGTGTCTATGTGTGTTGCCAGGCAAGTTATAAAAAGGAAATCCGCTTCGAGTCGCATGCCTTTCATTCCTACCGGATTCCCGTACGTTGCGATTCCGTCTACACGATATTCGATAGGAACTTCATGCAAGACTCTGTGGTTTAAAAAATTAGGAGCGGCGGCCTCGCGCGCAGATTTTCGTGCGGTTTCCATGTCGAGGTCTGTAATTTCTTGATCCGCGCGAGAAATTATAGCTTCACCAGTGGCTCGAGCTTCACCTGTAGAAACACTGCCGAGAGAAAGGAAACCGCTTCGTATGTATACGCGTGCAGCTTGCTCTGCAGACTGCTTTGCCATACGGATGCTTTCCGTCACCTCTTCTTTGTTTACAACGTAGCCCTGATGCATGCCACGGGTCGGCGCGCTACCTGTTCCGATAACGCGTGTACCGCTACCATCCTTATCTGCGACTTCTTCGACAACAACCATTTTAATTTGGTAAGTGCCAATGTCGATTCCTGTTGCGATACGTCTTTTCATAATATTTAATACACGAACATCTATGTTCCCACAATCTGTGTGAGAACTTTTCGTTCGTACCTTTCCATTGTAGTGCCGTGTCGGTATCCTTTCAAATGCAGTAAACCGTGGATAAATAATAAAAGCATAAAATCGCGTAAGGAAAGACCGAATTCTGACGCTTGTTTTTCCGCGGACTTTGGACATATAAAAATTTCTCCGTGCTTTTCGTTGAGCGCATAGGAGAGCACGTTCGGTGTGTATGTTTTTCCGCGCAACTCTTTATTGAGGCGCTTTGCACGGACTTCACCTATAAAAACGAGAGATACTTCCCAAGAAGGGAGTATCTTTTTAGATGCTTTTACAAATAACGAACCTAAAACGGCTTGCCGTGTTAGGTTTCGTATAGTAAGTCCTTTCATGTACGCACGCCGATTTATCGACGTCTTGTACGACGTTTTGTGGGGTCAATCTTACCGAGCTTTACCATCTCGCGATATTTTTCGCGACGCGCAAGTCCGATGAGTGCGCGATTGCGATCAACATTTTTTGATTTAAGTCGAATATAATAACGACGAACGCGCATTAGACGAACAATGTTTGTGCCTTTTGCACGACGTGAAAAACGACGAATAAGCGAGACCGTGTTTTCGTTTTTTCCGCGACGAACTTCTACTTGTGTTGCTCCTGTCATGTGAGCATTACTGTAACATAGCAACAGGTTTCTTGTCTAGAGAAGCGTACGGTTTACAACATGACACTCTTTGTCTGATAAATCTTTCACAATAAATTGCAATGGGGTAACATGCCGAAATTTTAACTTTGTTGCGGTCGAGGTGAGTGAGGTTAAATCTCACTCAATCATAACTCAATCAACCAACAAAAAAGTGAGTGGTTTAACCTCGCTCGCTTTTTTGTTGAAGTGTTCCGTTTGGTTTTTTGTTTAGGAGAGTGCCAAATATGTATGTATTTGTGCAAGTTTAATAACATTTATGCTTTACGCAGTATGTTGATATAACGTTGTTTTCAAATCTTCAACAAGAGTGTTGAGCGGTATGATTGTTTCTGCATGAGTCTCGCATGAGCGTAAAATCACCGTTCCGTCCAGCGCTTCTTTTCGTCCCATTAAGAGGATATACAATGGATTCTTTGACTCTGCGATGCGCATTTGTTCTGTGAGTGATTCAACTCCAATCATCTGAGCAATAGGAATATGAGCGTTTCGCAATTTTTCCGTTAAGCGCACACTTGCGCGTTTTGCTTCGTCACCGATATGTAGAAAAATTGCGCGTGGTTTTTTCGGTTCACGGACAGAAGATACGGTTTTTTGCTTCGTATTAATTCGTATGATAACAGAGACGCTTGGCAGTGCGTTTTCGAAAAAGTGAGAAGTAATGTCGTTGTATCTTGAGCCCCAAGCAATGCGTTTTCCATCAACACGTAATTCAAAACAAGTATCAATCCACATGTCTGCACGCGAGACGAGGTCGGGGGAAAGTTTGTATGGCATGTCTGTTTCCTCTAAAAACTCGAGTACATTTTCGAAGTGTTTGCGACTTGCTTCTGATAGGTGGTCGGTGGCAGAAGGGATGTTTTTTATCTGAAAATCAGGGTGTGACAAAAGTGCTTCTACCATTGTATAAACATCATTTTCAGTACATTCTTCGCAACCGTTTGGGACGCATGCTCCGTTTCTGCGAAAATATGCTCCAAGCTCGCGAGAATATCGAATACGTGTTTCTTTATCTCCGACACTATTTATATGTAAAGTTGCTTGTGATTTTAAAATATCAGAAATGAATATTTGAGCTGCACGCATAAGGATTGCATCTGCGATAGCGTGCGGTGCTCCTATTGCATGAAATTGTACAATCGCATGGCGCGGTGCGTTTCTTCCCGGAGTTACATTTGTGTGCCACGCAAACAGAGGCTGGCTGATTGACGGCGTGATTCCGGCATCGCGTACTTGCTTTAAAAAAGATGCTACCACTTGACCTTGTGGATCCAATTTTGATACGGAAATTTCTTTAGGATATGGTTTTCGCGCAGGCTTGTTTTCGCGCGCTTCCATTGCAAGAGTGGGGAATGGTGTAAACCCATAATAATTTCCAACGGTATAAGCGCGTCGTAGAATATCTTCAGGGGATATTTGCGTTCGTGTGCTCATGATTTTGATGTCTTTGCAGATGAAGTAATGGCGGGGAAATTGTGTTCACCCGGGAAAACTCCAATTGCTTTTGGCGGGTACAATCGTAATAAAACTCTACCGACTATGTCGCGCGCAGGTAGCGGTCCCCACACGCGCGAATCAGAACTTTCCGGTCTGTTATCTCCCATAACAAAATATTGTGTGGGTGTTAACGTTATGTTTGTTGGGGAACTTGCATCTCGTGCAGAGATATATGGTTCGGAAAGTGTCAAAGACGCTCCGTTTGGTTTTGTTATTGTTGTAATGCCGTTTTTGATCGTGACGGTTTCGCCAGGGAGACCGATGACGCGTTTTATATAAAAGATTGAGGGATTGCCCGGGTATCGAAATACGATAACTTCTCCACGTTTTGGCTTTTCGAAGTCGTAAGATATCTCATCTACAATGAGATAATTTCCGTTTTCAAATGTTGGGTGCATTGATTCTCCATCGACAACGAATGGCTGTGCTATGAAGAGACGGATAGGAACAACCACGAGCACTACAAGCAATATGAACGTAATGATGTCCTTGATAATGCTTGAGCTTTTTTGCATCTTAAATGTATTGTAATCGTTCGTGCGCGCACGTCAACTTTTTGCACCAATTCTGCATATTTAAAAAGTAAAAATACCGGCGATTTCGCAAGGTTGTTCCATGTCTTTTCAAGGATTGTGAATAAAAAATCTGCGTAACTTTAGTTTTTGTATTTTGTGTGAGTAACGTAAAAAAATATACACGTTAGATGTCGTCGACGTGTTATAATATATTTATTATGAAAGTTGTGATTGTCGGTTTGGGGAACCCCGGTTCCGAGTACGCAAAAACGCGACACAACGCAGGTCGTATGGCGGTGGAGCTTGTTGCAAAACAGCAAGACTTTGATGAATTTAAGCTCAAAAAAGTAGCACAAGCACTTGTGTCAAACGGGGACATTGACGGTGTAAATACAATTCTTGCGCTCCCGGAAACTTTCGTGAATAATTCCGGAAAATCCTTATTATCGCTTGTTAAATCAAAAAAAGCTGCGGAAAACCTCGTTGTAATTCGAGATGATTTAGATTTGCCTCTCGGCACAATAAAAATGACTTTCGGACACGGTTCCGGTGGACACAAGGGTGTTGAAAGTATTGCGCGTGCGCTAAAGACAAAAGACTTTGTACAAATAAAAGTCGGCATCTCTTCGACGACACCAAAAGGGAAGTTAAAAAAACCAAACGGAGAAGAAAAAGTCGTTAAGCATGTTATCGGAAAGTTTTCGCCAAAAGAACTGCCGGTATTAAAGAAAGTACTTAAAAAGACAGCGGAGGCGGTGCGTATTTTTGCTGTAAACGGTATTGATGACGCTATGCAGTTTGCAAATACGAAATAAGCAAAATATTTGGAATTAAACTGGAAGAGTTGAGTTGCGGGTGGCGCGGGATAACGCGGGCGAAGCCCGCGTTATCCCGCGCATTTCAAAAGACCGCGACATAAAATGTCGCGGTCTTTTGAAATGCACATTACTTGCTTTGTTTTTATTTTTTCTCGCCGACGTATGTCAGTGTCATACGCTGGTCTTTCGGTTCAAAGAGTGCAATCTTGAAAGGATATGTTTTACCGAGTTCTAGCGTGTCTCGCAGTGCTTGAGCGCTTTCAAATTCGCTGATATGCACGAGACCCGCAACACCTTCTTCGATTGAAGCGAGAGCTCCGTGTTTGTTGTATTTGATGACAACACCGGTAACCTCCATTCCTTTTTTGTAACGTTTTCCGGCAGTATGCCACGGATTTTCTTTGAGCGCTTTGATAGAAAGTGAAATCTTGCTTTCCTTGATTTCTATAACCTTAACTTTTACCTTTCCTCCAACTTTGAAAAGCCCGTGCGGGTCATCAACAAGACCCCAATCAAGCTCACTTATATGCACAAGCCCTTCTAATCCTGATTCAATCTTAACAAATACACCGAAGTCGACTATGCCTGTAACTTCTCCTTCAAGAACATCTCCGACTTGATATTTATCGATAAGAGTCGCTTTTTCTTCGTCCTCAGCTCCGGTACGTTCAGAAAAGATAAGCTTTCCTTCTTTTGCATCTGCGGTAATGATACGTACTGTAAGAGTTTTCCCAACGAGTTCTTGAAGCTCTTGTAAAATACGGTCCTTATCGCCGTCTGCAACACGAGGATAGTGTTCTTTTGCGAGCTGACTTGCAGGAAGGAATCCTTGAATTCCTTGCCATGAAATTATCACGCCACCTTTGTTTGCCTCCTCGACAGGTAGTGTATAAATTGTTTCTCCTGCAATAGCTTGTTCCGCTTCTCCCCAAATTGCCGCTTGTCGAGCTTCTTTGAGAGACAGCTCTATATAGCCCTCGTGTCCGGACAATTCAACAACTTTCGCCGTAATAGTATCACCCATGTTTGCTTTGCGGAGAACGTCAGCAGCATTTAAATACTCACGACCGTAAATGATACCTGTGCCAAAAGGTGGCAGGTCGATATATACTCGTCCGCGACCTATGGCAACGATTGTCCCTTCTATTAAATCACCCTCTCTTGGCGGTGTCGGAATCTGTTCAATAAATTTTGCCATCGAACTATCAGGATCGATGATTGCGTTTATTGTAGGTGTTGATTTTGTTTCTTCTTCACTGACTTCCGTTTCTTCCTCCGTCTCTTCTTCTTCTTTTGTTGCTATTTGTTCTGTTTCTGACATGAAAATACTTTGTAGAAAATGGGTTTGCGGTGGGTCCTGAAGTGTTTCCACTTCAGTGTTAGCCCGCTCGCGACTTCTAATTCCATCTCTACCAATGTGTTTAAAGAGCATAACAGGGAAGCGAGATATTGTAAATGAAAATAGGGCATCCTATTTTTAATAGGATGCCCTTACGTTATATGTAGCGTAGTGTAGTTTTTTACCGCTCCGAAGAACGTGGCGGTAGTTCGAAAATATTTATGTAGCAGGTAGTTTCCGGGGATTGCTGGAACCTGCGTTTGTCACTCAAGTGACCGACGCCCTCGGCATCATCGTAGTCACTCGATTTTCCCTCAGATAGATTGTTTTCATTTTTTGCCTTTTTTTCTTCCATCTTCTACCTCCTTGTTTGTCTTTCTTTTTTCAAAATCCTCACAATATCTCACATTGAAATATAACGAGGTGCTTCTATTACAAAACATAGCTCCGCAACAGAGCAGTTGTCAACAATCGCAACGTGCATAAAGCACCTTTTGTTTTCCACAAAAGTTGTTGCACCGCGCGCATTTGTGCTAAAATATAAAAATATATGGTCATCACACATCACGGAGGACAATGCTTTAAAATAACTTTCGGAGATTTAACGATTGTGTTCGATCCAATCGCAAAAGGAGCAACACTCCCATCTGTGCGATTTGGTGCTGACATCGCATTAGTGTCACGCAACCATCCGGACATGAATGGCATCTCTGAAGTTTCTTCAAATGGCAAGAAACCATTTATTATAAATGGTCCCGGAGAATATGAACGGTCGGGAGTTTCCGTGCAGGGGTTCCTTACAAACAGCCAATATCAGCTTGGAGCAGGTCAAACAAATATTTTGAATACAATGTATCTTGTTGAGCTTGAAGGAATGACAATAATGCACTTGGGAGCAATGTCCGACACAATGCTACCTCCAAAAGCGCGCGAAGCTATTGAAAACATAGATATACTTTTTATTCCTGTTGGGGGTGACGGTGTACTTAACGCATCCGAAGCAAAGAAACTTTCAACAGTTCTCGAACCGCACATTATTATACCAATGCACTGGAGTGGTATGGGTGAACCAAAAGCCCTCGATTCTTTTTTGCAGGAAAGCGGTGACACATATGAAAAAGTCGACAAACTCACCATAAAAAAGAAAGATATGGCAGAAAAAGAAGGTGCTATTATAGTTGTAACCGAATGAGGTGTATCATTATAATCAGATATGAGTGATTTTATACAAAAACTAAAAGCAAAGCCGATACATGTGCGAGAAAACATCGCTCTCGGTACGGCTATTGGCGTGACCGCATTGGTTACAATTGTCTGGATTACAGGCACTCTAACATCGACCGGTCTTTTTGCTCCGATGCTTTCACCGTCAGTTGCATTTGAGAAAAACCAGCAAATGTTTGCTTCAGTCGTGACCGCTCGTGGAAATAAAGAATCCTCAGATTTGGTTGGAGCTACGATTGTTGCGACTGAACAAAAAGGAAAACAGACACCACGGTTGCAGATTGTTGAGGTTAGTCACTCGTTTCAAGGCCCGGCAACGTCGACAGAAGATAGGACAGTGATACCATTTTAAAATTATGACAGTGGATAAAAACGAAAACGAAAACGAGAATAATAATGTGCCTGAACCCAGTGCGCGCATCATTGAACAGAATATTACTTCCGAGATGCGTACTTCGTACGTTGACTATGCAATGTCTGTTATTACCGGCCGTGCATTGCCTGATGTACGAGACGGATTAAAGCCGGTGCATCGTCGCATCCTTTACGCAATGAAAGACATGGGGCTTTCTCCGTCTGCAAAGTTTCGAAAATCTGCAACTGTTGTCGGTGAGGTGCTTGGTAAATACCACCCGCACGGTGACACTGCTGTGTATGATGCAATGGCAAAAATGGCGCAGACTTTTGCTTATCGTTACCCGCTCGTATTAGGTCAGGGAAACTTCGGGTCTATCGACGGAGATTCGCCGGCGGCAATGCGTTATACCGAGGCAAAGATGTCGCGCATCAGTGAAGAACTTTTGCGTGATATTGAAAAAGACACCGTGGACTGGAATCCAAACTATGATGCCACGCGCAAAGAACCTCAGGTTTTGCCATCAGCACTTCCAAATCTTTTATTGAACGGAACTCTCGGTATTGCCGTAGGTATGGCTACAAAGATACCTCCACACAATTTACGAGAGGTTGTTGAAGCGACACTGCACCTTATTGATAATCCAAAATCGACCACTGAGGATTTACTGGAATTTGTAAAAGGTCCTGATTTTCCGCTCGGAGCGGTAGCTTTTAACAGAGAAGATATTAAGCACGCTTACACGACCGGAAGAGGAGGGGTCGTGGTGCGTGGAGAAGCAGAGATTATAGACGGTAAAAAAGGAATGCGTATTATTATTTCTTCTATTCCGTATCAGGTAAACAAAGCAGATCTTATATCACGGATTGCGGACTTGGTTCGTAATAAGAAAATTGACGGTATCAGGGATTTGCGTGACGAGTCCACAAGCGATATTCGTGTAGTCGTCGAGTTGAAGGGCACTGCATATCCACAAGCCGTGTTGAACTCTATCTACAAGCATACAGAACTTGAGAGTACTTTTCATTACAATATGCTCGCATTGGTCGATGGAATTCCGCAAACACTTTCACTAAGAGGCATGCTGGAAAATTTTGTGTCGCATAGACAGATGGTTGTACGTCGTCGTACAGAATATGATTTACGTAAAGCTGAAGACAGAGAGCATATCTTGCTAGGTCTTTCAAAAGCGCTTGATCACATTGATGAAGTCATCGCTATAATCAAAAAATCAAAAGACGTGCCAACGGCTGGGCTGGCTCTACAAAAGAAATTTAAATTTACAGAACGACAAACTACAGCGATACTCGCTATGCGTCTCCAAACACTCGCCGGTCTTGAACGCAAAAAGATTGAGGACGAGCTCGAGGAACTTCAAAAACTGATAAAGAAATTAAAAGAGATTCTTTCGTCTGAAAAAAATATTCTTCGTGTAGTAAAGAAAGAACTTTCCGATCTTTCTGAAAAATATGGTGATGATAGACGCACGAAGATTATTAAAGGCGGTGTAAAAAATATTTCAATAGAAGACCTTGTTCCGGATGAAGAATCCGTATTGGTTATTACTCGCGGTGGTTATGTGAAGCGCACTAATCCAAGCGAGTACAAACATCAAAAGCGCGGAGGCGTTGGAGTTGTTGATATTTCTACAAAAGAAGAAGATGTCGTAATGCATTTCCTTGTTGCAAATACACACTCAAACTTACTCTTTTTTACAACGTCCGGGAAAGTGTACCAGCTTAAAATGTATGAGATTCCTGAGGGGAGACGAGCCACAAAAGGCAAGAGCATCATGAATTTCTTGCCACTTTCAGCTGATGAATGGGTGACGAGTGTACTCGAAATGCCAAAAGGTGCTGCGGTTGACGCATCGAGTGTTGTGCTTGTAACACGTAACGGTGTCGTAAAACGAGTTGTAGCAAAGAGCTTTGCGGATGTACGAAAATCCGGAATTATAGCGATAAATCTTAAAAAAGAAGATGCACTTATCGCCGCTGATATTTCAGAAGATGGAGACACAGTGTCTATTGTTACAAGTAAAGGCCAATCAATTCGTTTTGAAGCGGAAGATGTGAGGCAGATGGGTCGCACTGCGGGAGGCGTAAAAGGAATGACTGTTAAAAAAGGTGACAAGGTCGTTTCGTCCAGTGTTATTTCTGCAGGAGCAAGAGGGTCTTCTTTGTTTGTGATAACCGAACATGGTTATGGAAAGCGCACAATGTTGCGCGAATACAAAATACAAGGACGTGGAGGTTCCGGTGTTAAAACCGCAGATGTCACAACAAAAACCGGAGAGATTATAGGAGCAACCGTTTTTGGAAACAAACTGGAGGGTAGAGAAATTGTCGTTGTTTCCAAAAAAGGTCAAGTTATTCGTACCGGTGCGAATGAAGTACCTGCGCTTTCACGCGCAACACAAGGAGTCCGTATTATGAAAATGCGCTCAGGAGATTCCATCGCCAGCATGGTAGCTTTGCAACAAGCTCCGGAAACTTCGTCCGATTAAAATACTTTGAATATATAAACAAAATGCACGCGCAATTATATTAAACGCGAAGTGTAAGAAGTGTAAATAAAATACTTGCGGGGCGCGGGCGAAGCC
>DRNP01000028.1 GCA_011322135.1 Candidatus Kaiserbacteria bacterium | reverse complement strand
GCTTCTCGTTTACCACAAACTGCATTCACTCCGGGAGATTCCGAAAGGAAGCGTAGCACTGTAGTAGTTACTCGCGAAAACGATACGCCTTGGATAATAACTCTCGGTGCTCCATCAGCAGTCCGCGAACTATGCAAATTTCCATCAAAAGATCTCGCTGAGCGTTTTGACAAAGCAATCGATGAAGCCGCAAGGCGTGGCGACCGTGCACTTGTTGTCGCAGCGCGTCAAGGAACTTCTGAAGAAGAGTTGACCCCAATCGGTATTCTATTTCTCACAGATACACTGCGTGCAGATGCAAAAGAAACCATATCTGCAATGCACGATCAAGGAATTACCGTAAAAATGCTTACAGGTGACGGAATAGAAATAGCCAGACAAGTTTCGCACACACTCGGACTCGATGGAGTTGTCGTATCGCGTGAAATATTTGATGACGAAAAAACACTCGATGAACAATTTGAAAAAGCGGGCGGATTTGCAGAAGTTCTTCCAAAAGATAAATACACAGCCGTTGAAGAAGCTAAAAAGACGCACATCGTTGCCGTAACGGGAGACGGTGTAAACGATGTTCCTCCAATAAAAGCCGCTGATGTAGGTATTGCTGTAAACAATGCTGTCGACGCGCTCCGTTCGACCGCGGACATTGTGCTTTTAACTAACGGAATATCAGTTATTCGAGACGCTATTATCGAATCACGCAAGGTATTTTTGCGCGTCTATCACTATTCTGTTTACCGTATATCAGAAAGCGCTCGACTTATCGTTACAATCAGTTTAATAGGTCTGTTAATCGGTAACTACCCTCTTACTCCTGTACAAATCATTTTGCTTGCCGTCTTAAATGATTTGCCGATAGTGTCTCTGGCGTTCGATCACGTACACACCGCACGCATCCCCGCAAGCATAGACGTACGACGTCGTTTCATCCTGGGCACAACATACGGATTGGCTGGAATTATGAACAGTATGTTTATGCTCTGGATTGCGCTTAGCGTATTTCATCTCCCATGGGGACAAATACAGACACTATTCTTCTTAAAATTAGTCGTTTCAGGTAACTTACTGATTTACATTGCACACACAGAGGAGCGTTGGTTCCGATACTTCCCGAGCTGGCAAGTTATTGCATCAATATCAACAACGCAATTTCTTGCAACAGCATGGGCCCTAAGCGGTCTGTTTACCACGGCAATACCGATATGGGTTGTTGCATTTATATGGATATGGTCATTCTTCTGGATGCAAATCACAGAGGTAGGGAAAATTCTTGTGGCGCGTTTCGTACCTGCAAAAGCGGGAAGCCCACAAACAATCGTCGAAGCAACGAGACGGGCAAAAGCAACGGCGTAATCAATTCCCTTTTATATTTATAAAAGGATAAAGACAAGTTTTATATAAGCGTGAGCGGGCTTTGCCCGCTCACGTTTATATAAGCTGTTCTACACAAACACACAAACAACCTATACATATCAACAAACGCAAAAGTTATACCCATTATTATAGGCAATGATGATTGCGCATATACACAATTTATGGCACAGTAGTTAGTAACTCGCAGTGTCTCTTGAGCTTTGTGACGAATTATATCGTTACTAAGCGTTCGGTGCCCGGCGAGGGTTATCAGGTTCACTACGTACTCATGCAAGAAAATAAGAAGAAACTCTTTGTTGGTGGTATCCCCTGGGCTTCGACCGAGGAGGATGTCCGTAAGGCTTTTGAAGAGGTTGGTACCGTTGTTTCGGTCAGCCTCCCAATTGATCGTATGTATAATCGTCCGCGCGGTTTCGGATTCGTTGAAATGTCAACTGAAGAAGAAGCACAAGCGGCAGTTGAACGCTGGGATGGTAAAGACTTCGGAGGGCGCACGCTCAAAGTTGATTTTGCTCGTCCTGAAAGCGAACGACCGGCTCGTTCAAATCACGGTTTCAACAACGATAACGGAGGTTACTAAACCCCCACAACAAAAAATAAAAACAGCTTGCATTCGCAAGCTGTTTTTATTTTGTGCGCTTTCCGCACACTTATGGTTTAATTTTAAAAATATGACTCTACCTGAAAACGTCTCTGCTAAAGATGCAGACTGGCTTTTGCATGATAAATACAACGGTATACAAACTAACGAATATAAAAAAGATATCGAGCGTTTAGTAAAAGATGAACCTCTGTCATATATTATCGGTTGGGTTCCATTTCTCGGATTACGTATACATCTGGAATCACGACCTCTAATTCCCAGAAATGAAACCGAGTGGTGGACAGAAGAGATGATAAAAATATTGCAAAAGCGATACGGAACACGCGAATTTACATTCTTGGATTTATGTTCCGGCTCTGGAGCTATCGGATGTGCAGTGCTCTCAAAAATGCCTAATGCGGTTGTTTCGTTTGGAGAAATCAATCCTGTACACAAAAAAACAATTCTCACAAACATTATCGAAAACAAACTCGATATGTCTCGCGCAGATGTAAAAATCGGTAATTTGTTTGCACCTTTTGGTAAAACACGATTCGATGTTATCGCTACGAACCCACCGTACATTCCGGTCACACGAGATTTACCTTTTTCTGTAACAGAATATGAACCGCAAGAAGCACTTTATGCAGGAAAGGACGGGCTCGATATAATTCGCAGTATCGCCACACAACTATCAGACCACATTAAGCCAGGCGGTATTTCGTGGATAGAGATAGACGCTCTACACGTAGACACTGCTACAACAATCTTTCAAAAAAACGCACTGCGCACAAAGGTACTGAAAGACCTATATGGTCGTCCTCGTGTAATCATGGCATACTGATATTTATGACAACGATACCTACGGTAACGCCAAACGCAGTACTTTTTGTCCGACATTTGTCAGAAAACATTTCAGGTTATGTCGGTGTCATTGCATTTGGATTCATTGTTGTTATATGGATTGCGTACACAGTTATAGGAATATATCACTGGTTACGATACGCACATCGCTCATTTGCAATGATTCCACTAATTGCACTGCATTTTTTTATATCACTTTCACTTATTGCATACGCATGGAGTGGCTTAACATAAGAAATACAATAAACTCTTTAAACTATGGAAGAAATTGCTCTTGAACCAGGTGAACGTATTGTGCGTAAAGTACGGGCGCATCCACTTACACTGATTAGCTCACTTTTACCGGCACTAATTCTTGCGGTAGCTCCGTTTGCTTTGATTTTTCTTATTGTAACCTTTAGCTCATTTGGTAGTTCACTTCCCATGATGCACTCTGTAGTGGACAATATTTCCCACAGCGCATGGCCACGGCTTGCTCTCGGTCTTTGGTGGCTCTTCCTTTGGATTAGTGTATTTAATACAATCACTTATTATTTTTTAAATGTATGGGTGATTACAACCGAACGCATTATAGATATTCACCAACCTCGTTATTTTAGTCGCAAGATTTCAAGCTTCTTCTTGAGTCGCGTACAAGATGTTACTTCTGATATACACGGAGTTCTCGGTACTTTATTTGGATTTGGATTTATTCATGTTGAAACCGCAGGTGAAGAAGAAGATTTTGAAATGCATGGAATTCGCGACCCTCAAGGACTTCGAGACACTATATTGCATGAAATAGATTTAGTTCACAGAAACCATTCCGGAGAAGGAACAGACGGCGTGTAATTTGCCATTTTGCACTAAAAACACATCATTACAATCTGGAAATATTGAAAACCCTTTGGCGCGCGACGCTTGCGTCGCGCGCCAAAGGGGTTTACAAACCGAATTTTTTTCTTTCCTTTCCGGCTTTTTACCTGTGACTCTGTAGAAATACCTGATTTTCTGGTACACTTTGCTCATGAGTGATTCAAAGAAACTTTCTACAGAACCATATAAAGGCACGCGCGATTTTTATCCGGATGACTGGGCACGGTTAAATACGCTTTTCTCAAAAATCAGACAAACTATCATGCGCTTCGGCTACGAAGAATACAACGCTTCCCCACTTGAACGTGCTGAAATATACGAAAACAAAACTTCTGAAGAAATAGTAAGTAGCCAAACGTATACATTCACCGACAGAGGAGACAGAAAAGTAACTCTGCGCCCGGAAATGACTCCGACACTTGCTCGTATGGTTTCCGCAAAACGTCGTGAGCTACCATTTCCACTTCGCTGGTTTTCTATTGGTAATCGTTTTCGTTATGAACGCCCACAGCGCGGTCGCTTACGCGAGTTTTATCAAGTCGATGTAGATTTACTCGGTGTTGCAAGTATGGAAGCTGATATTGAAATAATCACACTTGCTACAACAATCTTAAAAGATCTCGGAGCTAGTGAAAACGACTTCACTATTCGTATAAGTTCTCGTTCTCTATTAAATACAGCTTGTTCTGTCGCCGGACTTGCTGAAAAAGACGCTCGAGCTTACACCCGTTTGCTTGACCGTAAGGCAAAAATGCATTCAGAAGATTTTGCAAAAGAAGTAAAAAAACTTACAGAAAAAGACCCGCTGAGTCTCATCATGGAAGGCACTGATGCAGATGTCGCTCGTGAAAAACGTGAGCTGTTAAAACTCATAGAAACTCTTGGAGCTCGTGGAATAATAAACGCTCGCTTTGATCCAAGTATTACACGCGGGTTCGACTATTACACAGGAATGGTATTTGAAGTGTATGATACAAACCCCGCAAATACTCGTTCTCTGTTTGGAGGCGGTCGCTATGACAAACTTATAACACTTTTTGGCGGAGACCCTATTCCTGCCGTTGGTTTTGGTATGGGTGATGTCACTCTCACTGATTTCATAGAAACACACCAGCTTCCATTGACCACAGACATAAAACCTCAACTTTATATCGGCACGCCGGACGCTACAAATATTCCGGGTGCGGAAGCTTTCGCGGAAACATTACGAGCACAAGGTGGACGTGTATTCGTGAATCTCACCGAAAAACCACTCGGTGACCAGATTAAAGACGCTGTGAGACGAGAAATACCTTTGTTTCTTGCATATGGAGAAAACGAAGTGCGCGAAGACCTTGTACGTCTCAAGGTGCTTGCTACAGGTGAAGAAATAGGAATGGCGTCAAACGCAGTATCGACTTATTTAAAAACGCTCGGATAATATTTAAAAGACTCTATAAATTATGCGCGTAATCACATTCGACATAGAAACGCAATCTACTTCTGCAGTACGCGGTCGTGTAGATCCTGCAGAAATGGAGCTGACTGTTGTGGCTATTCACGATTCTGAAACTAATGAGTACTCTTCTTATTTCAAAGAAGAGTTACCGAAGCTCTGGCCTATCATGGAGCGTGCAGACATGCTGATAGGATATAATTCAAATACTTTTGATATACCGATTTTAAATCGTTATTACCCCGGCGACCTTTCAAAAATACGTTCCTTGGATCTTCTTGTAGAGATACACGAAGTGCTCGGAAGACGTATTCGTTTGCAACTTGTGGCGGAAGCGACACTGGGTAGAGGAAAATCCGGAAATGGTCTAAAAGCGATAGACTGGTGGGCAGAAGGAAAATTTGATGATGTAAAAAAATATTGTATTGAAGACGTGCGTATCACTCGCGACCTTTATGATTTTGCACTTAAGCACGGAAAACTAAAATATAAGGATCTCAACGAAATGCGGGATATTAAAATCGATACTCACGATTGGAATATTAAAAAAGGCGATGCTCCGGCGATGACTCATACACTGGGGTTGTAGATTATTAAATTGTTTCTTCCGTGTGGGAGATAACGGGCGCGAAATTTATGCGGACTAATGTCCGCGTAAATTTCGCGCCCATCAACGATTCCCCACACATAATTTTCAAATGAAACTTAACACACAAAGTTCGATTTACATGCCTATTTTCGTTTATGATTTAACACACAAATTCCTGTTGCAGAAATAATATATAAGACCTAGTACTAGTAACTCTTTTGAACTTTGGTCTTACGAGCGGAAAAGTGAGTGAGGTTAAACCTCACTCACTCTCACTCACTAAATCACATATTAAAAAATGCTATTATTTCGCTATGGAAAGAAGCTCAATCGTCCCGCTTACAATTCTGTTTGGAGGAATTATCATTGCAGTGTCTGTATATATCACAACGGCTCAAAAGAAACCGATTTCAATACACGATGAAAACCTTTCTGCTTTAAAAAGCGTGAGTACAAAAGACCACATCTTTGGAAGCCCGACCGCTCCTGTAATTATTATCGAGTACTCCGATATGGAATGCGACTACTGCGCGACAATGCAAAAGACGATGCAAAAGCTTATGGCAAATTACGGTCCTTCTGGAAAAGTCGCTTGGGTATTTCGTGAGTTCCCTCTTACTGAGTTACATCAAAACTCTTTCAAGGCTGCGGAAGCTGCGGAATGCGTTGCTAAAACAGCAGGCAATGAAGCCTTCTGGAAATTCACAAGTCTCCTTTTTGCGAACCAACCTGTTCCTCCGGGGAAATTCGGTCAATACGCTTCAAAAGCCGGAGCAGACCCGAATGCTGTTGCAACCTGCATCATAAGTGGCTCGGTCGATGCTCGTATTTCATCTGACCGAAAAAATGCACTCGACATAGGTGCACGAGGAGCACCATACGCAGTCATCGTTACATCATGGGCATCTCCCGTCGTAATAAATGGAGTATATCCATACTCTTATCTAAAACAACAAATTGATGCTGCGCTTGCTACTGTGAAATCAAAAGAACAAAAGTAGATTCTTTTTCAAAAGTATTTCCCGAAAATCAGATAGTGCATATCTCTATTTTGCACTATCTATGTATCCAACAATTCCAATATAGCGTCATAATCAGAAGCTGTACCACGATGAAAACTTCCCGACCTCAACTCACGAACAACTTCCTCGAGCTCTTTAAGTGCTTTTGTTTTTTCTTCTTCTTCAACTGCTACCGGTACGCGTTTTATACCCTTATCAGAAACTCCCAAAAGTTCTGCACGCATAACATTTTCTTTATTTTCAGAAAGTATGGCTGTATACAGCGCAAGCTGGCGCGCATATGATTCATTTTTTGCCGAAACACTACTCCCTGTTTTGAAATCCGCCACAATACGCTCCCCGTTTCTTTCAAAAACGACATCGACCTTTCCGCCCAAAGTTATAGGAACACCGTCTACTTCATATTTCATTGAAAAATATTTTTCTATATATACCGGCGTGCCGAGGTCTGCAAGATGAGGTAACGTCGCATCAAAAGCTGTACGCGCATCGCAACGAAGACTTTCAAAAGTAGCATCGCGTGGTAAAAGAGAATGCTCGAAAGATTTTGCGAGTACGCGCAAAGATTCTTCTTTTGTTGCCCCTGCAAGTGCAGTAGCAAGTGATGCGTGCATTGCTATTCCATAAATCAAAGGCGGTGCCGGCGGTTCATGAATTCTAAGCACTCTTCGCGCAAAAAAAGTAGGCGGAGATTCCATATACTCATTGACAGAAGAAGGAGAAAGCCCATCTGTATCAAGATACTTATCTACAAATTCTCGAATTTTTTCTTTTACAACAATAACCTTATGTAAAACAGGAATAGCATCAGTATTGGAAACGTATACATTTGTAAGTTCGGCAGGCATAAGAGCGGTCGGCAATCTGTCACGCCCTTCTGCACTTTCACGAGCATAAGAAAGATATACATTGTCTTTCGCACGCGTAAGCGCAACATAAAAAAGCCGTCTAGCGTCATCAAGTGTCTGTTTGTTTTCAAACGGAAAAGGAATTATCATCGCTCTACCGCCCTTTTCCCAACCACTTTCAGTACATTCCACAACAAAAACCTCTTTGAACTCCATACCCTTTGCTTTATGTGCTGTGATAACCGTTACAAATCCTTCTCTTTCGGTAACAGAAACATTCACCGGCGAGAGTCCATGTTCACGCGCTTTTGTGAGAGATGCGAAAGCGTCTGAAAAAGTTGTAGCCTCGGTAAAACGCGTAGCTGATTCAAAATTCATCATAAGAGCGCGCACGAGTGTGATGTCATCTAAACACTCCGCGTGTGAAAGCAAATAATCACGCGCCCCGCTCTCTGTAAAAATAAATGAGAAAGTGGCGACGGGAGTTTCGGTTCGTGCATATTTTATAAATCGCATGAGTAAATCTGAAATATCCGGATACACACGCGCGAGTTCAGAAAGCAGTTTATTGTCATAACTTGTACGCAAAAGTATCAGTGTATTTGCAAGAGATTTCCCCCACCAAGGAGCAAGTAGCGCCTCTCTCAAACTTCCAATCAATGTTGGGTCTGCGACATACTGCATCAGTGAAATAAGTGCCCGCATTATAGGTCGACTTGTAATAGAAATATCACCCGCACGCAAAACAGGAATACCTCTGGCAGTAAGCGCTTCCGCAAATTCATTCGCTGTACTATTTTTACGTGAGATTATTGCAATCTCATGTGGTAGTACACCGCTTTTTATACTCTTTTCAACAAGAGCTCCTACTTGTGATAGCTCATCTAGCGGGTCTTGCGCTTCAACACGAAAAACATGATTTTTTGTTTCTTTCTTTTTGCTTTCACGCACAGCATCAAGACGCTGTGACTCATCATCACAGTCGCCAGCCACATTGTGCGCAATATCAAGGACATGTTGGTATGAACGAAAAGAAGATGTGAGCGTTACAACAACAGCACGTGGGAAAAGCTCTGTAAATCTTTTGAAAGCACCGAGCTTGGCACCTTGAAACCGATAGATAGCTTGCTTTTCATCTCCAACAACAAAGAGATTAGGGTGATTGTCATACGCAAAAAGTTCGAGCAATTTGTGCTGAAGTGCATTTGTATCTTGATGCTCGTCTGCAAGAATATATTGATACCGCTCTTGCAAAGAGCTTCGAAGAGCTTCATCTTTTTCAACAGCATCAACGACACCGGTTAGCATATCTGAAAAAGATGTGAGGTGGTGCTCGTCTTTTAATGTATTGTATCGTTTCAAGACACGTACAGCTTCATCCACTTTATCGAAACGTGAAATCTTTTTTATACCTTCTTTTGTCAGTTCTCCGGCATGAGGACCTTTTTTATATTGTAATGACTCATCTGCAGACATTTCTTGTGACGCCTTTTTGCCCCACGCAGTATATTCATCAAGCGACATGCCTTCGCGCGATAATGTACTGTGCAAGGTCTTTAAATCGAAAAGATATGTATACGGAGACCTCGCAGGTCGCAACAAATCAATTTCAGCCGAATCAATTGCTTCACGCATCAAAAGAGTCTCATCAACATTGCTCATAAGTCTGCGATCTGTATCATCAACAAAGGAATCCGGATATTCGGCACGCACCATATCGGCAAATCCGTGGAAAGTAGTGATTGTAACTTTTCTTGATGTCTCTTCACCTATAATTGAAGCCAAACGCCGACGCATCGTACGTGAGGCAGAATCTGTAAAAGTGAGCGCGAGTATAGCGTCCGGTTTTGCTTGCGTTATACGCAATATATTCGCGATACGTAATGTAAGAATGTGCGTTTTCCCGGTGCCGGGACCTGCAAGCACAATTACAGGTCCTTCTACAGTATCTACAGCTAACTTTTGTTCTTTTGTAAGCGTCTTGTAGGCATCATCAAACGCGTTGTTATTTTCCATTGTTATAGTGTACCGCGCTTAATACAAAAATAAAAAGCGACTTCCTCAGAAATCGCTTTTGCAACATTTTAAATGCCACTTCGGCAGTTACTATGCTTTCCCCTCCCCTATGGAAGAGATTATCTGCACCTCCCTTTTGGCGTCTACGAAGACGCCGATTATTTTCGTGAACAGATTCCACCCTGAGACAACCTTCACAGATTTTTCAATCTGTTTAATATGCACGGAATCTTCAACGGGATTTCCGGCACAAGAACTGTGTCCAACGACTATTGCCGTGGACGACTTGTGGTGCTTTGCAGATATCTCCGACTTTTTGTACACCTGGAAAATCTGCGTGAAATTACTATCCCCGGAAAGAATCGCATCCATTCCGGGCTCTGTCACTTTATCAATGGCAATTTCCCGTGATTCACCTTCACTAACAACAGTGTTTTTTATAAACCTCTCAACCGGCTCAGTCTCTCGACCGTCCATACATCCAATTTCAGTTATAAAAAGAAAATCTCCATCCATTCCATTTTCTTTTTCTGTCTTTCTGTTTTCTTCCATAAAATAATCTCCTTGTTGTTAATAAATTAAAATCCAAACTCAACCCAACGTCCCAATAAATAATACGCCCTTATTATTAATAAGACAATCATGTACTTTTCCACCAAATTAGCACTTCTTGTCTGCTAACCCTTTCGAGGTGGAATTAATTTCAATGAAAATCTAATATGGGAGAGTCCGGCTCTCCCATATCGGGAATGCAAAAACAACACAGCACACAGCGCGGGCGAAGCCCGCGCTGTGCGAATGAAAGAACACTGTCAGGACCCCTTAATTCCGGTAGAGTTTGGGGATATAGCACTTTATACGTGAAGTGACGTCGAAAGATCATTGCGAATAGAATCGTCGGCATCGACGACATCTAGTGGACAGCGTGCACTAGATTACGTTTGTGAAATAATGGAACCACAATTATTCGCGAGCATTATGAAAAGATTGGCACTTGCATATAAACACTATCCACACATTGAAATCGTGTGACTATCACGTATAGTAAGAATGTCAGCAATGATGCTGACACCACACATTTGTGTGGTTTGTTCTTTCTCAAATCAAAAAGGAGATAAACAGTGAAAAAAGCAACGAGTGTTCTGGTACTTTTCGTGTCCATTCTGTTCGCATCAATCGCCTCGGCCACCGTATATGACAATGTTGTCTATCAGGCGTATCGAGCGCTTGATCCGTCAGCAAGTGGGTACTCATCCCAAATACTTAATGGTGACTATGTAAGTGACTGGAACTGGCTTACTAGTGACAGTTCTTACAGTACTGTGCACAGATGGTTTGGTTGTAACGCTTCCGACTGGGCGTTAACAGGAGATGGAAGCGGTTGCACTCCAGAAGGTGGCTGGGTGAGTTTTTACACTGACCCAGTATGGTATGGGTACACTAATAGCGTATCGGTGTTAATAAATGAGTATGGTCGTGGCGGGCAGTGTGTCTACTTCGTAAATCTGGTCTTGTATCGTGCAGGAGCGTACACGCAAGCACTCCCACTCTTATCTACGATGTGGAATTATCAAGATATTTCACTCTCCACTGCCCAGCCTGGCTATGTGTTGCAGCGGTATGGTGTTGCTGGAAAAGCCAATCACATTGCCATTATCGTTGGAGTTACTCGCGATGGAAGTGGCACAGTAACTGCGGTTACAGTTGTTGATTCGAATTGGGTGAGTGATAACGGCGCGAACATGGAGATAATTGCCAAACACACCATATTAAATCCAGATCCATCTCAATGGAGGGTTTGGTACGGATATTGATTTGTCTATACCAAGTAATTAACCGGAGGAGCACACGTTCCTCCGGTTTTTATATGCTAATATATAAAAATATGCAGCGAATACGTCTCTTTATTTTCATCGTGATTGCTTTCCTCACGGGCGGGGCATTTGTTTGGGGTTTGCGATACGTCCCGGTCGTCACTACTAACTCAGCACGCTTCGATGAAATAAAAACATCCGTATCAAACATTCGTGCGCCCGAAGGGTGGTTTGCACGAGGACTTGAAACATTTCCCTCTGCCGTAAGCAACCCAACATCGGCTGAAGTGAGGTTTGAAAACGCTCCCAAAAACACTGGCGGAAACCTCCAAGCGTCGCTCATTCTCGTCATAGGAGATGGTCTCGATGGCAGGACTCCTGAAGAGTGGATGAATTACCGCAAGACTTATTTTGGTGTCGACATTTCTCTACGTACCGCAACTTCATCTGTCCGAACATGGGCTATTGAAAACGGCAGGTTTGTCATCGGAAGTGTAACCGAGACTCCGGCAGGTGGACGAGTACTTACTTACTATTTGTTTAACGGTGGCATTGTGTATACGTTCATACTTACGCCGTCTCCATTCGTTCCAGGCTATCAAGAACGCGACAAGAATATACTAAATTCATCCAATGCCGACACGTTACGCAGTATAGTGAAGCAATTCGCGGATAGCTTGCCATCAACGGAGACATGATGAAATCGTGACTGTCCCCATTTCCTTTGATCCTGAAGGATACCTCATCAATGTATTAACAGAATTAGGTAATATTTTGAATAAAAACGGTAAGATAATTTTCTATGCATATTCCATTACTACTTATGCCGATAGCGTTCATAAAGACGTTGCACCATCTTCAAGAAAGTCATTTATTAATCGTATCAAGAAAGAAACCGATTTTATCGTTGAAGAAAAAAAGATAAGTGGAATACATAACAAAACAATGGATAAAATCATTATCTTGAAAAAAAGATCAGTAAAAAGGTGACTAACACTTTTTTACAATATGGGAGAGTCCGACTCTCCCATATCGGGAATGCAAAAACAACACAGCACACAGCGCGGGCAAAGCCCGCGCTGTGCTCTGTTGCGAGAACGAATTAAAGAATGGGTTCTGACCCCATTAACCTTTAATCGGTTTACTTTCAAACAAACTTTAGAGTTTCTTTATTATCAGCTTCAAACTCCCCTACACTCCAACCCTTTCCTCTATCAGCTTACGTGTCATAGGACCAAACCACCCTGTAGGCGGAAGCCCATTTTCTTTTTGATACCGCACAAGAGCATGATATGTCGCTTGTCCAAAATACATGGTTTCTTTCCCGGGTGAGCCATATCCTTTTGAAGACACTGCAACTCCGTGTGCGTTCAAGTATTCTTGCAGAAGCTTAACTTGAGTGCCAACGTCATTCATCTCTAGATTTGTAGTGAAAACAAAAGATATATTTTTATTTGGAGTTGTTGCACTATCAAGCGCTTCACGTACAGCTTTTACAACATTGTTATTAGCACCGAAAGATTTAAGAAGTGATAATATTGCTGAGACTTGTGTACTTGTTAGATTTTGTTGTTTCGTTACATCTTTAACATGGGATGTTTTGTGTGTAGAAGATGCTGTTTTTTGATTTGTAAACTGAGTTCGTATATCGTTGCGAGGAACATTTACAACAATAGAGACAGCTCCGCACGGAATGGAAAAATCACTTTCATTAGATGAAGTCTTATTACCGTTATTATCAACAGCTTCTATATTCCATTTATGTTTTTCATTGCATTTATAAGTACGTGGCAAAGAAACAGATTCCGCAGAACGTGAAATGTTATCTTCCTCGAGAATTCCGTCAACATAGAGCTGATACTTCGCAATACCTATTGTTGACGATGCATGCGAAAAAGTCAGAGAAGCACCTTGAGAGATTTTTTCTTTTGATGTTCCCTCTATGACCGGTACGCTCGGACTTGTTGCATACTTCTCAATATCAAATGTATGTGTCGAGTATCCGCCGATATATGTGAAATCAATTTTACCTGAAGAGCTCGAAAGACAGATTCCATTTGTGCATTGACTATTATTGTTTATGGCTGTAGTTGAAGCTGCTCCGTCTATTTTGAATAAATAATATGTGTTTGGAATCAAATCTCCTACTGCGTATGTTGTGGAAGTGGCATGTGTTTTGAACTCTCCAGAAGATGATGATGCTGTCCATTCTTTGTTTTTATTCCCTGTTGTCTCCCATTTGTTTATGGTTATATCCATATACTGAGAGGTTGTTGCTAGATAATTTCCTCCACTTGGTGTAACAGAAAAATCAGCTGTTACAGCAGTTGATGTTGCTGTTTTCATTCTGTATTTACCATTACTGTATATTCTGATACTCCCTGTTGTTGGTACTTTGTTTGTTCCTATTGTATAGGGCGGTTGGTATTCATATGCTCCTATGTCTGGTACTCCGTATATTGGGTTTCCAGCGTAGTCAGTTGAAAGACCTGTATTTGTTCCGGAATCAATGGCCGGTGAGAATTGTTGGAGAGTGAAATTATTAGATGAAAGATTAGAAATGAGTGGATCTTTTTCTTCAGAATTTAAATCTAATCCTCCTGATAAACTATTCCAGTCTGATAACTTAGTGTAATTACTTCCTAGGAAATCCACAAAATACCCCATCGGGTTATGGAAATAATTATAGTTCATTGTTGTTGTTGCAAGCCAATTACTATTTGAACTAACCCTTATTAGGCTTTCTGTTGCATTAAGAAAAATGTTGTTTCTTATGAAGATTCCTTCATTGTCTGCAGGATTGTAATAAAACATCAAAGATCTACCATTTTTAGAATTCGGTCTTTGGTTATGAGCCCAACCACCACCACTATTAACAATAGTGTTATTTTCAAAATGAACATTCTTGACTGTTGTACCTGCAGGTCTCTCCCAAAATTCAATACCATATTCTGCATCTCTAATTACATTATTATAAAAATACAGATTATATATAGATGAAGGCGTGTCACCATTACCTTGTGGACTTATGGCGGCATCATAAATTTGCCAAAGATTATTATTATAAACATAAATATCATGTGCACTTCTCCAAAATTGAATTCCATTGCCATATCTAACCTTATATTGAACTTGATCACCTCCTCCTATATATGAAACGTCACAATTTCTAATGATTATATTAGAATTATCGCTTCCTCCAATTCCTAGAGATCCTCCGGCAAACAAATGAAGCCCGTCATAAATAACGTAACTTGTATTAGTTCCATTAATAATTAAACTGTTTAGAGCCATTCTTATATCTCCATAATAACTCACAGGATTACTGATAGAATATATTTTAATAATATTGTTAGCAGCATCGTACCAATACTTACCCTGTGTATCTAAATCAGATTCATTCCAGACCTTTACTCCAAATTTAGTTTTGTCAGACATAATCATATTTCCTACATCAGAATCTAAAATTCCTTCATTTCTATTTAAATCAATTTCTTTAAGACTAACTGAGTCTAAATAGATACTCGTATTATTTGGAACTAATCCAAAATCTAAATTAATTCTTAAATCAGAAGCTGTTACATTTGAACGAAAATAGAAACTATGTTTTACCCATTCATTAGTTATATTAACAGTATATCCATTACCATTTGATTGATAAATAGTATAAGGATATGTAGACTTCATGAAGAGAACTTTTGCATCGAAATCGTTACTTGCTTTTGTATAAAAAGAAAGAACATAATATTTATTAAAATCAATTGACATATTACTTATATAAGTCTGAATATCAGTGTATGAAGAACCACCTGTTGTAACATCTAATTTATACCCGGCAGGTGATGAATAAAAATCTCCAGTTGTCGTAGCTCTCGATACAGTGCCGACAATACCTTTTTGGAGATCTAGATATGTATTCCAATTATCTAAACTGGAATCAAAACTAGGATTAAGAACCATTTCCGGACCATACACAGCATTGCTAATATCGTTAGAACTTGCCCAGATATTTTTACCTTCATATTCCCAATCATTAGTTTCATTCCTGGTTATAGAAGAAGTTAATATCGGTTTATCTCCTACTCCATAAGCTCCATATGTAATATAATTCCCAGCTGTCCCGCTCTCAGCATATAATGTATTACTATTATTGCCGTCCCATGTATCTCCTCTCTTAAATAAGATTTGATCACCGGGATTAAAAGTATAAGAATCAACTTTAGAAATAGTTTTCCATGCAGAATTAATTGAAGTTCCATTATTTGCATCATTCCCTAAAACAGAATCAACATAATAAGTTGCCGCAAAAGCTTTTCCGGTAAAACCAAAGAATATTATGAAAAACAAACTAAATACAAATATATTTTTAATTATATTTTTGTTGTATATATCTACATTAAAAAGAATTTTTATTGATTCCAAAAAATGTATCGATTTTTGAATTATCGATTCTTTCATTACATTTCTTACATCTGAATATTAAAAATAAACACTTTCATTTAAACAAATAAATTATACACTAATTTTTTTAATTGACTGAATAAAGTATAAGTCAAATCAAAAAACCGCCACTCACGCAAAATATTTTTTATGGGAAGTAAAACTTTCCATAAAAAATATCCTTTGTGAGAGGCGGTTGCCTTATGTTGTCTTACACAAGACTACATCGGAGGAATTGGCAATACGTCGTCCTCCGTTTGTTGCTGGTGCTTTTTACTTTTTGCACCGACACCGGCAACGTCATGGCTTTTAGGAGCTAAAATTATCTGCTCCTTTTGTTGCTTGGGGAGATTCTCTGCAACTACTTTCGTAGTTTTAGAGACTTGATCGGCTCCGTGCTTCGCACGGATATATGCAGGGTAAACATAGATGTTCTTCAACCCTGCACGCCGAACAAAATCCCTTGTACAGCTACCAACAACACTTACATCGTTGTAGCTGTATAGCGTAAGCCCATACGCACCGCCACTAAACAGTCCGGCTATTCCACCATAGGTGAAATAGCGGTGAAATATGGATCCGGGGAAAGCTTTCGCCCCGAGTCCTATTCCAAGACCTCCCGCAGCGCCATACACAGCAGATGCGCTACCTATCGTTTCCGCCGGAGACGATAGTTGCGGATTGATTTGGAGCTGGCAGGTATCTGCCATTTCCTTTACAACCTTCCACTCATGCTGTGTGGGGTACGGTGTACCACCGGGCGCAGGATACTTCACGACAATTATCTTCGTGAGCGGGTCGCTTGAAAAGCCGTTATAAGGCCCAACCGGTGCCATTCCGCACCCTCCAAGTATCATTGCCATAAAGGCAGATACTGCCAAAAATGCCGTGCTCTTAAAACTCGTGCCATTCTTCATTACACTCCTCCTTGTTTGTTTATTTTTATGATTTTTCTAGGAACAACCTGTTTTGATTTATATCACAATAAGGTTTATATGTAAAGCTTTTTTATTCTACGCACTTCCAATCAAAACACTTGTTATTTACACGGAACTTAACCGGTTTTATGTATTATAAGTAGTATGCAAATCAAAAAGCGCGCGCCTAAAGGCGCGCGCTTTTTGATTTGCAAATATAATCGTTATTTATTTTGCAGGTGGCACTACCTTCAAAAGTTTTATCTTGAATATAAGTGTCGAATTCGCAGGGATTTTATCACTAGCCTGAGAACCGTATCCGAGTGAGGGCGGTATAACAAGTGTGCGTTCACCGCCAACTTTCATACCGGCAACGCCTTGATCCCACCCTGCTATTACATGTCCTGCTCCAAGTGTAAAAGTAAACGGCTCCCCGTTGTGCTTTGAAGTCGAATCAAATACAGTGCCGTTTGTAAGCGTTCCGATGTATGCCACTGAAATGGTATCTCCTTTTTTAGCAACGGCTCCTGTACCAACAACATCATCTTTAATAGAAAGCTTGTCCGCTGCTTGCGCGGTAGACACAGGTGCGGATTTCGTAACTTGCTCTTTTTGTGTCGTTGTAGAGTTATTATTATGTGCTCCAAAAAATGACGGTCCGTAAAATACAAAACCGAGTGCAATAGCAACAGCTAAAGCGACTGCAATGGCGGTAGAAGTGTTCATATGATAATTAAAAGATAAAAAATAATAAATTATTTCGGCGCTTCCGCAGACAAATTAAGTTTTGCAACGTCTTGAGTCATGTCTCGCACAACTTCAAGTACGACATCGTCCGCACCTTCAACATTCTCTCGTAGAAATGCAACAATTTCGTCGCCGTCAACATCGCCGTCAACAAACTCGGAAAATTCTTTTTTCGTCTTGTCGTCCATTTTCTCAACAAGTCGCACAAGCACGCCTTGAAAGATTGTACCAGACAAATCGGCAAGTATCTTTTCTTGTTCTTCTTGCGAATACGCAGATAAGTTTAGCGATGAAAGAAGTGCTTGAACAGGAGACACGGATTTTTCAACATTATCAGACATGTTTATATTGTACTTTAAAAACCATTAAATTATTTCGGCGACAGCTCTACGGACTGCACAACAGGTCCCGGCATCGGTCGCACGGAAACACCAACGCGCCCACCGTTACTCGAGAAACTTGTCATCGTCAACATACGATTTCCACCTGCATCAGGGAAAAGCACTTTTCCTCCGTGGTTAAGATGGAGCCAGTTATATGCCATAAAAGAGCGCGCATTATAATCTCCTCCGTATGCCACAATCTCTCCACTAGGATTATTATAAATATGCACTTCGTTTACAGGCACCTTTGCACCGTGCGCTCCTATTTCATACACATGCCCATGTGTTTGCGCTACATCTTGTGCACGGTTCAAAAAGTGCGCAAGAGTTTCGTTATTCTCTGGACCGACTCCTGAATGCGCTACGATATTTGTAAGCTGTTTGTGTAACTCACCGGAAACATGAGGTGAATTATAAATAACCTCCGCCACCGGCTTGTTTGCGTACTTTCCAAGTTCGTCCGGTTGCAAAAGATGCGCAATTTCTTTATGTAGTGACCCTGCGACTTTCGTAACATGTTTTCCGATTTCCGCTGTTGTATCTGTAACATTATTTGCCACAGCATTTGCATGTGCTTGAACGGCGTTTTGAGCATGATTGCCGATATCGTGCATCCTGTCGGTAATGATATGTCCATTGTTTGAAACATGGTCGACAAACACCTTTCCATAGATTTTTGTTGTTTCATTGATGAAGTTCTTCACATGTTCTCGTAAAATGATCGCCTCGAGTGAGCCCCCTAGATTATGACTTTGGAGATACGAAATTGCATGTTCCGAAACTTCTATCTCTTGCGCTCTACGCATAACGTCTCTCACTCCGGAAGCGGGCTGTCCGATTTTCAACATAAACTTATCAGCTAAATGGTGGTCGGCTGAACCGATAAATATTCCCGTGTGTGCAACCGAAATATGGTCTCCGTTTTTTTCCAGATTAAATGCAAAGTTTCTCAACTCGCCGTCATTAATCGAAAAACTCGAAACGGTTTTTCCTCCTTCTGTTGTGCGCGAGATAATTCCACCAACCGTTTCGTGTCCTGAAACAGGCAGAGCCGTATGTGCATGCGGAGTATTGTGCGCAACAGTATGTGCATGGACAAGTGCTCCTGCCTGCTCTTTGACATTATGCGAATTGCCAATATGTTTTGAAATATCTGCAGACGATGCGGTATTATGCGCGTGCTGAACATCGTTCGTATATTTACCGCTAGACTTTTCAAAAGATTCCATTTTTTTAATATGCCCGCTTGCATCGCTTGCCAAAACATGCGAAGCACCGTGTTGTTGCGTAAATACAAGGTGTCCGGTGGACGAATCATATTCCAATTTATCTCCAAGATGCATTAAACCGCTCTTATGCATCTGTTGAACTCCATTTTTTGACGGGTCTGCAAAACCATACTCCGTGGAAAGTTTATGAAGTGGCGTATGCAAAACATGTTGCGCTTCCGGCGGTGCTTTTGCTTGATCCGGATAAAGCTCTCTCAATTTGTGTTTCAAATCTCCAAAAAGAGCGTCCGCTCCTTCACCTGTTTTGTCGATATGAGCCACTACGTCATGACTGCCAACAACCCCTTCGTGGTGCGAAGCAAGCATTACATTTTCATTTCCATGTACAGCATAATCTGCCATCACATGTGACGTCTCCAATGAGACACCTACACCTGTCAAAACAGCCACCGCCATTTCTACCAAGCGACGCTCTTTCTCAATACCTTCTTTTGAACCCTTACGGTACGCTTTTTCAAGCATTGAGATATCTTGTGCAGATGACGCCGACTTAATTTGCTTTTCTTTCAGAGTTTTTGCACGCCTAACACCAAGCGTCTTTTCATATATTTTCCCGGCACCACTACCTGCAGCCGTACCAAACAAAGCACTTAATCCTGAACGTAAAATGTATCTTCCGGACCCTGCAACTCCTCCAAAAGCGCTACCTGCTATAGCAAACGCTGTGATGCGCATAGCGCGTGCGACTATTTTTCCACGTTCTTCATCACCAAGTTTTTTAATGAAATATTTTTCGCTCTTTTCATTTGCACGCGAATATAAACCAACCAGTTTTTTAAAGATGCCTTTCCCTTTTGCATCCAACGCCTCTTTTTTTGCCAATGTTCGTTCAATTTCAGCACGAACAATAACGTCTCGATTAAGAACCATCCGATTATAGCGTTGCATTACTTTTTCTTTGTACTCGGGATTCTCCTCATAGGTCGCTTTTGTTATCTTTTTGTCCGCACCTTTTTTGCTTTCCGTATTTTGCACAATCCCACGACCTTTTTTATTAAGTCTCTCTGTAACGGACTCGTTTACTTTTTGCGAAAACTCAAACCTGGCATCGTCGTATTCTTTTTTAAGCTGTTTTAAATAGTTGCCACCTTGCGAAGCGGAACCGTACATCGCTTTGGCGGTTTTTTTACCTGCCATACGCTTGCGATACTCACTTAGGTACTTTGCTTCTGTTTCGAGCATTCTCTTTCTCGCTTGCTCCACTCCTACTTTTCTCGCAGTGCCTCGTTCAGTGTCGGTGCTTTCTGATTTTTCTTCCATTTCACCAGACGTTGCATCTGCACCCGATTTTTTTGATTTTTCTGACGTACTCGCCCGCGCGCCGGCACTTTCTCCGGAAGATTTTGCGTCTTTTGAGGGCGTGCCACCCTTCTCAAGAATTCGTAAATCATTTTCGGCTCGACTTATTTCATCATCAACACTACCACCGGAAACAGTTTCTCCGCGCACGGTTACTTTGAGTTTTGGTTTTCTTTCTTCTTTTTCAAGTTGTGTGATAACGTCTCGCAAATTCTTTTTTGCTTCAGAAAAGCTCTCCGGTGTTTTTTTAGCTGACGGTGCTTGTTCACTCATAATCAATACTTCTCATTATCCACGACTGAGCGTTTTTTTACAACACCCCAATCCACTTTTCACTCGTTTTGGTTTATGAAAGATACCGAGCACTGATAGCTTCCTCTACCAAAGTCCTGTCACGTCCGTATGTAAGATATGAAAGCTGTCGTAAACTATCTACTTGCGACACGTTTCTTGGTGCAAGATCAAGTGTATGAATATTAAAAGGTTTTTGCGGTATGCCATGCGCCAAAATCTTTACATATGCGTTTCTGTTCTCGATATTTACAAAATCTGCAGAATTAAAAGTCGGTGAAAATTGCTTTTCAAAAAATTCGCCGTCTTCTTCGCCGACACGAAAAACCGCCATGTTCCCAACGTTGCCAAAAACAGCATCTCGAATTTTTTCATCAACCTGATTTAGATATTGATGCGCTATGGTAAGTGAAAGTTTATATTTTCGCGCCTCTGAAAGAATGCCCGGTATCGAATCTGTTGTAACATTCTGAAACTCATCTATATACAAAGAAAACATGGGGAAATCGGCATTCGGCGTATCTGCGCGTGAAAGCGCCGCCATGAAAATCTTACCTACAATTATAAGACCGAGTAGATTCGCATTTTTCTCACCAAGACGACCTTTCGAAAGATTTACCAGGAGAATTTTTTTCTCGTCCATAATCTTTCTGAAATTAAAAGATGACTCTTGTTGCCCTATGATAGGTCGCATGAAATCATTTGCCGTAAAGTCATCAAATTTGTTTGTAATATAAGGTACGATGTTTGCAAGGGAAGATTCTCCTTCGGCTTTTGAAGCAATTTCTCGCCAAAACTGATTGATAACCGGGTTGTGGCTTTTTTCAAGTTTCTCGGCTCTGAAAGAATCGTCTGAAAGCACTCGCGCTATATCGAGCATTGTGGATCCGCTCGCGGGGTCTTCCATCACAAGCAATGTTGCATTTCTAAAGTATTGTTCGAAAGCCGGACCCATGCTCTCCGGTACATCTCCGTAAAGTCTGCGGAAAATTGCGAGCAACTCGTTCACTATGAAAGTTTTTTGCTCCGGATGCGACTGGTCGTACTCGAGAAGATTCAATCCGAAAGGTCTGTCCAAATATGCGGGATCGAAATATATAACGTCATCGTATCGTTCAGGAGGAACAGAAGCCAGCACGTCCAAAATATCGTTACCGTGCGGATCAATAAAACACGCCCCTTCACCGTTTGATATATTTTGCTCTATGAGCGTCTTTAAAAAACCGGTCTTACCCGTGCCTGTTTGACCGATAACATAAAGGTGACGCAAACGGTCTTCTTCATCGAGATAAACTGTTGTTTCTTTCCCGCGAAAAGTATTTGTTCCGAGTGCCAATCCTTTCTGTGGTAATTCGGAAGGAGCTGGAGCCGATGTAAAACGTGCTTGTGCGAGATGCGGAGAAGATTCTATACCTGTCGGAGGGAAATGATAAATAGATGTCAACTCACGCAAAGAAAGAGGAAGAGACGATTTGTCTGGCGTGCGAAAAGAGTACGCCTCCATCAGTTCATTTGCTCGGTTCCCTTTTGCACGAGTAAACTTTAATCTGTTACCTGACGTGTTTTCAAATTGATTAAAAGCCGATTCCATATCTGAAAGCACTTGTTCAGCACGAAACTTATCAGGAGACGAAACGGCGAGACGCAATGTCGCTCCAACAATAGGAGTGGCGAGTTTCTTCTCTACCTCTTCTATTTCATTTCTGTTTGCTTCCGATTGTCGAGCGCGCTCCTCGCGTTTCTTTTCTTCTTCTTCCGGTTTGTTACCGCTAAATATGAATTTCTTTAAATCTTGTGCAACCTCTCCCAGCACGGTTTCCGGCAAATTAAGCGCCTCTTTACGTTTCGTACCGCTACGCAAGGCATCAAGCACTTTGCGATAATGAGTTGTGTAATGTTGCGCACGTGGCTCAATAATAATCTGCAGTGATGCACCTTCGCCTTCTTTTTCTATTTTTGCAAAGGCATTTAAAATTGTGTTTATAGGATCGTAATCAAAATCAGTATAATCTTTAATAGGTAGCACTGCCGGTTCCGCAAGCTGTGCCGTTGAAATAAGTGAAGTTCCGTTTTCTACAAAAATATTGTAATCATTCGTACATTGCACTATGTGCGCGTCCGAAAAAACCGCCAAAAGTTGCTTTTCAAAAAGGTCTCTCTTGCTGTTTGGCACTGAGACGTAAAAAAAGAGCGATGCGCGTTCAACAGGTACCGCAAGCTCAAGTGCAAGATACGGAGGTTCATCGTGAGCTGACTGCTCTACAGAAAGCATTCCCGAATAAAACTGTTCCATCGCGGACACGAGTTCTTTTAATGTTTTTTCTCGCATGTTTTGACTTTCATTCTTTGGCTCAGGAAGAGTTACTTCATAAAGAGTCATGTGCAGTGCTTTGAAGCGCGGAGCTTTTTCAGAAAAACCTTGTATCGGCAACCCTGCTGCAACATACCGCACCAGAAAACGATGGAAGTCGTCTATAATATGCGGGTTACCAAGTTTTTCAACAACTGAAAACGCATTTTTTATACCGCGCGTTTCGATAATCCCGCGAAGCTCATGCATCGTGTCATCGTTGTTGTCCGGATTAAGCCCGAGCGCAACAAGCTCTGCCTCTGTTTCGTCCATACGAAGCGATGGCGATAAAGTGTCCTCTACGTTTGCGTCTTTGTGAGCCGAAAGTACTTCGTGCGCAATAGAATCTCGCTCTTCTTTGGCAACTTCCAGTGTACTTTCTTTTCCGGAACGAGCTTCCATAAGCTGTTTTTCTTTTTCTGCAATTTGTGCACGCAAATATGCGAGTTCTTCTTCCGGCGTTTTTAATTTTGGTGCATTTTCCATGTGTATTATTAAACCACACGCACGCATGAAGTGCATAGGATTATTTTTTTATAATTGTGATAGCTCAAGCGTGGAATTATGCGCGGGATTGGAGCGGGCTTCGCCCGCTCCAATCCCGCGCAATAAAACAGCACGTGTTTGCAAACACGTGCTGTTTTATTTCTTGTTATCTTACTCTGCAAACATCAACACAAAGACCTTACACATCTTTTTCAAAATCCTCCTTTTTCTTTGGTGTGATGCCATTTGCGATTAGTAGCTTTTCAAAATCATCACGCTCAAGAGTTTCCGATTCAACAAGAGCTTCCGAAATAGCATCAAGCGCTTTACGATTATCTTCAAGCACTTTGCGAGCCCTCTTTTTCCCTTCATCTATAATGCGCGAAACTTCAGCATCTATTTTTGCAGCCACTTCTTGAGAATATCCATCTCCTGTTCCCGGTTCGCGCGCACGCTCCGGAGCAAAAGCTACAAGTCCGAGAGTATCACTCATACCGTAACGCGCCACCATGTCATGAGCAATTGCAGTCGATACAGACAAGTCATTGTGCGGTCCCGTAGTCACATCGTTAAACACCATTTGCTCTGCAACATACCCTCCGAGCGTTGATGCAATATCATCCAAAAATTCTTTTTTGCTTTGCATTCGTTTATCAGTGAAAGGAAGCTTGAGTGTGTACCCGGCAGCGCGCCCACGACTTATTATCGATATTTTATGCACGGGGTCTGCATACGGAAGCACAGATGAAACAAGAGCGTGTCCAACCTCGTGATACGCGGTTACTCGTTTTTCTTTCACGGAAAGCATGTGACTTTTACGCTCAGGTCCGAGCATGACCTTTTCAATAGAACGAATCAAATCGTATTGCGTAACTTCTTTTCTGTTTTCTCGCGCCGCCAAAATAGCTCCTTCGTTCATAAGCGAGTAAAGCTCTGCTCCGGAAAAACCCGGTGTACGCTCCGCAACGACCGTCAAATCAACATCGGGTCCGAGCGGTTTCTGTCTTGCGTGTATTTTTAATATCTCTTCGCGGTCACGTCTATCAGGTAAATCAATTATTACACGTCTGTCGAATCTACCCGGTCGAAGAAGCGCTGGGTCAAGCACATCAGGTCTGTTACTGGCGGCCATAACAATAACCTTTTCGGTGGGTTCGAACCCGTCCATTTCAACCAGAATCTGATTTAAAGTCTGCTCACGTTCATCGTTGCCTCCGCCGACACCACTACCACGAGCACGTCCAACAGCATCTATTTCATCGATAAATATAATAGAAGGTGCTGTTTTCTTTGCCACTTGAAAAAGGTCTCTCACGCGAGAAGCGCCAACACCGACAAACATCTCTACAAATTCACTGCCTGAAATTGAGAAAAACGGCACCCCTGCCTCGCCTGCGACCGCACGAGCCAAAAGAGTTTTCCCGGTACCGGGAGCTCCCATAAGTAAAATACCTTTTGGGATACGCGCTCCTATGTCTAAAAACTTCTTTGGATTTTTCAAAAAATCAACAATCTCAAATAGCTCTTCTTTTGCTTCGCGCGCTCCGGCAACATCTGCAAACGTAACGCGTTGTATCGTATCCGCCGGGTCGGTAACACGTGCCTTTGATTGACCAAAAGAAAATGCTTGCATTCCGGTACCTTTAACTTGTCTCGACAAAAACCAAAATAAAAACGCAAGAAAAATTATAGGTAAAAGTATCGGGGAAAGTGTAAGTAACCAAAAATGCCATGCCGGCTCCCCTTCAACAGTTATTGCAACCTTTGAAAGCTCTTTTGGTGTTACTCCGTATGTAGCGAGAGTCTCCGGAAGACCTGCAGACGGGTCTTTTCGCGACAAACGTTTTGTTTTGTCGTTGTACGAAAGTTTTAGAGAATCTCCTGAGACCGTTATGGACGATACACGCCCCGCATCGACATCTTTTGCGACTTGCGAAAGCGATATTTCTTTCGGCTTTGTGCCCGGAGAAGCAATAAAAGTATATGCGCTCATCAAAAGCAAAAACACGAGTACGGTCGAGAGAAAATTACTCGTAAATGACGGACCGAAAAATGATCGCTTTGTTTTTTTCGTAGAGCGTTTCTTCTTATTGTTTACATTTTTTTTAGGGCTTCGCACCATCTTTGGTTTTTTGGTTGGCATATGACAATTACTATACACGAGTGTGCTCGTATAGTGAACGCTTTTGTGCTATCCCACTATATTATTTCAAATATATGCCTGGAAACACACAGAGCTTACACGCGAATTAACTTGTGGATTGAACTCCACGAGATTAAAAGTCTTAAAGTGTTTAGATTAGACTAAAACACGTATATACTCTATATATAGTATCTGTATGAATTTACTTGAATACAAAAAAGCGGGTCTAAAATATGAAACTCTAAAAACTTTTACAGCGGGGGTGGAGCTTTTTGGAACAGAAGTAAAATCTATTCGTGCAAAACTCGGTTCGCTAGACGGCTCGCGCGTAGTTATTCGCGGAGGAGAAGCTTTTATTTCAGGAATGACGATACCTCCATATCAATCTTCAAACGTATCAAAAGAATACGACCGTGAACGCACACGTCGACTTTTACTTACTAAACGTGAGATTCGCGAATTATCTGACGCAGAATCAAAAAAGGGTTTGACACTTGTGCCACTTTCGATGTATAATTTTCACGGATTGATTAAGGTTAAAGTTGCAATCGTACGCGGTAAAGGGAAAGCTGATAAACGCGAAGATATTAAAAAACGCGATGCCGTGCGCGAAGCGGAACGAACATTAAAAAATCACTAGAGGTGCTTGCGGAAATTAAAGCACTACGGTCTTTATAAAAGAAACGCAATCGTATCTTGTATTTTATTTATGGATATTAACCTTCATAAATAAAATACAATAGTGATGATTATTATGCCCTTGATAATGCCGGGGCGCGGTTACACCGCGCCCCACCGTCGCGCGGAAGCTCGCTGTAAGTTTGTATATTTTTAATATATTATTTTACAGGGGGTGACCGGCTTTGACGGCTTGTACTTTGAGAATGTGCGACGCGGTGCATGCTCATTTGACACCTAAAACCAATGAGTACAAAAAAGTGCCAAGAAATCTCTTGCACGCGCAGTGTCTCCATACTTCGGTATGAATGACTTTGCGTTCGCATCTGTGACTGCTAGAGCGTAACGCTCGCATCACATTCGCGACATCTCCTTGTCTTTGGTTCGCAGGAGGCAAACGAGATGGAATTTTCTGCGAAATCGGCAATATGCGTTCCCACGCATATTGCTTAAATCTCGGGATATGGCGGGAGTGATTTTGTTTCGGTTCAATACGCACCCCACCGGAAAAAATAACTGAAACTACGCGTCGTAGAAGCATCTCACGGTACTTGCTCGGACGGGAGTTCGATTCTCCCCACCTCCACAGAAAAATAAACAGGAGCGCCTCGTTACGATGTAACGAGGCGCTCCTGTTTATTTTTCTGTGGACAAAACACCCCGCTTTGCACAAGATTGAACGCAGTATCTGATACACTGCAAAGCATGTTAAATGTGATTATTATTTTTTCTGCAAAATACTTATACTTGCTTTCCATCGGGCTTTTTGTCTTGTACGGATTCTTAACAAAAAAACACCGGAACGATTTCATACTTTTTTCATTGCTTGTATTACCGGTGAGTTTCCTTTTCGGAGTATTCGCAGGACACTTTTTTTATAACCCCCGCCCTTTTGTAACTTCAAACGTTGTGCCTCTCATAGCGCACATTTCAAACAACGGTTTCCCGAGCGACCACGCTCTTTTAACGGGAACTCTTGCATCTATCGTAAGTATTTTTGATGCTCCGATGGCGATTATTTTATGGATTCTGGCAATATTCGTCGGTGGCGCTCGCGTATTGGCACACGTACATCACACGATAGACATTCTCGGCTCGTACACTATCGCTATTATGAGTGCAACGATATTATATCCTCTCATTTCAAAACTCCGAGCTCCATTTTTGCGAGTGCTAAAAAGTTTTGGTTTCGGTGAAAAAGAAAATCCGATGCTAAAATAAATGTATGAAAACCGCCGGCTTAAAAACTGCACTCGTTGTTATCGTGGCGAGCGTTGTGTTTGGCATTACGGGTTATGCTCTCGGAGTTGAAACACATTCTGCGCGCGGTGCCGTGGCACCGCGCGCAGATATACATTCCGCAAAATACAGCACTCACGTTTTATACAGTCTCGACAAAAAGAAAAATGACCTCGCTCTTATTTCGCTCATCGATAACTCCAAAAAATATGTGTACTTCGCGATTTATGAATTCACATTAAACGACGTGGCGGACGCACTCGTTCGCGCAAAGGAACGCGGAGTGGACGTGCGCGGAATTATCGACCGTGAAAACAGCAAAACTTCATACGAAAAAGGCGTCATCAAAAAACTCGAGTCCGCAGGTATCCCGCTTGAAACACAAACACACACAGCTGGCATAATGCACATAAAAGCGCTCGTTACTGAAAATGCGTACGCGAGCGGGAGCTACAATTGGACGTCATCTGCAACAAACGTAAATGACGAAGTCCTCGAAATAGGAAATACTCCGACATTGCACGCATCGTATCTTGCAATAATTAAAAAAGTTCTGTCTGAAAACGCAGGCGGAGCTATTGGGAAAAATACACACAAATCCACACACAGCTCCTATGCATCAAAAAGCTCTTCAATCGGTACTATAAATTATACTGATGCTTCTAAATATATCGGCAAAACTGCGAGCGTTTCCGGAACTGTAATAAATGTTTATACCGCGCCGTCCGGAACAACTTTTTTTGACTATTGCGTTGGCTACAGCGGTTGTCCTTTTTCTGCTGTCATATTTGCAGATAACAAAGACGCTTTTGGAAAGTTGACACGCTTCCAAGGAAGACAAATCATCGTAACCGGCACAATAAGCTCATACAAAGGTCGCGCTGAAATAATTCTAAATGATCCGAATCAAATCAAAATCAAATAGTTCGTCAAAAAAACTCTCGCACAAATGGTTTGCAGATGACTCTGTTATGCTTGCAAAGAAACTGCTCGGAAAAACAATCCTCAAAGGTTCGTGCGAAGGTATTATTGTGGAAACGGAAGCGTATGGTACCGACTCTGCGTCTCACGCACATCACATCACTCCGAGAAGCAAACCGATGCGCGATACATACGGAGCATGGTATGTGTATTTTACATATGGCATGCACCACTGTGTAAACGTAACCACAAACAAAAACGGAGTCGGTGCCGTTTTGATACGAGCGGTAGAGCCGGTGCGCGGTATTAAAATCATGCAAAAAAGACGCTCCTTGAAAACAGGAAAGCAAAATATCCCTGTGCGTAATCTGTGCTCGGGTCCGGCAAAACTCTGCCAGTCTTTTGGAATAACGACACGTGAAAACGTAACCCCCGTAGGTGGAGATTTTGCGATATACGATGCGCCGGATTTGCCTGAAAAAGATATAGGGTCGTCCGCACGTATCGGTATAAAAAACGGCACCGAGCTTCCGTGGAGATTTTTTATAAAAGACAATCCGTTTGTAAGTCGCAAATAGCCACGCGACATTGTGGCGTTTGGCGTGGCACACAAAATCGTACTTCGGCACGGCTTAACAAACCCGCAGTATCCTTTTTATAAAAAACTTTATAAACACGCGGGCGGGCTTCGCCCGCCCGCGC
>DRNP01000027.1 GCA_011322135.1 Candidatus Kaiserbacteria bacterium | reverse complement strand
TTTTTCCCGCCCGCCCACAACACACCCCACCTTTAATTCCGCACGCAATTTTCATTTCCGAATTCGCCTTTAATTTGCTATATTTAAAACTATATATCATATATGGATGAAAAATTTTTAAAACCATACAGTCCTTCCGATACAGAAAAACGTATATATGAGCTCTGGGAAAAGAGCGGGTTTTTTAATCCTGACAATCTTCCGGATGCAAAAGAACGCGAACCGTTTTCAATGGTTCTTCCGCCACCAAATGTCACTGGAACATTGCACATGGGTTCCGCACTTATGCTCGCTATTGAAGATACTATCGTTCGATTCAAACGCATGCGCGGTTATCGTGCGCTTTGGCTTCCCGGTACCGATTCTGCTGCAATAGCAACACAAGCTCGTGTTGAAAAAAATATACAAAAAACAGAAAAGAAAAACCGCCACGACTTGGGACGAGATGAACTCCTAAAACGTATCGATACATTTGTCGAGCAAAACAAAACGACAATGTTAAATCAAATGCGTGCAATGGGGGCGTCACTCGATTGGTCGCGCTATGCGTATACAATGGATGATGCGCGCTATCGATCTGTTATGGAAGCATTCATGCGTATGTATGAAGCCGGTCTTATATATCGTGATTATCGTATTGTAAACTGGGACCCAAAAGGTCAAACAACAATATCCGATGATGAAATAGTACACGAGGAACGAAAAGCAAAATTGTATACTTTTCGATACAGTAAAGACTTCCCTATTCCTGTCGCGACCACGCGCCCGGAAACAAAAGTCGGCGATGTCGCTGTCGCAGTGCATCCGGATGATACACGCTACCAAAAATATGTCGGCAAAGAATACGATGCTGTTTTCTGCGATGTGCCGATACATATCAAAATAGTTTCAGATAAGGCTGTTGACCCAAAGTTTGGAACCGGAGCTGTTGGAGTTACTCCCGCACACAGTCAAACAGACTGGGAAATTGCAGATCGCCATGACTTACCCCATGACACAATAGTCATAAATGGATACGCAAAAATGACAGTATCCGGACGACTTGAAGGCAAAAAAGTCATCGAAGCACGCGAAATTGTTGTTGACTGGCTAAATAATGAAAACCTAATGGAAAAAGAAGAGGACGTTTCTCAGAACATATCCACCGCGGAGCGCACCGGTGGCATAATAGAGCCACTTCCAAAATTGCAATGGTGGGTAGATGTTGATAAACAGTTTGTATTATCACATTCAGAAATACCGGGAATTGCGTCTGGTGACGCTACGACACTCAAAGAGATTATGCGTAAATCTGTCGAAAGTGGTGCAACGACTTTCGTAACAGAAAGGTATAAAAGAGTATATTTCAATTGGATTGATAACCTGCGTCCGTGGTGCATAAGTCGCCAAATATGGTTTGGGCATCGCATACCTGTGTGGTACAAAAACGACAAGATGAAAGTACAAGTAGAGTCCCCGGGGACTGATTGGGAGCAAGACCCCGACGTGCTCGACACATGGTTTTCGTCCGGTTTATGGACATTTAGCACACTCGGTTGGCCTGAAAATACAGATGACCTTGCCACATATCACCCGACCGATCTTATCGAAACGGCATACGATATTATATTCTTTTGGATTGCACGCATGATATTAATGAGTGGTTTTTTCATTGGTCAAGTTCCATTTAAACACATTTATATTCACGGTCTTGTGCGAGATGTAAAAGGTCGCAAAATCAGTAAATCTCTCGGAAACAATATCGACCCTGTAGATATGGCGGATAAATACGGTATGGATGCCGTGCGTCTTTCGCTCGTAATGGGAACAGCCCCCGGAACAGACAGCCGGATTTCAGAAGATAAAATAAGAGGATATAAACATTTTGCAAACAAACTCTGGAACATCACACGTTTTATTTTGGAGCGCACAAAAGAAATAACGCTTGCTGAAAAATTAAACGATGCAGATGCGAATATACACCGCGAAGTTTCTAATCTTATACAAGAAGTAACTGATGATATAGACAAATATCGTATTCATCTGGCTTCAGAAAAACTGTACCAATTTGTATGGCACCGCTTTGCTGACGAAATACTTGAAGAATCGAAACCCATACTCATGGGCGACGACAAAGACGCGCGCGCGTCGCGCGCGCGTCTTTTGCGCGAAACTCTCGACATTTTTCTTCGTCTTTTGCATCCATTTATGCCTTTTGTTACAGAAGAAATATGGCAACGTATCCCCGACCGCTCCGAAAAATTACTTATGATTGCATCGTGGCCGAGTTATCATAAAGAATGATATCGGGACATTTTATGCCGATACTAAAATTGTGACTTTTTCTTCTATCATCACCGTTATAGCTGTAGGATTTTCTCCTTCACTAATCTGGCTTTACTTTATCTTAAAAGAAGACTCTCGAAACCCGGAGCCGAAACGTATCATTGCTCTGGCTTTTTTTGCAGGTATGTTGTGTGTACCTATAGTTCTGCCTCTGGAACAATATGCGCAAATACACTTTGGTAAAGGATTCTCCGGAATAGTGGCGTGGGCGACTATAGAAGAAACAACCAAATATGCACTCGCCGCACTTCTTATATTGTGGCGTCCGGCAGTAGACGAACCACTGGATTATGTAATTTACCTTATTACGATTGCGCTCGGTTTTGCAGCGCTTGAAAATGCCCTCTTCATATTTACACCTATCATGAGCGGACATACAATTAGCGGACTTATCACAGGAGATCTTCGTTTTCTAGGATCGACACTATTACACGTTGTAGCGTCTGCGACTATCGGTTTTGCGCTGGCTTTTTCATATATGAAGACTCCGCTTATACGCATGTTCTATGTTTCCGTTGGTGTTATCCTCGCTATCACGTTGCATGCTTCGTTTAATCTTCTTATAATGAGTACAGGTGGCTTACGCACGTTTGATGCATTATTATTAGTATGGAGTGGTGCTGTTGTTGTTCTTGCACTTCTTGAAGTCGTGAAATATCGTACATATAAAAACCTTCCCAATTTTTATGTTTAACAAAAAAAGATCTTTATTTAGTCGCTTGTCAGGGTCAACCCCAAACAATTCTTCGTATGACGCATTCGAAGATGAGTTTCCGGAACCTGCCACGCAAACACAAAAACAAACCGAGATACGGAATACAAAATCTCCGGACACAGATGTGAATGAAAATAATATTATTGAAGAAGACTCGGGAGCTGGAGAGCTTCCTGTTGATGTGCTCCAAACTGCTGATGAGATTATAATCCATGCGTTTGTCGCAGGAGTTCGACCAGACGAGCTTAATGTTTCCATAAGTCGTGATGTTGTTATAATAGAAGGAACTCGTGCTGAGCGACAACAAGTATCAACTGCGGATTATTTCACACAAGAGCTTTTCTGGGGATCATTTACAAGAACAATAATGCTCCCTCAGGAAGTCGATGTGGACAACGCAACGGCACATTCCAAAGACGGATTACTGACACTCACGCTTCCAAAGCTTGATCGTACCCGTCAAACAAAACTTAAAGTTAAGGTCGGTTAAGGGTTAAAAAAGCTTCAGGCACAAAAAAACAAATACCGACCATAATGGTCGGTATTTGTTTTTTTGTGCCTGGGGTCGGAATCGAACCGACGACCCTTCGCTCTTCAGGCGAATGCTCTAAACCAACTGAGCTACCCAGGCGATGAGTAAAATATACCATAATGGAGGTCTTTTTTCAGCATATTGTGCTGATTTTCAATTAAAATGATTATGAATTGAACGTGCACCAAATTAACATAATCACATTAAAACCAGCGCGAGATTGCGAAGCAATCTCGCGCTGGTTTTGTACCGCACCAAAATATCCGATTGAGTTAGGTTTAACCTCACTCACTTTAAAATGTTGCCTGGAGCTTTTATCCGCGGAAATGGGGTCAGGACCCATTTATTCCGGACATGGGAAAGTCGGACTCTCCCGTATCAAATTAATGTGATTATGAATTGGATGAATAGTTTAAAGAAGAGTCGTAAAACCAAAAGATGGGTCCTGACCTCATTAACATTAAATACAAAAGTACAAACGCGCTCGCTATCGCTCGCGCGCATCAACTTACACTACAAAAGCGTTAACTCGGTATAACGATGTTAATTGTTAAGGTGTCGTTACATTTTGAACAGTTTGTGTTGCTGTGTGTGAAATAGTTTTAAATGTATTGAGAGCGTGTGTTACAGAATCGACAGAAGGCAATCCAAAAACTTTTGTTATTGATCCTCCGCTTGTAATACCTGCTGATGACATGATGCTGGAAAGCATCGGAGCAAAATACGTCACATACAGATACGTCGGTATGCCAAGTACTATAATCCAGAAAATAAGTTTCCCTATGAAACTAAGTCTCACTGCACGTCGTGCACTTTTTAGCAAACGATTATTTTCTTTTGCTAAATTTAAATTTTCCTCAAGTAAGTCTCGCAACTCAACATCTTCCATATATAATTTATATTAACACGTTAATACTTACACACATAAGCATATGTCTGATTTTAAAAGTGAATACATACAGCTCTCCCCTGTTTTTCTTGTTAGATTTAATGACGGTTTTATAACACAATACAACGTCACGCGAAATTGCTATACTAAACAGGTATCCGCCACCATAGTTTAATGGATAGAACAATCCCGTCCTAAGGGATTGATGTGGGTTCGATTCCTACTGGTGGCACCAAAAATAACGAGCACAATGCGGAGCATTGGGTGAGTATATTTTTGTGGCACCGGCAGGAATCGAACCGAGTCGTCGCGAAGCCTTGTGAGCGAAGCGAACAAGTGACGACGAGTGGGGGTCGAGGGAGCGAGGTTTTTATGAGCGCAAAGCGTGAAAGAAAAACCCGCGAGAGTGACCGATTCCTAAATAATGCGGAGCATTGCAGAAATGGAAATGTGGAAATGGAAATGCAGAAATGGGGTCAGGACATATTTCCCCCGTTGTTGGAAAGTTGGGAAAGTCAGACTCTCCCACATTGAAACATCCTTCTATCTTTTCTTTAAACCACACTATCAATTAAAAACTCTACTCTATCTCTACAATGCAAAAACACCCTTTTAAGGGTGTTTTTGCATTGTGTATATAATGTACGTAGCTATGCAATGTTCAGAAGAGATGCAATACGCTGTTGGTCAAAACCAATTATCATATCATCTCCAATAAAAATAACAGGTACGCCCATTTGTCCACTGCGTTCAACCATTTCTTTACGCTTTTCAATGTCACTTGCCACATCGTGCTCGGTAAAATTAATGTCATGAGCTTTAAAGAACTCTTTTGCAAGATGACAGAAATGACATGTAGGCGTTGTATAGATTGTAATTGTTTTATCCATAAAGTTAATTTAATTACTGCTTATTGTGCCTCACAGTATACCACAGCACATTATATTTTGTGATATACACTTCACTCGAGTTTTAAAACTCTGTAAACTGAGGTTGAATATTAACAATTACATCCGCGAGACTGGCTCCTCCGTTAGCTTTAGTACATCGAACACTATAATCGGTTTGTTCTTTAATCCCGTTAGAATCCGTATATGTACCTGTTGCATTACAAGTATCGACAGATGCATCTGTTAAACTTTTCACAAGAATATTGTTTTTATAGATTCCACAATCAGCTGTTTTGAATTCGGAAAGAGTGTTATATCCCTGGACAGACCATGCAATCTCTATCGGTATCGCTGATGACGAAACACGATTTGGAGCAGCTGTTATCGTACCTGTAGGATTAATTTGGCAACTATTACTACTTGTAGTTCCACCGACAATAACTATCGGGCACGTTGCCGTATTCCCTCCCGCCACAACAGATGCTGAATGTGAGCCATTTGATGTTGGAATAGGAACAGAGTCTGTAGTGATAGACGAAGCTACATTATCAATAGTCCATTGATATGTTGAATATCCTGCAGTTGCAGTATAATTGCTCCCTGTTTGCGTACATGATAATGCGCTCGCTCCACCAACTGTTACTGTGGCTTCCGCAGTTGCTGTGGGTTGGCATCCTCCTTTCAGAGTTTGATTCGAAACGCATGTAAGCGTATATGTTGTTGTATTTGCAGGTGTTACAGACACACTACCACTTGTGTTATTTGCCGTGTCAACACTATTATCAATAGTACAGCTAGACGCACCGGTCGAGCTCCATGTAAGTGTCGAGGTTTGTCCTGCAGATATTGACGTTGGAGAAGCAGAAAGTGAAGCCGTAAGGTTAGAAGCAACTACTTTTACGCCATAAGTACTTCCACTTGTACTGATAGCCCCGACATTATCAGAACCCCATGCATACCCAGACCAATTACAAGTGGAATCTTGTGTTACTCCATACGTACTATTGTCTGTTGCCGTACCTGAAAGACTTATTCTTCCGTCCCACCCTGTCGAACTCGGTCCTGCACTATTTGTATTAAGCGCGCCACTGCAAGCTGTCGGATTAGAAAACGCAGAGCATGCCTGTGCATATCCGGAGAGATCCCCGGAGCTATTTACCGTTGCACTACTTAAGAACTTAATCCAACCGATGTTTGGCGACCATGCATATCCCGAAAGATTACCTGTTGAGACATTTTCCAATACACCATAATTAGAACCATCAAACTTTATCCAACCGAGATATTGTGACCATGCGTACCCTTTAACAGGTAGCGTATTTGCGGCTTCGGCGCGATAAATATACGATGTCCCTACAATTGTTGCGACCATTACAACAACAGAAGCAACCATCATTAACCCGACTCGTCGAGAAAAGAACCTTTTTATGACTTTATTATGTGACATATATATTATCGAATTTATTTTTGTTTCATCAATGCCAATAACCTAAAAGTAGCTATTTGGATTATTGAGCTACAGCCGTCGGAGCTTCATTTACAAGATTATTAACTATGATATTAACTTCTGTAGCTGTAAATGACTTTTGATTTTTGATATTTTCATTTGCGTTAACTGTGACCTGTTCTCCCGGAACAATAGCGCTTACGCTGGCAGAACTCTGGATAAACGGACTTGGGGGTGTTGGAGGAGTAGTATTTTTATTTGATTTCTCAAGCTTCGTATATTCATCAAACTCTTTCTGGAGAGTGTTGGAATCTTTTTCTTTCTGTGTAAACACTTTTGTGTTACCGGCTATCGTAACTGTTCTCTTTGAGAGATTTTGTCCAAAAATACCCGGCTCAACCGCAAGTACAAATGTATTGCCGGAGACACTTTCAACAGTTCCTGTTAATGAACGTATATCTGAAGGAATAGGTATTGTTGATATCGGCTGATTATTCTGTACAGGAACAGCACTAGACTGCCCGATTCCGATAAAGAAACCTATACCTGCACCGATTATAAGTGCAACGATTGCTGTTATTGTAATAATTATATACTGTTTTTTTTCATTTCCCCCCATGTCGTCTTCCATAATATTTCTTAGATTAAATATGTTATCGCTTTTAATATATTAAATGCAGTCGACGATAAAAGTAGCCTGCACTTATGCTATTCAACAATATAATTGTAACGCAGTGTAGAGGAGTATAACAACATGCAATACGTCGCAATGTGGGGATAACGCCGTACACGTTTCCAGTGTGTTCTTTTGTTTTTGTTATGCGCGGGATTTTTATTCATTTTTTGGATTTCTAAATCCAAAAAATGAATAAAAATCCCGCGCATGCAAAAATAGAAATACCATCCTCATTGTTACACTCTTTCTACAATACTTACTTACAATTCCAAATGTGCGGGTACCGGGAATCGAACCCGGGTCTATTGCTTGGGAAGCAATCATTCTGCCACTAAACTATACCCGCTTTATTTATCGTATTTTCAATATACATAGCTTAATATTGAAATATCATCATAAAAATTACAACCCGACTAAAGCGAACGCTCGCTTCCACCACGAAATATTCTTTTTAACATTAGGCGTTTTTTTATGCGACATAACAATAATAACCTGCTCCCCCGGTCGTGCAACCCCAAACGATGTACGCATTACACTTTCCTCTCCTCGTACTGTTTTAAGCTCTGCAATACTTTTTTCGAGCGACTTTTTCCGTGCTGAAAGAGCACTTGCCTGTTGTTCTGTTTCATTTGCAACTTGCCATGCAAATACAGCCTTGCCTGAAAGCCCCCATATAAGCGACACAAGCCAAAAAGCTACAAATATCAAAAAAATCGCACCTAAACTTTGCTGTACAGTATGTCTTTTTCGATAATTAACACTCCGACGCATTATTAAAAGTATACCAAGCCCGCGCTGTAATAAACAATACAGTGGTTAACGTTTATGTATGTGCGATGTTTTGCTTCAGTTTTCCGTTGATTGTTTGAAGCCACCTTATGCGCTGTTTTCAAAAATCCCCATTGATTTACACTGAGACTAAATCAACATAACTGATCAATTTAATATTATTTTCTTTTAAAAATGGATTGATTTCTTCTATCTTCTTTATATCATCCTCTCGAATTTTATTAAGACTGGATTTACAATCTGAATCATACACACCGGGATGAAATAAAATTTCATAACTTTCACCATCTTTAAAATTACTAACCGTATTTTTCAGCTCATCCAAACTCATTCCAGTTCCATTTAGGACTTCGTTTTGAGTTTTTATAACATCAACAGAATCAATTTTGTGATTTCTGCAAGGAAGATTTTTCTCCTTACAAAATTTCATAATAACCGGATATGACTCTTTTAAATAAGTTGATTTGTGTAAATCAATATGACTTGGATTAGTTTTAAAAATAGAAAAAAATCTTCCATACTGTTTTTCTATCTCAGACTTAAAATTACTATCAGAAAACTCTAAATGAAGTCCAACACTAATGTTATGAGATTTCATTAACTCCAAAAGCTGTTTAACTTGTTCAGATT
>DRNP01000026.1 GCA_011322135.1 Candidatus Kaiserbacteria bacterium | reverse complement strand
ACTCGATTGCAACACGACGTAGGTCGTTTAGTCCAAACGACACGCTTACATCTTCCAGGAGGATTGTTTTTTTCACAATCAGAATATCAGTGGCTTCGCCACTCACATCCATAATAATGAAATCTTTGTATTCCGTATAAAGATCACGTAAGACAAGAAACGTAACAGGAGCAAACGCCACAATCTCGATATGCGATGCGTGAAATGACTTCCTCAAGACTGTGCGGATAGAATCAGCTACATCTGTGGAAATAGACGATAATATGACATACACTTCTGCGTCAGAAGCCATTTTCCCAAACGGATTTGTCATTTCGTATCCATTTAAACGTGTTGCTATTACCATGGCGGTTGCTTGCGTTCGCCCGGGCATTGCACTGATTGATTTTTCAACCATCGCATTTAACAAGTGATGAGTAAATCGAAACGGTTTTTTATGTGTAGCACGTTCAATATGCGTATGTGTTTCTTGCCACGGAGACGCTACTGAAACAACGACACGGTCAACGCTTCCGTTACCTGTTTCTTTTGCAAAAATTTGCGCTCCTTCTTGTGCAAGCACTTTTGTTAACTCTGTTAAGGCGCGCTCCATATCCTTACGCATATTTATATTTTCATGTGAACGAATAGGAACGCGCGCAGTGTAATAAAGCTCCGGTTTATAACCGTGACTTATGTGCGCATATGTTCCCGCTATAGATGCGGAGCCAATATCAATAAGCAGTACCGACTCTGATTTTTTGTGAAGCGACGAGAAAAAACTCATATAATTTTAGTATACCAAACGTGCACCGACTTGCAGACTGCATGTTGTGCACTGCGCGCATTTTGTCTCGTCGCAATCCTCTTAACCAAAGTGTGAAAGTCCGACTTTCCCACTACCTGCAACTATAGAAAATGGGTCCTGACCCCATTTTCCATTTCCATTTTCTAACCAAAGTGGGAGAGTCGGACTCTCCCAACTTTTTTGTGTGGCAAGTGCAGAATATTTAATCTTTTATCAACACTGCCTTTATACGGCGAACCCCCGCGGAGCTGGAGCTTTCTTTTGTAATTTTAAAATGTTTGCCGGTGTCGTGAATCATTTTTGTATTTTCAACATGAGGTCCACCACATAATTCTTTTGAATACACGACTCCGTCGTTGGATTTTATAGTGTAAACATTTACCACGTCCGGATATTTTTCCCAAAAACTACCCTCAACACCTTCATCTTTTGCGCTTTCTTTGGGTATTTGTTCAAGTATCACCGGAGCATCCTCTTCTATCGCTTCGTTTACATATTTTTCCACGTTATCAAGTATTTCTCGCGATACTTTTTCATGATGCGTGAAATCAAATCGTAGTCGCTCCGCTGTAATATTCGAGCCTGCTTGATGCACATCTTTCCCCAAATATTTACGCAATCCGGCAAGCATCAAATGCGTACAAGTATGTAGCATTGTTGTTTCTTTTCCACCATCTGCAAGCCCGCCTTTAAATTTTTGTTCGGCTCCGGCTCTGGACTTGTCACGGTGTTCTTTCATTTTGGCGTGTACAGCTTCCATGTCTATCGACATCCCGCGTTCTCGAGCCATTTCTTCCGTCAGTTCTATCGGAAAACCATATGATGTGTATAAACGAAATACAACTTCCGCGTCAATATCAGGCGTAGAGTGTTTTGCATATTTTTCAAATTCTCGTAATCCCTGAGTGAGGGTTTTTCTAAACTTTGCTTCTTCGGCTGTTATTTCTTCACGAATTTTATTCTCCGATTCACTTACAAACGGATATTCTTTTGCATAAGATTTTCCATAAACTGCAGAAACTTCGGCAAGTACCGCTTCTTTTATGCCCAGTTTATCAGCTTCACGTATCGAGCGACGTATCAGGCGACGTAACACGTATCCTTGTTCCGTATTGCTTGGTGTAATACCGCCGGCAATCATAAAAGAAGTCGCGCGCATATGATCAAGAATAATTCTAAACGACCGTATTACAGCTTCTGATTGTTCAGAATATTTTTTACCGGAATTGTATTCGAGTATGTGCAACGCGTCTCTAAAGACATTGTTCAAGAAAATATCCGGCTCATTATTTGAAACAGCAGTGAGTCTTTCAAGGCCTCCGCCAAAATCCACGTTCTTTTTCGGAAGTTCTGAAAAAGTACCATTTCTTTTTACGTATTGCATAAATACAGAGTTCCCTATTTCAATAAAGCGACCACAATCACAGTTTGGGTGACACTTTTCTCCAAAAGAGTTGTTGTGTTCTGTTCCAAAATCATAAAAAATCTCTGAATCAGGACCTCCGGGCTCTCCTTCAGGCATATTATTGGGCATCCCGGAGCGACTCCACCAATTTTTCTTTGCTCCATACGCAAATATTCGCCCTCCTTGCATTCCAACTTCTCCACCGTGCTTTTCCGTATCCAATGTTACAAGTTTCGCGTCAATTCCCTTTTCTAAAAAAAGTTTTTTCCAGATATCGACAGACTCGGTATCTGTAGGCATGTCGCTCTCTTTGTCTCCTGAAAATACTGTCACATAGATTCGAGCCGGATCCAGCCCAAGTCCCTCATCTTTATTAGTTAGAAATTCAAATACCCACGGCAGTTGCTCTTTTTTAAAATAATCTCCAAGCGACCAATTCCCCAGCATCTCAAAGAAAGTCGTATGCCTATTATCGCCAATTTCGTCCACATCTTCTGCGCGAAAACACATTTGCGAGTTTGCGAGGCGTACTCCTTTTGGGTGTTCCTCGCCGAGAAGATAAGGCACTAAAGGTTGCATTCCGCTGGAAGTAAAAAGCGTAGTCGGATCATTTTCCGGAATTAACGAAGATGACGGAATTATTTTATGTCCGTGTTTTTTAAAAAAATTAAGATAACGTTCTCGCACTTCGAAAATAGTCATGTTCTTGACGATACCACGTCTATATAAATAAAAAAATACTACATGAAATCACTCTTTCGTGAGGTGACGTTTTGTGAGTGCTTACTTTTTTCGTTTTTTTGCAGAATGTTCCAGTTCGACTAAATCATTTTCAATATCCATGAGACCCTCTTTAAAGAAGTCTTGCGACCGAACGTCGAGACCGCATGTTGCAAATATATCTTCCGGTGATGCACTACCGCCTGCAGAAAGAAACGCGTCAACTTTTTCAATATATGATGCGTCTTTTTTAACTCGTGCGTAAAGCGCGCGAGAAATAATTTTTCCGTAAGCATAAGAATACACATAAAAGAAACGTCTGATATGACTCCAATACACAAAAAAGTATCCGTCATCTTCTGTGAGCGAAACCGATTTTCCAAGATATGACGACATATGTTTATTCATGAGTTTCGCAATTTCTTCTTTTGGTACGAGACCTGTTGAGCGCACGGCATTATGCAAATCTCGCTCGAAGTTAAAAAGTGCGATTTGGCGAAAAATAGTTGCAACATCATCTTGTAAATGGTCGTGTGCGACTATAAGTCGTTCTTTTTCGGAAAGTAAATCAGTAAGTGCGTCAAATGCCACCTGCTCGAAAAAAGTACTTGCAGTTTCTGCAACCGCTGTGGAGTAGTCTTGATACATTGGCTGTTGTTTTTTGCTACGCTCCGTGTGAATCGCGTGCCCCATTTCATGTGCGAGTGTCATCAGCGAATTTGCATCGTCAACATGGTTTAGCAAAACCATTGTCGGACTGGAGACGGCTCCTGAACAAAATGCTCCTCCGGACTTACCTTTTTTCGGATACACATCTACTTGGCTATTTAATAGTAGTCTTTCAAAAATCTCTGCGTAGCGCGGATGAAGTGCATAAAATGCATCACGTACAATGTTTGTTGCCTGCTCAAACGATATTTTCTTTTTGATTACACCGATACGAGCACCGCGGTCTGCGTATGTAAGTTTTTTTTCGCCCATAAGACCTGCTTTCGTCTTATAAAAACGACGTGCGATATCAAATCGTTCAGAAACCGCTTCGACCATCGCCAGTACACTTTTCCGTTCGTTTTCATATCCTATAATCGTAGCGTCAAAAGGTTCTTCAAATCCGCGCAGTTCATCTGTAATCTTTTTTCGTGCGATTATTGCATTCAATTCACTTTCCGCCATAGGTGCAATGTCTCGCAACACTTTCATGATTGAGACATGGAGAGCGTGACGTTTTGTTTTCGGAAGCATGCGTAATTTTTCTATTGCTTCTGACACCGGAATAAGTTTCCCTCCAAAAGAAACTTCGGCAGTGTGTACGATATTTTCAACGGCCTGCACCCAGCGACCGTGTGACACATCACTCATGAGTGATAAAATCTTTTCTTCTTTTTCGGACAGGTCGTGTTTAGCATTTTCGAAAAGTTTTTTCAAAAAATAGTTATACTTTGCAAGCTCCGGTGATTTTAAAAAACGTTTTTGAACGGAAACCGGAACTTTTGCAAGCTCCAACATAAAAAATACGAGCTTGTTGCCATTCTTTGTATAACGCTCATCGAGCTTGTTCATGAGTGCTTCAGCTTGTTTGTCATCTGCATTTAATTCTTTACGATAACTTGCATAAAGGATAGGTGCCGACGAACTTTCGACATATAAACGCTCATATGCTGTGAGCGCTTTTGCCAGAGCTTTTGGTTCTTTCAACCAAGACTTATCCGCACGATATTTTGTAGCAAAAGCTTCCGTCGCGCGGTCGCTTTTTTTCATGTCGTTTTCTATTTTCGGGTCTTTTATCGAAGTGTAAAAAAGTTTTCTCAGGTTCCAATCGGTTTTGTATTTACGTGTCATATTTTTCAAGCATACCAGCAATCTCATCTCGGCACAAAACGGCGCTTGCAAGCAAGCGCCGTTTTGTGCCGAGATTGTCCAAAGAACGTCAAAACAGCATTACTTATGCAAGTAAAATCCAGTGCAATTTGTGTTATGAAATGATTTGCATAACAAACTGAAAATATTTTTCTCCCAAAGCACACTGAAATGATTTTGCAATTTTATTAACCGCGAAAGAAGCGCAGCTAACTCCAATCAATCGGTTTTTGACCGTGTTCGATTAAGTAATCATTTGCTTTACTGAAATGCCTGCATCCAAAGAAGCCGTTGTATGCGGAAAAAGGTGAAGGATGCGACGCTTCGAGTACAAGGTGTCGTTCCCTGTCAATGTGCGCTCCTTTTTGTTTTGCGTAATTTCCCCAAAGCATAAAAACCAAATGTTCTCGATTTTTTGAAAGTTCTTTTACGACTGCATCTGTAAACTCTTCCCATCCTCTTTTTTGATGCGACCCTGCAATATGCGCGCGCACTGTAAGTGTTGCGTTTAAAAGAAGCACTCCTTGCCTTGCCCACCGCGAGAGGTCTCCGCGACTTTTTTCATCATGTAAATCTGTTTTTTTGTTTGTTGATGACGCTCCAATGTCACTCGCTATTTCTTTAAAGATATTTTGTAAAGACGGAGGAATGGTTACATCTTCATTTACAGCGAAGCAAAGCCCGTTTGCTTGATTAGTTCCGTGATACGGGTCTTGTCCCAATATCACCACTTTTACTTTTTCAAATGGACATAAATCAAATGCACGAAATATATTTCCCAGTGCAGGATATACCGGCTCATTTGCATACTCATTTTTCACAAAATCAGCAAGCTCCAAAAAATACGGCTTTTCAAATTCATCTGCCAAATGAGCTTTCCATGACGAATCGATTTTTACTTCCATGACTATATCGATTGTAAGTAATATTAGAAATGCAATCGCCTAACTGTTTTTCTTTATCGCAGAACGATGAAGAGCAAGCAGTGTTTTGCCTGCATTTTCTCGATACGTGCAATAATCGCACGGACCTCCTCCAAAAGCGGTACCAACCGGAGGAATTTCATCACTCAATAACATTTCCTTAAGCCGTAATAACGCCGGCTCAATCCACGAGTCATCTCCCGTATACGAGATGAGCACTGTATTAAACTCTAATTTGTTACCAAAGTCATCAGCATTTCCGTTTCCGTTTGCGTAAACGAAATATCCTTCCGGAGTTACCGGAAAACCATTTTTTCTAAACAGCCATTGATACACTTCCATTTGTCTTTTGTATGAATCATACAAATCAGCGTCTGTTTTCGGTCCTGTTTTTTTACTCGTTGCTTTATAATCAACAATTATGAGTTCTCCAGAAGGAGTAACCCAAACATCATCGATACCGCCTCTCAATGTTATATTTGTCGGCTCGTGATGATAACTTATTCCACGTTTAAATGCATCGCGCCACTCGTCGAGCTTTTCGTGTTGATACGGAACCGCATCTAAACCTGCCTCTTTCATTAAAGGGTGCGGTTCGCCTTTTGCCCGATACTCATCAAACTCGCGTTTAAACAATACGTCTACCGCATTGTTTAAAGTAAAAGATGGACCTGAAGGTCGCCGTATCCCATAACGCATATCAAGATATGCGCAACGAGGACACTCTGAAAAGAGGTCTATTTTTGAGCGACTTACACGGTATGGTTCCTTGGAAGTCGGATCAAATACACCCCATTTCTTGAAGACTTTTGCCATTACAAGTGTGCGGATATAGTGTTCGCTGAATCTGTTGTTGTTCGAAATGGAACAACTACGCGCTTACCACTGTCAAAATCCACATAAACACTGTCTGTTGATAGGTCAAATACTCCACCGTCACCGCCGTCACGATATAAAACAACTGCATAAGTTCTGTTTGGTTTTGTATTTCGTAGCAAGCTAACGACGACATTTGAAAGCGGTCCGTGTACGCGCGTAGCACCTAATACATTTCCCAATTTGTCACCTTGTGTTTCTTGTACTGCAACCCATACACCTGGCGGTGGAACAGTTACTGATTCAATGACAACGGAATCACCTGCCGGCTGTGCTTCGACAGATACAGCACCGCTCGTATCACTGCGCACGACATTGCCTGTTACAAGTCCCGTATTTTTAGTAGTAGAAGTAGCCACAGTAGGCTTTGTTTTCAATACAGTCGTTGTTGTTGTCGATGTCTCCGATTTATTATTTTTACTGGAAACTGATACCGGGGGTACTATATTCCCGCCCCAAAGATACATAACGAGTGCACCGATAATGCCACCTGTTGCAAATACTATGAAAGTACGCCATGGATGACTGTTTGCATCTGTTGTTGAAACTGAAAGTGGCGGTGTCTTCTCCGCACTAAACAATTTCTCTGCAGTTATATTCTCTGCGGTTACAGTCTCGTTCTCGTTGTTATCTTTAGTGGTGTCTTTGTTGACGTTATAATTATAATGATTTTTCTTGTTCTTCATAAGCGTACGGATGTGGAAGTGCTAAAAGTGCATCGGACTCTGCAATAATAATGCCGATGCGTTCAGGCGAGAAACGAAGCGTGGCAAGCGTATCCCGTCTTTCACGAAGCATATCACAAGATACGATACCTGCGCCAATCAAAAGACGCTTCTCCGCTTTCGTGACTCTTGTTAATGCTGTAATGGGATAAACGCGAGTACGGCACATACGTTCATATAAATTGCCTTCGTCCGGGTACCCCCATCCAATGAGTTCCATCCCTGCGCATTGCGCATAAGCTATCGCTTGTGTTGTAAACTTTGTATTTGTAATAAGGAATCCTCGTTCAACGGGACATTTTTTTCGTTCCTCCAAATGTGCCCATATGTCTTCGAAGCGCGCCTTTACATAAAGAGCGACTTTTACATCGGTCTTATAATTCGGAGCGTTATGATACTTGAGTTCGGCAGCCATTGTAGTGCCGTTTTTGTGTGCATATACGTCTACTTCGTGCGTAACACATTTACCCTGCAATACCTTTCTCCATTCAACACTCCAACCTTCTTTCTCAAATATCCGTGCTACAAAATCTTCAAACGGATGCCCCGACGGACCGAGCTCTTGCAGTGCTCGACGCAGAGCGTATCGTGCCGCAACAGGTCTGGTTTCTTTGCGTAAAAGTCTAAATGCACGGTTGTATACCTCATGTGTGTGCATGCCATGATGCACTGTTTTTGTTATTGTATCTGCAATATGTCTGGCGGTATATTCGCCGGCTCCGGCACGCACGAGAGACTGATGCAAATGTTCCGGATCAAACCTTTCTTTCGTCCCGTCCGCTTTAACTATTTCAGGCATAATTTAAAATATTGTTGAAGTTGCCACTTGTACCCCATTGATATATGTCGAAAGTTTTGCGTCTTTTTTAGCTTTTTGTTTTACGCGAAATGTCGTAGTAGCCGAGAGCTGTAAGCAACGTCCCGTATCCGGAGGAATTGAAAGATTCAAACGAATAACAGGAGGCGTAGTCGATGGAACCATTTTTGTTTCAGCATCGACCGTGTAGCAAGGTGTCGGTGTAACAACGGCTCCGGTTATCGTATGAATGCCTCGATGATAAATATCTTTTAATGACATCAAAACACTGACAACAGGCGTTGTTGTCGCTTCTTGGTGCTTTTTTTTGGTGCTGTTTGATATGTGTGGCGAAGAATAAATACTCCACGCAACAAAAACAATTATTCCGAGTGCAATGACATAAAGTGTCCGCTTCATCATGATGTTTCTATAATACCACCTCCTATGCATTGCTCGCCAGCATACGCAACGAGAGACTGCCCCGGAACAAATTTCCCTGATCCAGATAACGCTTCGTATATATATACACCATCTCTTTCCACAATGCTTCCGGAGACTTTCGGTCCATGGTATCGATATTGAACCTCTGTGGTTTTGGAGGCATTTTCAAACCAATTGCATTTGGAAAGTGCTATCTTCGAGTGTTGTGTCTGATTCGAAAAACGATTATGTGTTACGACCAATTCGTTTTCTTTTATATCTTTTGCCAATACATACCATGGACCGCGAGTATTCCCTAAAAGAGCTACTCGCTCACCGAGTGTATAAAGCACAGCTCCTTCGTGTTCACCTACAAATTGCCCGGATTCATTCACTGCTTTCCCGCGTTCGGGTGAAAACTCTTTCTTTAAAAATTCTTCTACGGAGACATCTCCTAGGAAACATACTCCTTGGCTATCTTTTTTCTCCGCAACCGGCAATGAAAACTTTTGTGCCATAGTACGCACTTCGGTTTTATGTAATCCTCCGAGCGGAAAGATTGTTTTTGAAAGAATTTCCTTCGGAACAGCCCACAAAAAATAGCTTTGGTCTTTATATTTGTCGATACCGCGCAAAAGTTGCATTTTACTATCGGATACATCAATGCGTGCGTAATGTCCCGTGGCAATAAAATCTGCACCATGCTGAAACGCAAACGAAGCGAACTCGCCAAATTTAACTTCGCGATTGCACATTACATCAGGATTCGGAGTGCGTCCGATGGCATATTCTGAAAGCATGTAATCTATAACACCGCGTTTGTATGCCTTTGATGCATCCAAAGTATAAAAAGGAATATGGAGTTTTGCAGATACTCGCATCGCGTCTCGCCTATCATTTGCCCACGTACATGGCATTCCTTTTGGATACCACCCTTTTATAAATACACCGATTACATGTGCTCCCGCGCGCATTAAAAGTGTGGCTGTTACAGAACTATCAACTCCCCCGGAAAGTCCCACAAAAATTCGTTTTCCTTTAACGTTATTTATTTTCATTGTTTGCAGTGTATCAGAATGCGCTGTTGTATGTGCTACGAATAACAATTTATAAACGAAAATAATCTTTAGTTATCTTTTTAGATATAAAGCTACGTT
>DRNP01000025.1 GCA_011322135.1 Candidatus Kaiserbacteria bacterium | reverse complement strand
TTTAGTTTTTTGTGTCATAAAATATGATATATATGTTATACACAATAATTACATTTTAGTCAAAGGGTGCGCCATCACAGTAACAATGCAAAGAAAATGAACACTGCCTTCGGCTTTTTAAAGCCGTTAAATTATGAGGCGCGGGCGAGCGAAGCTCGCCCGCGCCTCATAATTTAAGATATAAAACACTACCTATAAACAGCTTTTTATCAAAAGCAAAATCGAATTCTTATCGTTTTATCTTTAATAAAAGATTAAACACACTTGCGTGGCATGCAAGAGCATGTTACCGATAATCGTAATGACTACTCCAGCGCCGACACAAGGACGTGAGCAAACACCGATTGATAAATTAATTATATGGATTGGTTCCATCTCATCTATTGTTGTACATACAATTATTTTTATCTTTTTCTTCGCACTGTCTTTGTTTGGAGTTATGTCTTGGCAACTAATGCTATTGGTTTTAACAACAACAGTTTCGCTTGAAGCAATATATCTTGCAATTTTTATTCAGTTGACTGTAAATCGAAACGCACGTGAGCTCCAAGAAGTCAGTGAAGATATTGACGAGATTTCAGAAGACATTGACGAAATCGGTGAAGACATTGACGAAATGTCCGAAGAAGATGAACGTGATTCTGCAACACGTGCCAGACAAGAAGAAGCACTCGATGTATTGACAAATGACGTGCGCCGAGTTCTTTCAGACCTTGAGGCACTGAAGCAGTCGCGGTAAGATATTTTTGAAAGGGCCTGTAGCTCAATTGGTAGAGCGCTTGCATGGCATGCATGAGGTAAGGGGTTCGATCCCCCTCAGGTCCACACGACACAACATTAGCAAACAACATTAAGCGACATACAAAAACTTAAAATATAATCGCACCTTTAAAAAACACTTTTTGCTTCACTGAAGCCTTCCCTATATTTTGTGGACTCGAGGAGAATCGAACTCCTGACCTCCGCAATGCGAATGCGGCGCTCTACCAACTGAGCTACGAGCCCATACTGTATCTCGCAAGCATACTATCACAACACACGTGTTTCAATCGCTCATGTGTGTGAAATCTATCGTTTTGCCGCGATACTTTTTTTATAAGTATCCAAATGTTGCAAAACAACACCTGTACCTCGTGCAACACAGTAATACGCATCTTTTGCAGGAAAAGCTTGCACACCTGTTCGTCGATACACAAGATCTGACATATTTTTTAATTGCGATGTCCCTCCTGTTAAAATAATCCCATTGTCTATTATGTCGCTTGCCAGCTCCGGAGGCGTTTCCTGCAAGACCTTTCGCACGGCACTCATCATTTCGCGCAATTCACGATTCATCGCGCGCACTATTTCGTTTGTTGACAATTCAATTGTACTTGGCAGTCCGGAAACCAAATCACGCCCCTTAATCAAAATAGTTTCTTCTTCAGACACATTCACAGCCGAACCTATTTTTATTTTTGCATCTTCTGCCATACGCTCACCAATTGATAGGTTGTATTGCTTTTTTACATAATCAATAATTGCATGGTCAAGTTTGTTGCCCGCACATTTCACACTTGTCGAAGCAACGATGCCTCCCAAAGAAACCACCGCAACATCAATAGTTCCACCGCCGATATCCGCAACCATTCTTCCCATAGGTTCATGAATCGGAATCCCCGCCCCTATTGCGGCAAGTATCGGTTCTTTTACAACGAACGCGTCTTTTGCTCCGGCTTTCACTGCCGCCTCAATAACAGCTCGTTTTTCTGTTGAAGTTACACCTGCAGGCACAGAAACAAGTGCAGTTGGTCGAAACGGCTTCCATTTAAGTGTCTTACGTATAAAATATCGAAGCATCGCTTCAGTCACACGATAATCCGCAATGACACCATCCTTCATCGGACGATAAGCAATGATAGAATCCGGCGTACGACCAATCATCTCTTTTGCTTCTTTACCGATAGCCAGTACTTCATTATTTTCATTTGAAACGGCTACAACTGACGGTTCGTTTAATACAACACCTTTATTCGGTAGATACACGAGCACGTTCGTTGTACCTAAATCAATACCGAGCAAGGGTGAAAAAAATGACATATCATGATTATCATAACTCGATTTCTCGTACTACGCCACGTACGTAGTGCTGTGCTATCATGCATTTATGTCGCTTCCGACAAGTTTAAATTTTAGTATCAATGGAGGCAAATCTCTTTCCGGAGAGATTACTACAAGCCGTTCAAAAAACGGAGCAGTTGCTCTGCTCGCTGCATCTCTTTTAAACCACGGCACAACCACACTAAAAAACATGTCGCGCATAGAGGAGGTGCACAGATTGGTCGAGGTTCTCCGTTCGCTTGGAGTTACTGCAAAATGGAGTGGCACAACACTTACACTAAACAGACCCAAAAAACTTTCTATCAAAAATATTGACCATGAATCCGCGATGAAGACGCGTAGCATTTTGTTATTCATAGGTCCCCTTTTACATGAATTAAACTCATTTGACATTCCGCATGCCGGAGGTTGCGCGCTTGGTACTCGTACAATTCGTCCGCACATGGATGCTCTTGCCGCATTCGGTGTTTCTATAGAGACACTTCCGGACGCACACCACATAACACACAAAGGACTTCATTCTGCAGAACTCATCCTTTACGAATCAAGTGACACTGCAACTGAAAACGCACTTCTTGCCGCCGCTTGCACAGAAGGAACGAGCACAATTGCATACGCATCAGCAAATTATCAAGTGCAAGAACTCTGCGGTTTTTTAGAAAAACTTGGAGTAAAAATAGATGGCATCGGTTCCACAAGGCTTACAGTAACGGGAATACAAAATATCGAGAAAGATATCGTTTACAGCGTCGCTGAAGACCCTATCGACAGTATGTTTTTCATTGCAAGTGCAATCACGACACACTCCTCACTAACTATTCGACGCGCTCCAATAGCTTTCCTTGAAATCGAACTCACAATTCTTAAAAAGATGGGGCTTTCTTTTACAAAAACAGATGTCGGACTTTCAGAAAACGGCATAACACGTTTAGTGGATATTTCGATTAAACCTTCAGAGCTGATTGCATTCCCCGAGCGCATTCATCCACGTCCATATCCCGGTTTAAATATGGACAACCTACCGTTCTTTGCTGTTATAGCAACGCAAGCTGTCGGCACAACGATGCTACACGACTGGGTATACGACAAACGCGCCATTTACTACACAGAGCTGGACCGACTTGGAGCACAAACATTTCTGCATGACCCGCACCGTATATCAATCACCGGTCCCACTCAACTAAAGTCCGCAGAAATGGTATGTCCTCCCGTGTTGCGTGCCGGAGCAATGCTTGTCGCCGGAATGCTTGGAGCTGAAGGTCATTCTATTTTGCACAATGTATACACTATAAATCGTGGGTACGAAGACATTGTTAAACGTCTACAAAGCGTTGGAGCCGATATAGATACTTTTGAATAAAATAATATGTCGCATAACACAAAATTTTCAATCTCATGGGTTGCAACGGCATTTGTAATAATTGTACTGGCAATAATATCTTTTATCGGATACAACGCGGGGTATCGTATCGGTCCAAATATTTCTCTTGTCAAGACGCGTTCATTAACAATCACTAACCTGCCGGAACACTCACACATATTTACGGACTACGCTCCCCGCGGTGAAAGTATCAAAAGTACTCTCTCAATACCGTTAGTGCCGGGCACTCATATGGTTCTCGTAACATCACAAAATTATTTCCCATGGACAACCCTCGTAACTATTCCGGATAATAAAAACATAAAAGTACGCGCGCTATTGGTGCCGAAAGCTGTTTCAGGAACCCTTCTAAAAGGCTCCGAAGCAAAAACAGCCCTCTCATATATCGAAAATCAAACACTCCCGACAATCGACAAACCGCTTACGCTTGCAAACGGATGCGCTCTTGTGTCATTGTCAAAAGATAAACGAACAATAATCGCCACTCCTACAACCACGCCATCTTGTACCCCGCCCGTATATTTGTGTGCAAGCGGTACATGCGCTCCAACAATAATTTACTCGCCAAAAATACCGCCTACTGCAATTCTCGCATACCCCAAACACACTGACGCCTTTCTTGTGCTTGTCGGTAAAAACTTATATGCACTTTCGCTGGACCCTCGCAGTCCGCGAACATTTGCACGAGTGCTTCACGGCATATCACCAAAAGTCGCTTCCGAAAAAGACGGAACAGTTGTAGTTTCAGACCAGTCATCCGTATATACAATATCCTTATAATATACAAAATATGTTCGTAATCGATGTTATTCCGTTCGCACGTTTTGCTCCGGCGGGAGCGTTGTCATATCGTTTCAAGGAATACGTACGACCTGGAACGATAGTATCGGTACCGCTTCGAAAAAAAACCGTACCTGGTATTGTTGTTGCTTGCACAAGCGTCCGCGATGCAAAAGAATCAATCAAGACAGCTCCTTTTGTTCTTCGCTCCGGAGCGGTTACCACCACTGGAGCTCTTCCAAAGAGCTATCGCATCGCGCTCACAAAGACAGCAACACATCATCTTTTACCAATGGGTGTCATATTGCGAGAAATGATACCTGAAGCGTTTCTCACGCACGGATTTCCAAAAAAACTTTTCGCAGGCGCCGGTCATTCTCTTTCTTTTTGTGAAAAAACGTACACGTCGCGTATTGAAGAATATAAAAAAATAATATCCTCCGCAAAAGGCACTGTTCTTATTGTTGTACCGACTGCTGTTGAAATTGACCGGTTCGCTGACACTTTTCCGAGCGCGATTGTTGTTACCGGAGCGCTTACACAAAAAAAGCGTCTAGCTTCCCTAAAGAAAATAAAAGACGCAGACATAATCATAACGACACCTAAATATTCTTTCATACCAATTCCGCATCTGGCTCATATAATAATCGAGCGTGAAAGCGCGAACAGCTATCTGACTGTTGCACGAAGTCCTATTGACACTCGCATTGCAATAAACGCATTAGCACACGAGCGTTCGATACAAACCACAATCGGTGACTATCCGCTACGTATGGAGATTAGACCGAAACCGAATTCTGCACTCAAAAACATATCTGCATCACCTATAAAAATATTCGATGTGCGCAAGAAAATTACACAAGCACCTTTCAAAGCTCTACCTGCGCAAATTTTATCAACCATTAAATCAACATACGAACAACACGGACGCTCTGCGATACTCGCCGTGCGGAGGGGTTATGCAAGCACTGTGATATGTCGTGATTGTGGAACATCGGTACGTACAACAGACGGACGTCCCCTTTCGCTTATAACAGTCGCCGGTAAAAGAGTATTCCGTTCCTCAAATGGTGATACCGTAATCGACGCAAAGGCTCTATGTGACAAATGCGGAAGCTGGAACCTTATACCTATCGGAGTAGGCGTTGAACGAATAGCGGAAACCATTCGCAATAATTTTCCAAACGCTCCGCTTGTACTTTTTGACACGAACACAATCCGCACACCTCGTGACGCACGCGGTGCCTCAACAAGATTCGATATTCCGGGAACTATTATTGTCGGCACCGAAGCGCTCATTCCGTGGCTTAATCCATCTGACCCTATTTCGCTTGCGGTTGTCGCATCTGCCGATTCACTGCTCGCGTTACCTTTTTGGCGCGCGCGAGAAAGACTTGCACGACTTTCATTTTCTTTAACAGAAAGAGCGGAAAAAGTCGCTGTCGTTACTCGCAGACCGGACGACGCAATATTTACAACACTTGGAAACCCGCTCGACAATGCTTTTTTTGAAGAAGAAGATTCGATGCGTAAACAGCTGAATTATCCTCCGTACGGACATATTGTAACCATACGAATTGAAAGCTCGATAACAAAAATCGAAAAAGATACCGCTCTTGTACAGTCTATTTTGAAACCAAAAACCGGCATCGAGATTCCGGACAAATTTGCAACACAAAATAAAGTTGTGCGTACAATCGTATATAAATATATTGATATACAAAACTGGAGTAACGAAGCTCAGGAATTATCGCAAAAGATATATAGACTTCCGCCAAATATTACCGTGCGCGTTGACCCGGAATCATTGTGGTGAAAAACTCTTCCCGGCAAGTTTGAAGTTTCTGTTTTAGAGTGTTGGATACGCCGGCGCTCGATACCCTGTGAGCCCAAAGAATCCGGCAAAAAGATTTACCAATCCCCATATTGAAAAAATAACCGCGAATCCGATAATACCATACATAATAAATGACGCTCCTTCTTTTCTTTTTTCAGGACTTGCCGACCCTGCAATAAAATATTTATATACGCCCCAAATAAAAGATATAAATGCGATCGATACCAATATCGGTACTATTATCTGATTTACAACAGTAACGAAAGAATTTTCATATAAAAAGATACCTGTGAGATCCGGTGCGGCCGCCATTGTCAGAAAAGGCATTGCCAGAAATGCGGTTATTGATAAAATTCGTGATTTCATAATTAAAATATCAATATGACAAAGGAAGCGCCGGAGCAGCCCAACCCGTAAGACCAAAGGTGTCTGCTACAACATTTACAAGACCCCACAAACTCACCATCACAAAGAAACCGATAAGTCCATATAACATAAGCTGTTTGCCCTTCTTTTGTCCATCTTCTGAAGACCCTTCAGCTATGAAATATTTATAAACACCCCACAAAAAAGTAATGAACGCTACCGCAAACAAAAGAGGCACGAGCACTTGGTTTATAAGACCTAGAATCGTATATCCGATACCTATAACTCCATTTGTTCCGGGACCAATAGAAGAACCTCCTATGCCTAAAATCTTTCCCAGAGAAAGACCAAAACCATATTGCACAGAGTTGTTGCCACCCGTAACACCTAGCTGTAACCCAGCATCAGCATGAACAAAAGAATACGGTATCGCTAAAATAAAACCCAACGCGCCCCAAACAACAGTCTTTGCAAGTAGCATACTTTTTTGAACTCGAGAAATTATGTACTGATTCATGAAATACCAAATGTTACGAGCAATAAATGAATAAGTCCCCACACTGAAAATAATAATACCATGCCGAGCACACCCCATAACACAAACGAATGCGCTTCTGTGCGTTTCGTACTGTCACCGCTTAAGAAGAAATATTTAACAATGCCGTATACGAAAAAAAGAAACGCGAGTGTAAACAGTGCCGGTATAACGACCGAACTGAAAATACCGATTGCTGTTTGTACATATTGCGCAAAAGTCATGATGATGAAATCGCGGTTACAGTGCTCTGGACACCCATTGCTATTACTTGTGCCCCGAGTATAACGAGCGCTCCGATTATTGTCCAAAGCAACATTTTGCGTGCTCCTTGAAGCTCAGTCGGGTTCCCTTTTGCAAGCACAAATTTGAAACCTGTCCAAACCATCATCAGAACAATAACCACAGTTCCGATTTGAACCACGTAACTAAGTACTGCGGTAAGTAATTCTTGGATGGAATTTGCTTTAAGCGGATTTTTCAACCCAGTACTATCTGCGGCAAAAGCCATTGTCGGCAATATAAACATACTTGTAAATACAAACATATAAAACTTGCGTACGTGTGAGATTGTTTTTTGCATGATTATGTTGGTTTTTTTGTCTTTATACCGGGAAGTGCCGAACGAATAAGTTGTTCTGCGTTTGTTAGCGCTTGAGCAATAGATGTTTTACCCGTTACAACATCTTTAATCATACGCGAAAATATATTATCGGTCATTGTGGGCGTTGGGGATAGCCAAGTGCGCGACATAATAGCTGCCGGATAAACAACAGCGGAAACTGGATCGTTTGGCGCCGCTTCAAGAAGTGAGCGCAGTGCCGGTGCCGTACCTGAAGATTTCGCAACCAGTCTGTCGTTAGCCGGATTTATAAAAAGCGAAGCGACTTTAAGTGCTCCATAAACATTTCTACTTCCGCGCGGTACTGAAAACGCATAGATTTTTGCATAGTCTGTTTTAAACGAAGCTGTTTGAAGTTGAGGTACCTGAGCAATGTCAAATGATAAATTAGGATTTGCCTCTGCAACAAATGAAGCTTCGGAAGCGTATCCCAAATACAAGGCACTGTCTCCATGTATAAACATTTGCTGTGAATCAGGAAGAGTTGTGTTCCATGTATATGACACTTTTGTCGGGTCTGCAAATTGCGTATAAAAGCGCAACACAGACTCACCGGGTGAAGACGCTCCATTTGCCGTGTTCAAAGAAATCTTATATCCACCGCGTTTGTTTAATGTAACTATAGGTACTCCGGCCTGCAAAAAAAGTGTCGAAAGCACACCGCGTGCATTGTGCACATTGCTATATGTTCCAAGAGATATTAATGCTCGAGAGATATTATGTGTTTTTGTTAATTTTACAACTCTTGGAGCCCAACCGGTCAGCATTTCCCACGTTGTAGATGCTTCGCCCACGATACCAGATGAAGCTAATATAGTTTGATTGTAATACAAAACAAGTGGGTCAATAGTAACAGGTAACCCATATATACCATTGCTTCTCAGATATATTGCACTGCCATCTGAAAAAGTATTCATGAACTTACGTTGCGATAACGTCTTGTATGAAATCGGGTTTATTTCTCCTGTAAGCGTAGCGAGGTCTTCTTGTGAAATGAGTATCAAGTCCGGACCGCTTCCACTTGCAATAGCTTTTGTTAGGTCTGCTTCAAAAGTTGCGGGATTTTTAGATGTGTATGAAATGTCTT